>NZ_JBHSOF010000027.1:0-108281 GCF_042656005.1 Kitasatospora misakiensis | reverse complement strand
CTCGAAGACCGGCGTCACTCAATGCAGCCGATCAGTCACATTCGCCAACAGCGTCACCGGCGCCCCGGGGCCCGGCGGCTACAGCCACCACATCGTCGTGGCCAAGGGGCCCGACGGGAGCGGTGGTTCGTTCGACGTCTCGTTCTGGCGCCGGGACGCCACGACGGAGGACGACACGGCCCTGCGCCGGATCGCGGAGACGGTGCTGCCGACCCTCCAGGGCTGGGTGGCGACGACCCCGGGATCCTGAGCTGCTGGACAGCTGAGCGGGCCCTCAGGGGGCAGCGGCGGGTGGGAAGGTGGCGACGGCTTCGGTGGTGCGGCAGAGGGTTTCGACGGAGGCGCGCAGGGAGCGCCAGGAGGCCAGGCCGAGGAGGGCGCCGGCGAGGGCCGAGGGCCACCACCAGGCGCCGACCAGGGTGAAGGCCGCGCTCCAGACCAGGGCCTCGCAGGCCGCGTCGTAGCCGTCGCGGGCGGCGGTCAGCGCCTCGCGGGCGGCGTCGGGGGCGGTCAGGAGCACGCCGGTCCAGGACTCGGCGACGTCCGCCCCCGTCGTCTCGCGCAGGTGCCGCTCGGTGGCGCGCAGGCGGTCGCCGGACCAGGTCGGTCCGGTGGGCGCGACGGCGGTGGAGCGGGCGCGGAGCGCGTCCAGGCGGGCGGCGCGGGTCTCCCGGCCTGCGGCGCGGGCCCGGACGGCCCGGCGGGCCAGTTCGTCGGGCGGTGCCCAGCGGCGCCGCCGGCGGTCGGTCAGGCGCCGGCCGAGCGGGGTCAGCCACCAGGGCCAGGCGCCGGCGGCCAGCGTACCGACCGCGCCCGCGGCGAACGGCACGGCCAGCGCGAGGGCGCAGGCCGCCGCGGCGAGCAGGACGAGCACCGCGGCGCCGTCGGAGGTGACGCCCTCGCCGAGCCGCAGGGCGCCCGCGATCCGGGTCCGGGCGAGGCCGAGGTCGGACCAGTGCGCCCAGCCGAGTTGGCCGCCGCCGAGCACGGCGACCACCACGAGCAGCGCGGCCGGGAGCAGCCGGCGCAGGAACCAGCCGTCGGGGATGCGTTTCTGGAGTTCGAGGAGCAGGCCCACGGTCGGCTCAGTCCACCTGGCGCAGCGGGCCGCCGGTCAGCGCGCAGACCTGGTCGGATCCGTCGGCGGGCGCCGGGTCGTCCGGCAGGTCGACGCGGGCGCAGCGCCCGGTGGGGCAGACCCGCCCGACCGCGCGGGGCGGCGGCCCGGCCGGCCAGCCGCCGAAGACGCCCAGGGTGACGCGCAGGCCGATGCCGCCGGGGATCCCGGCCTCCTCGGCCGCCTCGTGCAGCGCCCGGACGGCGGCGCGCCAGCCGTCGGTGGACGGTTCGGTGTCGCGTACGGCGGCGAAGGGCGCGTCCCAACGGGCCGGGCCGACGAGTTCGCGCAGTGCCTCGGCGTTGCGGCACAGGTACTCGACGGCGTCCTCGAACACCTGCTGGTGCTTGGCGTCGTTGCCCACCGGCCCGCCCCTCCCCCGGATTCGTGATCGTCCGGATTCCGTGATCCCCGGTTCCATGGTCCCCGGTTCCGTGATCCCTTGGATTCTGTGAAAAACCTGAAGGCAGACGATACGTCAGGTTACGTTGACCGGGTGAGCGAGCTTCACGAACGGGTCGTGGCACGGGTGACGGCGGCCGGAAACGCGCGGAGCGCGGAGCCGCTGCGGGCCGCGGAGGCGGTGGAGGAGGCGTTCGCGCTCCTGCGCGCGGCCACCCCGGAACCGGAGGGGCCCGTCGACCTGGACGCGGTGCACGCGGTGTTCTGGACGTTCTGGCTGCGGCACACCGGGCCCGAGGACCCCGAGGCCGCCATGAACACCAGCGTCATCGGCATGACCTTCGGATTCCTGTACCCGCGAGCGCCCGAGCACGTGGTGTTCCCGGACCCGCTCGTCGCCGCCTTCGACCCCGCCGACCCGCTGCTCGACGCCCGCTTCGCGTTCCTGGCCGCCGACGCCCACGGCGCGCCGGTCCAGGCGCCGGAGACCGGGGAGGCGGAGCGGCTCGCCGCGCTGGAGCGCGCGCTCGGCTGGTCCGGCCTCGCCCGGCGGCTGCTGCCGCCGGAGCACGCGGGGGACGTCGACGTCCACGCGCAGGCCCTGGGGCTGGAGATGATCCGGTTCGGGCTGACCGGCGATCCGGACGCGCTGGCCGCCGCGGCCCGGCACGGGGCGGCGGTGGCGGAGGCCGTGGCCGCGCTGCCGCCGGACGCGCTCGACGAGGCCGGGGCGGAGACGGCCGCGTTCGCGCTCGGCACCGTGCTCGACGCGACCCGGCTGCTCGGCGAACCGCCGCTCGACGAGGCCGCGCGGCTGATCGCCGCCGCCCCGGCGGGGCTCCTCCCGCCCGAGGCGTCGACGGCCCTGGCCCAGGTGCGCGAGCTGCGGGAGCGGGCCACCGCCTGGCCCGGGCAGTTCGACCTCATGATGGGGACGACCATCGCCGAGGCCGGGGCGGCGGAGCACGACGCGGGCCGGATCGCCTGCGCCGTACGGCGGTTGCGGGCCGCCGTCGACGCCACGCCGGCCGGGCATCCGGCGTACGGCTTCGCCGCCGGGGCCCTCGCGGAGGCCCTGGAGTCGCTCGCCCGGGAGAGCGGGGACGAGGACGCGGCGCGGGAGGCCGCGGCCGTGCGCGAGGCGGCGGGCCTGGGAGCAGCGGACGGAGGAAGCGAGGCCGGGGAGCCGACGGAGCAGGCGCTCGGTGCGACGGTCGAGGCCCTCCGGCGGGCGAACGACCGGAGCGGGGCGCCGCCGCGGATCGAGCTGGAAGTCCTCGCCGTCACCACCTCGCTCGGCGAGACGGTCGACGGCCCGGCCGCCGACGAGCGGATCGAACGGTTCCGCGCCGCCCTCGCCGCCGCGCCCGCGGACGATCCGCTCCGCTGGACCCACCACGCCCTCCTCGCCGCCCTCGTCGGCACCCGGGCCGACGAGCTCCGAGCGGCCCGGGAACCCGAGCGGGCCGCCGCGCTGGACGCCGAGGCCGAGGCGCTGACCGAGGCGGCGACGGCCGCCGCACCGCCCGGACTCCCCGTGACCGGCCTGCTCACCGCGCGCCGCTACGACGCCGCGCTGCCGCTCGCCGCACTCGCCGCCGCGGCCGGCGAACCGGACGGCAGCATCGCGGACCCGGAAGTCGCCCGGCTCGCCGCCCTGTTCTCGCGGATGACCGAAGTCCGGCTCGACAACCCGGACTCCCTGGACCACGACATCGAGGTCATCCGGGAGATGATGGGCGAACTCACCGAGGACGAGACCGCTGAGCGGGGCAACCTGTCGGCGGCCCTCGGCTCCGCCCTGGCCGCCCGCGCCGCGGCCTCGCGCGACCTGTCCACCTCGGACGAGATCGTGGAACTGCTGCGCTACGCCCGGACGAACGCGCCCGACCGCCACCCGGGGACCGACCAGGCCCTCGCCCGGACGCTGACGCTGATCTCCACGCTGCGGCTCGACCCGGTGGCCGCCCGCGAGGCGGCGGCGGTCCTCGCCGAGGCGGCCGCCCGGGAGGCGGCGGCGGACGAAGCCGGCGGATCCGAAGGGACGGAGGACTACCCCTCGGCGCTCTTCCTGGCGGCGATGGCGGCCCACACCGAGCTGCACGGCGCCCTGCAGAACTACGTACTCGGCCACGACCAGGCCGAACTCGACCGGGCCCGACGGGTCGCGCTCCGGCTGAAGGAGCTGGCCGCCGGGGCGGGCGAGGACCGGCAGGTCCGGGAGCTGGGGCTCGACGTCATGGGCGAGGAGTACCTGAACCTGCTCGACTCGATGGGCCCCGGCGGCGGGCCGAACCCGCACACCACCGAGGAACTCGTCGAGCGCTGCCGGGCGACCTTCGCCGCGTGCCCGCCCGGCCACCCCCGGCGGCTGTCCGCCGCCGCCACGCTCGTCCGCACCATCGCGCAACGCGTCCTGGTGATCCACCGGGACGACCGGGTGCAGGCGCTGCGCCTCGTCCGCGAGGCCGCGCACCTCGTCGACGAGGTGACGCCGGAGGCTCCGGAGGACATGGTCGAGCTCATGCGGTTCGAGGTCGCCATGGTGGCCGCCACCGTCCTGGGCCTCCCGATACCCCGGGGGCCGGGCGCGCCCTCGACGGCGGACGCGAGCCCGGGGTCGAACGCCGAGGAGGTGCCGGGACCGCCCATCGGGGCCACGGCCCGGCGGGTGCTGGACGAGTTGCTCGGTGCCGGCGCCGGGGGCGCCCGCGCCGCGCTCGGCGGGTTCACCGCCCCGCCCTGGATCCGGGCGCACCAGGAGATCGGGAACGCCGCGGGCGCCCTGCGGGGCGCCGAGCCGCGGATCGACGACGCGCTCACCCACCTCGACGCGGCCGTCGAACTGCTGCCGCAGATCACCGACCGGGGCAGCGACCAGCGGTCCGCCGAGCACGGGCTCAGCTCCTTCGACGGGGACCTGCGGTCGGTCGTCGAACTGATCCTGCTGGCGCTCGCCGGGCTCGCGACCCTCCGGCAGCTGACGGAGGCCGGGTTCGGCCCCGGCAGCGCCGACCGCGCTGACTCCGACCGTGTTGCCGCCGCGCTCGCCGACGGACTCCTCGCCCAGCTGGAGGCCGCTCGCACCACCCTCGCCGGACCCGAGGTCGACCGGGCCGTCGAACTCCTGGAGCGCGGACGGGGCCTGCTGCTGTCCCGGCGGATCGAGGCGCGGGTCGACCTGACCGGGCTGCGCGCCGCCCACCCGGAGCAGGCCGACGAGTTCGAACGGCTCACCGCGCTGCTCGCCGCCGAGACCGGCGCCGCCCCCGGCACGCTCCCCGAACGGGCGCGGCTCGACGCGCTGCAGGCCTCCCGGGCGCTGGACGAGGTCATCGGGCGGGTGCGCGGGCTGCCGGGCTTCGAGGACTTCCTCCGTCCGCTCACCGCCGAGCGCCTGCGCGCCCTGGGCGCCGAGGGGCCGGTGGTGCTGCTCCAGCAGGGCCGGCGCCACTGCCACGCGGTCGTGGTCACCGAGGGGTCGGTCACGGCGCTGCTGCTCGGCGCCGAGACGGAGGAACTCACCACCCGGGCCGACCGGTTGCGGCAGGCGGTCGACGCGATCAACGGCCGGGGCGGTGCCCGGCCCGGCCCCGTGGCGCTGGTCCGGGCGGCGGCCATCGTCCGGGAGTGCCTGTCCTGGACGTGGCACGAGATCGTCCGGCCCGTGCTGGACCACCTGGGCATCGCGGGGCCGGTGCCGGAGGACGGGACGGCCTGGCCGCGGATCTGGTGGGTGCCGACGGGGGCGTTCAACTCCCTGCCGCTGCACGCCGCCCAGTGCACCGGGCCGCAGGACTGCGGCACGGACGGGTGCGGGGCCGCGCTGGACGCCGTGGTCTCCTCCTACGTGCCCGGCTTCCAGACGCTGGCGTACGCGCGCGGCCGGGCCGCCCGGTGGCACGCGGACGCCGGCCCGGCCACTGTCGGCGCGTACGACCGCGCCCTGCTGGTCGCCGTGCCCGAGGAGGAGTTGCCCGGAGTCGCGGCGGCGGCCCGCCACGCCGCCGAACTGCTCGGGGCGCCCGCACCGCTGATCGGCGCGGCGGCGACGCGGGCGGCCGTGCTCGGCGCGCTGGGCGAGGCCCGGTGGGCGCACTTCGGCTGCCACGCCGCCACCGACCCGGCGGAACCGTCCGGCGCCCGGCTCCACCTGCCCAGCGGGGAGCGGCTGTCCGTGCTGGAGATCTGCCGGGCCCGGCCCGACGCGGCCCGGCTGGCCTTCCTCACCGCCTGCGGCACGGCGCGCAGCTCGGAGCGGCTCAGCGACGAGGCGATCCACATCACCAGCGCGTTCCTGCTGGCCGGGTTCCCCGGGGCGGTGGGCACGCTGTGGGAGATCGACGGCGAGTACGCGGAGCGGGTGACCCGCGACTTCTACCGGCACGTCACCGCCGAGGACGGCGGCGGCCCGGCGGCGAGTGCGCTCGCCCTGCACCGCACCGTGCGGGAGCTGCGCCACCGGCTACCGGACCGGCCGCATCTGTGGGCGGCGTACGTGCACGCCGGGGCGTGAGCCGGGGCGTGCGTGTACGCCCCCTCTGCTCACTCCCCCGGCACGCCGGGCAGGCCGGGGGCGAAGCCGTCCAGGGCCTGCCGGCACGGGCACGCCCGGACCGTCGGGAGGGCCGCCAGCGCCTCGAACAGCACGGTGCGCAGCCGGTCGACGTTGCGGCCGAACACCTCCAGCACCTCGGCGTGGGTGACGCCCGCGCCGCTCTCCACCCCGGCGTCCAGATCGGTGACCAGGTTCAACGAGGTGTAGCAGAGGGCGAGTTCGCGGGCGAGCACGGCCTCCGGGTGACCGGTCATGCCGACCGTCGACCAGCCGTTGGCGGTGAACCAGCGGGACTCCGCGCGGGTCGAGAAGCGCGGGCCCTCGATCACCACCAGCGTCCCGCCGTCGACCGGCTCCCACCCGGCCCCGCGCGCCGCGCCCAGCACGGCGGCGCGCCCGGCCGGGCAGTACGGGTCCGCCATCGGCGCGTGCACCACGCCCGGCACGGAGCCGTCGGGCAGCGGCTCGCCGTCGTAGAAGGTCTGCGCCCGGGCGGCGGTGCGGTCGACGAACTGGTCCGGGACGAGCAGGGTGCCCGGCCCGTACTCCGGCCGCAAGCCGCCCACCGCGCAGGGCCCGAGCACCTGCCGGACGCCGAGCGCGTGCAGCGCCCAGAGGTTCGCCCGGTAGTTGATCCGGTGCGGCGGTATCGCGTGCGCCCGCCCGTGCCGGGGCAGGAACGCCACCCGCCGGCCGGCCACCTCGCCGAGGAACACCGAGTCGCTCGGCGCCCCGTACGGCGTGTCGACGGGCACCTCGACGACGTCGTCGAGCAGCGCGTACAGCCCCGACCCGCCGATCACCCCGATCTCCGCCCGCGCCCCGGCCCGATCCTCCGTCATGTCGCCCGCCTCCCACCGAAGATCCTCAGGAACGACCAGCCTACGACCCGGGGATTCCCCGGCTTCCCCTGCCGGGAGCGGTCGGCGCCGCTAATGTGGCGGATCATCCGCCCACCCCGCCTGAGGAGCACCGTGACCACTCCTCCGCACGAAGCGTTCACCTGGCACCAGTTGCCGCCCTTCTTCCAGGACGCCGACGCCGAGTCGATCCGCTCCAAGCGGCGCTACTTCGGGCAGCTCCGCCTGAACCTGCTCTTCCTCTTCCTCGCGGCGGCCATCGGGGTCGCCACCCTCAGCACCAGCGACGACGGCCTCGACTGGGCGGGCTTCGGCGCCGCGCTCGCCTTCATATCCTCGATCCTGCTCCGCCTCTACATCGTCGAGCAGCGCGACGAGCGGCGCTGGTACGAGTGCCGCGCCGCCGCCGAGTCGTGCAAGACGCTGGCCTGGCGGTACGCGGTGTGCGGGGACCCGTTCCCCGAGTCCATGCCGGCCGACGAGGCGCGGCGGCTGTTCATCGCCCGCCTGCGGGAGATCAGCCTCGGCCTGGACGTCGTCGACGTGTCGTTCGGACTCGACATCAACGAGGCGATGGAGCGCTGCCGGGCGGCCGACCGCGGCACGCGGATCGAGACCTACCGGGACAACCGCCTCGCCGAGCAGGTCGCCTGGTACGCGCGGATGGCCAAGCTCCGGGACCGGCAGTCCCGCGTCTGGCGGCGGCTGGCGCTGCTCGGGGAGCTGGTCGGGATCGTGGCGGGCGTGCTGAAGGCGTACCGGGTGCTCTCCATCGACCTGCTCGGGGTGGTGAGCGCCGGGGTCGCGGGGATCACCGCGTGGGCCCAGGCCCAGCGGCTCGAAACGGAGGCCTCCGCCTACAGCCTGACCGCGCGGGAGATCCGGCACATCCTCTCCCTCACGGACGCCGGAGCGGACGCGGAGGCGTGGGGGTCGTTCGTCGACCAGGCGGAGTCGGCGATATCGCGCGAGCACACGATGTGGGCGTCCGGGCGGAGCGGCAAGGTGGGGCTCACCGACTGAGGACCGGCGTGCTCAGAGGTCCGGGGTGCGGTGCAGGGAGATCAGCAGGCGCCAGACGCGGCTGGCGAGGACGTCCGGGGTGGCCGGGACCAGGCCGTGCAGCCAGTCGGCGAGCAGGGCGGTGAACCCCCCGGCCACCATGGAGGCGACCAGGTCGGGTTGCGGCGCGCCGGCCAGGGCGCGTTCGGTGCGGCTGCGTTCGCGCAGCTGCTGGTGGAGCACCTGGCCGAGCGGGCCGCCGCCGCCCGGGGTGAGCAGCGAGCGGTAGAGGCCGGCGTACGGGAGCAGCTCGGTCAGGAAGGCTATGAGGGCGGGCGGCGGGCTGGCCGGGTCGGCGACGCCCCGCCAGGCGTGCAGGGCGTCGACCGCCTCCCGCACCACGTCGGCGCAGGCGTCGACGGCGAGCGCTTCCAGGTCGGCGTAGTGGACGTAGAAGGTGGCCCGGCCGACGCCGGCGCGGCGGACCACCGAGGCGACGGCGATCTCGTTCAGCGGGTGCTCGGCGCACTCCTCCAGCAGGGCCTGCCGCAGCCGGGCCCTGGTCCGCGCGGCCCGCGGGTCCTCGGGGGCCCGGTCGGCGGGGGCCCGGTCGGCGGGGGTGCGGCCGGCGCTCACCGGGCGAGCAGGACGGCGCCGAGGGCGAGCGCACCCGGCGTGGCCTGGGCGAGCAGGATGCGGGGGTTGGCGGAGACGGCGCCGTACACGCCGGCGACGACCACGCAGCTCAGGAAGAAGACCTGCGCCTGGAAGCCGGTCGTCCCGTCGGCGATCAGGCCCCAGACCAGCCCGGCGGCGAGGAAGCCGTTGTACAGCCCCTGGTTGGCGGCCATCGGCGCCGTCGTGCGGGCGAGCGCGGCATCGAAGCCGGACAGCTTCCGGCCGGGCCCCTTCTGCCACAGGAACATCTCCAGGACCAGGATGTACAGGTGCAGGGCGGCCACCAGGGCCACCAGGACGTTCGCGACCGTACCCACGGCAGCCTCCTTCATTCATGGACAGGTGTCCAGCATACCTGGACACCTGTCCATGAGCGACTCGGGGCCGACCAGAGGGTGCCGCGCGGCTCAGGCCTCCTCGAAGAACGAGCCGCGCGCCACGTCGTCGCCCCCGTCGCGCCGCCACTCGGCGAGGATCCGCCCCGGCACGGCCGTCACCGTCGCGTTGCGGGCGCCGGGCAGGACGGTGAGCTGGTACGCCTCGCCGGTGGTGGCGGGCGACCGGAAGGTGAAGGTGTGGCGCCTGAGGTCCCCGGCCGGCACGTCGTTGCCGATCAGCCGCTGGTAGGCGTCCACCAGCCCCGGGTTGGCGAGGTTGCAGAGGACGACGGTGACGCCCGCCCTCACCAGCTCCCGTGCGACCTCGACCACGGCCGTCTGGAACTCCGCGCCGTCGTCGCCCGTCCCGTAGGTGTGCGCGCTCTCGGAGCCGACGGTCTCCGGCGCGGGGTGGAGAGGCTCCACCAGGCCGTTGCTGAACTTCGGGGACGGGCAGTCCAGGAAGACGACGTCCTGCGGGGTGGCCAGCTCGCAGGTGCGGCGGAAGTCCCGGCACTCGAAGTCCAGCACCACCGAGCGCGCCTGGTCCCGGACCGCCCCGAGCCGGGCAGCCTCCTGGACGCGCAGCGCGGCCAGCTCCCCCGCCGTCCGCGGCTTCCAGGTGGCGACGACGCCGCCGGAGGCGTTCAGGGTCGTGCCGTGCACGGAGCGGTTGACCAGCCAGATGTACTTGAAGCAGCAGAGCATGGCCGTGGCCGGAGCGGACTCGGTGGCCAGCAGCGCACCCCGGCCGGTCCGGAGGTCCTCCAGCACCTGCTCGAAGTTGTGGGCCGGATGGGCGTCCCACACCGCCGCCAGCTTCAGGTACTCGTCGACGAAGCGGTCACCGAGGCGGCGCATCGTCCAGTACGAGCCGATGACGAAGTGGTTGAGGTCGCCGGCGACGACCGCGCCGAACAGCGGGACGCCGTCGGTGAAGGCCGTGCCCCAGCGGGTGGAGTTCAGGAAGACCTGGCCGGATCCGAGGAACGGCTCGATCAGCCGGGGCAGCCGGCCCCGGTTGTCGACGAACTTGGCCTGGGCGACCCGGGCGAGCAGCAGCTGGGTGAAGTGCGTCCGGTTGTGCCCGTTCCCGGCGTACGGGGTGAGCCAGGCGAACTGCTCCGAGTCCGGCACCAGGAGGTTGGTGAACCTCCCGACGTACGAGGTGTGCTGCTGGACGAACCGCCGGTACAGCCCGCCCCGGACGCCCGCGAAGTAGCTGAAGTCGGCCGGAACGCCCATGTCGCCGCTGCGGGCGGCGTGGTAGGGCGGCACCGGGAGGTTGTGGGGCACCGGCCGGAAGTCGGGCCCGACGGTGAAGCCGCCGACCGGCCGGCCGTCGCGGATGCGGCCGACCCCGCAGACCGCGCACCGCATGCCGTTCCGGTCCATCGCGCCGGTGTAGATCCGCTCGAAGCCGCAGTGGTCGCAGTGGATGTGCAAGGTCTCCCCCTCGGGTTGTCCCCGCTTGCCCGTGAAACGACAGTAGGGCGCGCGCGGCCCCGGCGCGAGGGCGGAACGGCGGGCCTCCCCCCGGGCGTCCGGGGGCGGGAGCGGTGGACCGACCATCCGTCAGGGTCCGGGTGGCGGGCGCGTACCGGCGCCGTCCGCCGTCAGCAGAGGGTGTCCCAGTGGTGGAGGGCGTCGAGCGCGGTGCTGCGGTCGGCGGGGGTCGGGGTGGTGGCGGGGGCGGTGAGCAGGTAGTCGGCGACCGGGGTGAGCAGCAGGGCGGAGCCGTCCCGGCCGCCGTCGCGGGCGTCGCCGGGGGGCAGCAGCCGGGCCTCGTCCCAGGTGTGGCGGATGACCGTGCGGCGCAGCAGGGTGCCGTGCCGGACGGTCAGGCGGGGGGCGGCGGCGGCCTCGGCGCGGCGGCGGTGCTCGGGGGCGAGTACGGGGCCGAGGGCGGTACGGACGGCGGCCAGGGTGCCGAGCGGCAGGCGGGGGGCGGCGAGGTCGAGCAGGGCGGCGGCCTCGGGGGCGAGCCGGTAGGCGGCCAGCACGGCGGCGGTCTCGGCGGGTTCGAAGGGCTGGCCGGCGAGACAGGAGAGGTCGAGCAGGGTGAGCGGGTCGAGTCCTGGCTCGGCGCCCTGGACGGGGTCGGGGCCGGGCGCGGGACGGTGGTGGAGCCGGGCCTCGGCGAGGGCGATGAGGCACTCGACGTGGTCGTCCGCGACCAGGTACGGGCGGACCGGCACGGCGGCGCCGTCGCCGGGGAGGGCGGCCGTGCTGAGCCGGACGCGGTACCAGGGGTCGAGGAGCGGATCCTCGGCGGGCCAGCGGACGGTGACGGCGGTGTGGTGCGGGCGGTCGCCGAGCAGGGTGACGTCGACGGTCTCCACCGGGTGGTCGGTGACCAGGCGGACCACGGCCTGCCAGAGCGCGGCCTCGCCCGGGGCGACCAGTTCCAGGGAGGGCTGGGGCCGGAGCAGGTCGACGGGGTAGTAACCGGCCAGCGGGAGCCCGTGGATGGCGCGCACGCCGGTGGACCGGGCCAGGTCGAGGGCGAGGCGGGCGTAGCGGTCGGCGCGGGTGCGGGCGCGGCGGAGTTCGGCGCGGGCGGGCTCGCCCATCCGGACCTCCTCGCGGGCCAGGGCGGAGAGCACGAGGTGGGGCAGGTGACGGCTGCCACGGGCGCGGTGGAGCAGTTCGGCCGGCCCGTCGGCCGGGTCGACGTCGAGCAGGTGGTACAGCAGAGCGGTGTTCACGGACGTCCGCCTCCGAAGGTATGGTCATGGCGCCCGCCGCCGACGGCCGACGGCGGGGCGATCACGACCGGGCACAGGGGGTACCCGGTCGCGGGAGGTGAAGGAGGGGCGCGGACCGGACCGTCTCCGGAGGGCCCCGGCACGGTGATTCTCGCCGGTCGGGTTCAACGCCCGGTCACCACAGGCTCAATAGAGCCTCGACACTGGGCGCGACCTTCAGGTTTTCCATTCACACATCATCTGACACGTGCACGAACGGGGCGGGCACTGTCCTTGGGGCAGCAGGGGGCAGGATGAGCGACCTCCGTTTTTCCATACTGGGTCTGATGCGGGCCCACCGCGGCGCGACGGCGCTCAAAGTGGGCAGCCCTCAGCAGCAGGCCATGCTGGCCGTACTGCTTCTGAGGCCCGGTCACTCGGCGAGTGCCACCGATCTGATCGCCGCCCTGTGGGGCGAGGAGCCGCCGAGCGCGGCGATGACCACCGTCCGGACCTATGCGTGGCGGTGGCGGAAGGTGCTGGACGCCGTGGCGCCCGGGGAGGACGACCCCGGTGAGAAGGCCGCGGGCAGCGTACTGATGTCGATGGGGGACGGCTACCGGCTCGTCCTGCCGAAGCTCGCGGTGGACACGGCGCAGGCGGAGGCGCTGGCGGCCGAGGCGGAGCGGACCGCCCGCGCCGAGCCCTTGCGCGCCCGCGACCTGCTCAACCAGGCGCTGGAGCTCTGGCAGGGCGAGCCGCTGGCCGGTATCCCGGGGCCGTTCGCGGAGCGGCACCGGCAGCGGCTGGAGGAGTTGCGGCTGACGCTGCTGGAGGAGCGGATCGGGCTGGACCTCACGCTCGGCCGCTACTCGCGGTGCATCCCGGAGCTGACCGCGCTCACCACCGAACACCCGCTGCACGAGCGGGCGTACGGGCTGCTGATGCGGGCGCTGTACCAGGCCGGACGGCAGGCGGACGCGCTGGCGGTGTTCCGGGGCGTCCGGCAGCTGTTCCTCGCCGAGCTGGGGGTCGGGCCGGGGGCGGAGCTGGAGCAGTTGCACCGGCGGATCCTGGAGGGGGACGCGACGCTGGCGCCGCCGCAGCCGGCGAGCGCCGGTGGGACCGGTGGGCCGGCGGCGGGCAGACCCTCCGGCCCCCCGGACGGACCGGCCGCCCCGGGCGGGGCCGCGCACCCCGCCGGGCGCGCGCCGGCGGGCCGGGACGGCGCGACCGAGGGCTCCGCCGAGCGGCCGGAGGCGGCCGACCGGGCGGCACGGGCGGGCGGCGCACCGCCCCGGCCCGCCCAGCTGCCGCCGGACGCCGCCGACTTCACCGGCCGGACGGCCCCGGTCCGGGTGCTGCACACGGCCCTGGACGCCGCTCCGGAGGAGACCGAGGGCGGCGCCGCCGGACACCCGCGGGCGCTGGTGATCGCGACCGTGGTCGGCATGGGCGGGGTCGGCAAGACCGCGCTGGCGCTGCACGTGGCGCACCAGGTCCGGGACGGCTACCCCGACGGCCAGCTGTACGTGGACCTGCGCGGTTCGGACCGCGTCCCGGCCGATCCGGAGGCGGTGCTGAGCGGCTTCCTGGTGGCGCTCGGGGTCTCGGCGGACGCGGTGCCGGACGGCCTGGACGCGCGCTCCGCGCTGTTCCGGTCGGTGGTCGACGGCCGGCGGCTGCTGCTCGTCCTCGACAACGCCAAGGACGCGGCGCAGATCCGGCCGCTGCTGCCCGGGGCGGTCGGCTGCGCGGTGCTGACCACCGGCCGCACCCGCCCGGCCGGGCTGCCGGCGACCGTCCAGGTCGACCTGGAGGTGTTCCAGCCGGACGAGGCGCTGGACCTGCTCGGCCGCACGATCGGCGCCGAGCGGCTGGCCGCCGAACCGGAGGCCGCCCGCGAGCTGGTGGTGGCCTGCGGGCACCTGCCGCTGGCGGTGCGGATCGTGGCCGCCCGGCTGGCCGCCCGGCCGGGCTGGACGGTGGAGACGCTCAGCCGCCGCCTCCAGGTGGAGCGGCGACGGATCGACGAGCTGCGGATCGGTGACCTCGCGGTGGCGGCGGCCTTCGAACTGAGCTACCGCCAGCTGACCGCCGACCAGGCCCGGGCGTTCCGGCTGGTCGCCTCGGTGGACGGGCCGGACATCGGGCTGCCGGCCGCCGCCGCGCTGCTGGACCTCGACGAGTACGACGCCGAGGACCTGCTGGAGGCGCTGGTGGACGTGGCGATGGTGGAGTCGCCGTTCCCCGGCAGGTACCGCTACCACGACCTGCTGCGGGCGTTCGCCCGGCGACGGCCGGCCCAGGGGGCCGGACCGGACGGCGCGGGGCACGGTGCCGGGGACGGCGATGACGGGGAGGCCGTCACCGCCCGGGACCGGCTGCTGGACCATCTGCTGGCCACCGCGTGCAGCGCGTTCCAGCACGCCGTGCCGGGCGATCCGGCCGCCGGCGCGCTCGGCCCGGCGCACTCCCCCGGGGTGCCGCTGACCGGCCGGGAGGCGGCCCGCGAGTGGGCGGCCGTCGAGCGGGCGGGCGCCGTCGCGCTGGCGGCCCAGGTCGCCGCCGACCCCGCCGCCGGGCAGGGCCCGGCGCTGCGGGCGGCCACCGACCTGCTGATCGCCCTCACCCCGTTCGTGCTCACCCCGCCGAGCCGTCAGCTCGCCGCCACCGCCGACGCGCTGGCCGAGGCCGCCGCCCGGCACGGGGACGTCCGGGCGGAGGGGCGGGCGCACTTCCTGCGCGGGAACGTCGCCCTGGCCGCCACCCGGCTGGACGCGGCCGAGGCGGCGTCCCGGCAGGCGGTGGAGGCCGCGCGCACGGCCGGGGACTCGGTGATCCTGCGGCAGGCGCTCAACGACCTCGGGCTGATCTGCCAGTTCCTGAGCCGCTACGACGAGGCGGTGGACCACTACGACGAGGCGCTGCAGCTGGCCAACCGGCTGGGGCACCGCTCGGGCGCGCTGGTGACGACGGTGAACGCGGCGCTGGCGCGGGTGCGCAGCGGCCGGGCGGACGAGGCGGTGACGATCTGCCACGAGGTGCTGGCCGAGTTGCGGACCAGGCAGGACGATCCGGGCCGGGCGTACACGCTGTACGTGCTGGGGCTGGCGCACCACGCGCTGGGGCGCCACGAGGAGGCGGTGACCTGGTTCGGCGAGTGCCTGGCGGTGTCGGTGGCGGCCGGTCTGCGGGACCGGGCCGCGCACGCGCGCTACCGGCTGGCGGACAGTCTGCGCGAGCTGGGCCGGGCGGACGAGGCGCTGGACCACGCGGAGCGGGCGCTGCTGCTCTGCGAGGAGTTGGGGGCGGAGCGGGACCAGGCGCAGGCGCTGGTGGTGCTGGGCTGTGCGCTGGCTGACCTCGGGCGCGGGGCCGAGGCGGGTACGCGGCTCCGGGAGGCGTACGCGATCTTCCGGCGGCTGGGGCTTCCGGAGGCCGCCGAGGTGGCGGGGCTGCTCGCGGAGCCGGCGTTCGCGCTCGTGGATCCGTGAGCGGGCGGGGCTTCGGGGGCGGCAGAAACGGTTCTGCGCCGGGGGGTTCGGTGGGGCTGGGCGGTTAGCCGGAGGTCGGGCCGGGCTCAGGAGCCGGTGCTGTTCCAGTCCCCGTGGCCGTTGCCGTTGGTCGCGGTGGGGGTCGGGGTCGGGGTGGCGGTCGGGGCGGTGACGCCGCCCTGGCCGGCGCCGGCCACGCCGTCCGCCATCGCGGTGCCCGCCACGCCGAGGGCGAGCAGGGTGCCGAGGCCGAGGCCCGCGACGGTCAGGCGGATCCGGGCGGTACCGATCGTCGAACGCTTCGCCATGACTGCTCCCTGGGTCGTCTTCCCTGGTGGGAAGGGGTTCTCCGGGTTCTCCCCGGTGCTTCCGGGGGCTCCCCCGGGCTGACGTGATCAGCATGGCAAGGGGCGTTCAACGGCAGATCGACGCACGAGCACCGTGCGTCGATCGCCGTCGTTGATCGGGGCGTTGATCCGGCCGGTTCAGGCGGGTCAGACGGCCTCGCGGATCTCCAGGGTGCAGCACTTCACGCTGCCGCCGCCCTTGAGCAGCTCCGAGAGGTCGACCCCGATCGGCCGGTAGCCGTGCGCGCGCAGCCGGGCCGCGACCCCGGTGGCCGGCTCCGGCAGCACCACGTTCAGCCCGTCGCTGGCCACGTTGAGCCCGAACGCCGCCGCGTCCTCCTCCTCCACCAGCACCGCGTCCGGGAAGAGCCGGGCCAGGACCGCCCGGCTGCCGGCCGAGAACGCCCCCGGGTAGTACATGATCCGGTCGCCGTCGAGCACGCTGAGCGCGGTGTCGAGGTGGTAGAAGCGCGGGTCGACGAGGTCCAGGCCGATCACCGGGCGGCGGAGGAACTCCTGCGCCTCGGCGTGCCCGGCGGAGACGCTGCGGAACCCCCGGCCGGCCAGCAGGTAGCGGTCGGTGAGCAGCAGGTCGCCCTCGCCCTCGTTGACGTGCGCCGGGTCGTGCGTCGCGAAGCCGTTGGCCCGGAACCACTCCAGGTACGCCGGGCCTTCGGCGGCGCGCTCGGCGTTGCGGAACCGGGCGCCGAGCACCCGCCCGTCCACCACGGTGGCGCCGTTCGCCGCGTAGACCATGTCCGGCAGGCCGGGGATCGGGTCGATCAGGTCGATGCGGTGGCCGAGCTCCAGGTACAGCTCGTACAGGCGCTCCCACTGGGCGACGGCGAGGTCGGTGTCGACCGGCTTGGCCGGGTCCATCCACGGGTTGATGGTGTAGCTGACGTCGAAGTGGGTCGGGCGGCACATCAGGTAGCGGCGCGGGCGGGCGGTGCGGGTCATGGCGGGGCTCCAATGGGTGAGGACGAGAGGGCGGCCGGACGGGAGGTCAGGCGGCGGGCCGTTCGGGGAAGTTCCGCATCCCCCGCAGCGGGCTCGCCAGCAGGACGGCACCGGCCGAGAGCAGCACGGCCGCCATGATCCAGATGGTGGTGCGGGCGCCGAGCACCTCGCCCAGCCAGCCGCCGAGCAGGGCGCCGACCGGGATGGCGCTGAAGTTGACGGTCGAGGCGCTGGCCCGGATCCGGCCGATCATCGCGGGCGGGCAGTAGGACTGGTAGAAGCTGCCGGCGAGGACGTTCCCGGCGATCACCCCGCAGACCGCGACCGACCAGGCGACCGCGCTCACCGCGAGCGGCAGCCGGGCGCCGGCCGGCGGCAGCAGCAGGATGAACGGCGCGGCGACCAGTTCGCAGAGCAGCAGCCCCCGGGCGGTGCCGAACCGGCGGGCGATCCGCCCGGCCAGCGCGGCCCCGGCCAGGCCGCCGACCGAGACCACCGCGAAGACGGCGCCGATGCCGCCGGGCGAGACCCCGACGCTGCGGACCAGGAAGACGGTCTGCACGGCCTGGATGCCGTTGAGGCCGAGGTTGCCGACCGCGCCGAACAGGGCCAGGGTGCGCAGGTACGGGTCGCCGGCCAGGAAGCGCACGCCCTCGCCGATCTCCTTGAGGATGCCGCGCCGCTCGGCCACCGGCGGTGGCGTCTCCTGCACCTTGATGGAGCCCAGGCAGAGCGCCGACACCAGGTAGGTGACCGCGTCGGCGAGCAGGCCGCTGGCCGCGCCGAACACCTGGGAGAGCAGGCCGGCCAGGCCGGGGCCGGCGATCTCCGCCGCCGAGTCCCCGGAGCGCAGCTTGACGTTGGCCTCCAGCAGGTCGTCCTTGGCGACCAGGGCGGGCAGCACGGCGCCGTACGCGGTGGAGAAGAACACCTTCACCGCGCCGGCCAGCAGGGCGACCGCGATCAGCTGGGCCATGGTCAGCGCGTCGAACCAGCCGGCCACCGGCACGCTGCCGAACAGCAGGAGCAGCAGCAGGTCGCAGACCAGCATGACCTTCAGCCGGGGCCAGCGGTCCACCCAGGCGCCGGCCAGCAGGCCGAGGAACAGCCACGGGACCCACGCGGAGGCGGTCAGCACGCCGACCATGAACGGTGAGGCGTCCAGGGTCACCACCGCCACCAGGGCGAGGGCGACATTGCCGACGGCGGTGCCCAGACCGCTGGTCGTCTCACCGATCCAGAGCTTGCGGAAGTCCCCCTGGGCCCAGAGGCCCCAGCGGCCGCGGCGCGGTCCGTCGTCCAGCACGGGCGGCTCGACCGGGACGGTACTCGTGGTCATCGCGGGTCACTCTCCAGCGTTTCGGCCAGCACGGCGGCGATCCGCGCGAGGGGCTCGGGTTGGGTCAGGGCGCCGTGCGCGCAGTCGATCCGGTGGGCGGTGACGGGGCCGGTGAGGTACGGGGCCCAGGCGGCCTCGTACGGCCAGTCGGCGGGCTTGTCGGCGGTGGCGCCGACGAACACGGCCCCGCCCCGGTAGTGGCCGGGCACATGCTCGGCCATCAGCTTGCGGTGGTGCTCGAAGACGTCCGGCAGGAGGCCGGCGGCCTCGCCGAGCAGGGCGGTCAGGCGGGCCTGGCCGCGGCCGTCGGCCGGGTCGTAGCCGAGCGAGGCGAGCAGTTCGGCGAGGGTCTCGACCGGGTCGTCGGAGGCCGGGTGCTGCTCGGCGACCGCGCCGGCCGGGAGGCCGTCGAGCAGGGCGAGCAGGGCGACCTCCTGACCCGCCGCCTGGAGCTGGACGGCCATCTCCTGGGCGACCACCGCGCCGAAGGACCAGCCGAGCAGGTGGTAGGGCCCCTCCGGGCGGACGGCGCGGATCTCCCGTACGTAGTCCGCGGCGATCTCGGTGACGGCGGCCGGGGAGCCGCCGCGCAGGCCGCGGGCCTGGAGGCCGTACACCGGGCGCTCCGGGTCGAGGTGGCGCAGCAGGCCGGAGTAGACCCAGCTGATGCCGGCGGCGGGGTGGACGCAGAACAGCGGGGCCTTGCTGCCCCCGGCCCGCAGCGGCAGCAGGACGTCCAGGGCATCTCGGGCATCCGCGGCGTCCAGGGCGTCCAGGCGGCGGGCCAGGCCCGCCACGGTCGGCGCCTCGAACAGGGCCCGCATCCCGAGGTCGGCGCGCTCGCCGAGCTCGCCCTCGAAGGCGGTGCGGATCCGGCCGAGCAGCTTCATGGCGAGCAGCGAGTGGCCGCCGAGCTCGAAGAAGCCGTCGTCGATCGTGACCCGGTCGGCGCCGAGGACTTCGGCGAAGAGGCCGCAGAGGACCTCCTCGCGCGGGGTGCGGGGCGCGCGGCCCCCGGTGAGGAGGGCGAAGTCGGGGGCGGGCAGGGCGCGCCGGTCGACCTTGCCGCTGGCGGTCAGCGGGAAGGCGTCGAGCGGAACGACCGCCGCCGGGACCATGTAGCCGGGCAGCCGCTCGGCGGCGAAGGCGCGCAGCTCGGCCAGGTCGAGCGGGCCGGCGGCCAGGGCCCCTGCGGTGTCGGGGACGACGTGGGCGACCAGGCGGGGCCCGGTGGTGCCGTCGTCCCGGGCCGTCACGGTGGCGGCCAGCACCCGGGGGTGGCGGGTGAGCACATGCTCGATCTCGCCGAGCTCGATCCGGAAGCCGCGGATCTTCACCTGGTGGTCGGTGCGGCCCAAGTAGTCGATCCCGCCATCCCGGGTGCGCCGGACCAGGTCGCCGGTGCGGTACATCCGGGCGCCGGGGGTGAAGGGGTCGGCGACGAAGCGCTCGGCGGTCAGCGCCGGGCGGCCGAGGTAGCCCCGAGCCAGGCCGGCCCCGGCCAGGTACAGCTCGCCGGGCACGCCCACCGGGACGGGTGCCAGGTGCTCGTCCAGCACCAGGGCGCGGGTGCCGAGCACGGGCCGGCCGAGCGAGGGGCGCCCGGTCGCGTCGAAGGGGTGGACGAGGGCGTCGACGGTGGCCTCGGTGGGGCCGTAGAGGTTGTGGGCGGTGGTGTGCGGGGCCTCGCGCAGCCTGGTCCAGAGGGACTGGCCGACGGCCTCGCCGCCGAGCAGCAGCACCCGGGGGGCCGGGCCCTGCGGTGCGGCGAGGTCCAGCAGGCCCTCGTCGAGGAGCTGTTCGGCGTAGGAGGGGGTGACCTCCAGGACGTCGATCCGCTCGGTGCGGACGTGCCGGACGAGCGCGGCGGCGTCGCGCCGGACCTCGTCGCCGACCAGGTGCAGCTCGTGGCCGGCGATCAGCCAGAGCAGGCCGTCCCAGGAGGCGTCGAAGCAGAGCGAGGCGGTCAGGGCGACCCTGCCTCGGCCGTGCGCCCGTTCGGTCGCGCCGATCGGGCCGGTGGGCGCGCGGTGCGAGGCGAGCAGGGCGGCGATCGAACCGTGGCTCACCAGGACGCCCTTGGGGCGGCCGGTGGAGCCGGAGGTGTGGATGACGTACGCGGCGTCGGCCGGATCCGGGGCGGCGGCCGGGGTCGGGACCGTCGCCGGGCCGTCGCCGTGCACCGGGAGGACGGGCAGGCCCGCGAGCAGTTCGGGCAGCGGCCAGCCCTCGTCGGTGAGGACCAGGGCGGGCGCGGCGTCGGCGAGCATCGCCGCCGTCCGCTCGGCCGGGTACTCGGCGTCCAGCGGGAGCGAGGCCGCACCGGCCCTGAGCACGGCCAGCAGGGCGACGACGGTCTCGGCGGAGCGCGGCAGCGCCAGGGCGACCACCGCGTCCGGTCCGGCCCCGGCCGCCCGCAGGCGGTCGGCGAGCCGGGCGGTGCGGGCGTCCAGCTCGGCGAAGGTGAGCCGGGTGGCGCCGGCGACCAGGGCGGTGGCGTCCGGGGTGCGGGCCGCCTGCGCCGCGAAGGCGGCCGGCAGCAGCGGCACCGCGGCGGGCAGGGCGGCGGCGGGGGCGAGGAGTTCGGCGCGCTCGTCCTCGTCCAGCAGCTCGGCGCGGCCGATCGGCTGCTCGGGGTCCGCCACGACGGCGGTCAGCAGCCGGCCGAAGCGGACCGCGATCGCCTCCACCGTCTCCCGGTCGAACAGGTCGGTGGCGTAGTCGATCGCGCACTCCAGCCCGGCCGGGGCGCCGTCGGCGTCGAAGGACTCGCCCATGCCGATCGAGAGGTCGAACTTGGCGACGTGGCCGCCGACCGGTTCGATCGCGGCCGGAAGCCCGGCCAGGTCGAGCGGGGCGTCGCCGCCGGTCGCGCTCTGGCTCGCACCCTCCAGCAGCAGCATCACCTGGAACAGCGGGTGCCTGGCCAGCGAGCGGGCCGGGTTGAGCTCCTCGACCAGCCGCTCGAACGGCACGTCCTGGTGGGCGTGGGCGTCCAACTGGGCCTCCCGGACCCGGCGCAGCAGCTCGCTGAAGGCCGGGTCCCCGGAGGTGTCGGTGCGCAGCACCAGGGTGTTGACGAAGAAGCCGACCAGCTCGTCCAGCGCCTCGTCCGTGCGGCCGGCGACCACCGAGCCGATCGGGACGTCGGTGCCGGCGCCCAGCCGGGTGAGCAGCGCGGCCAGCCCGGCCTGGAGGGTCATGAACATCGTCACCCGGTGCTCGCGCGCCAGGGCGGTCAGGCCGCGGTGGAGTCCGGCGCCGAGCGGGAGGACGACGCGGTCGCCGCGGTGGGAGCTGTCGGCGCGCCGGGGGCGGTCGAGGGGCAGCGACAGCTCCTCGGGCAGGCCGGCCAGCGCCTCCCGCCAGTGGGCGAGCTGACGGGCGGCCGGGCTCTGCGGGTCGGCCTCGTCGCCGAGCAGCTCGCGCTGCCAGAGCGCGTAGTCGGCGTACTGGACGGGCAGCGGGCGCCAGTCGGGTGCGGTGCCGTCGCGGCGGGCCGCGTAGGCGGCGGCGAGGTCGCGCAGCAGCGGCTCCATCGACCGGCCGTCACCGGCGATGTGGTGCAGGACGAGGACCAACAGGTGCTCCGTCGACCCCTGGCCGGCGGGCAGCAGCAGGGCCCGGACCGGCAGGTCGACGGCGAGGTCGAAGGGCAGCTCCGCGTATCCGGCCACGGCGGCGGCCGGGTCGGCCGGCGGGGCGGTGCGGTGCTCGAACGCGACCCGGGCCTGGTCGGCGGGGACGATCCGCTGGTACGGCTCGCCGTCCTGCTCGGCGATCACGGTGCGCAGGCTCTCGTGCCGGGCGACCACGTCGGCCAGCGCGGCGGCCAGGGCCGCAGGGTCGAGCGGGCCGCCGATCCGCAGGGCGAGCGGCAGGTTGTAGAGGGCGCTGGGCCCCTCCATCCGGTCGATCAGCCAGAGCCGGCGCTGCGCGGAGGAGAGCGGCAGCCGCTCGGGGCGCGGCCCGGCGGTCGGCGCGGGCCGGGCCTCGGTGCCGCCGTCCAGGCGCTGGGCGAGGCCGGCGACGGTCGGGGCCTCGAAGACGTCCCGGATGCCGAGTTCGGCGCCGAGGGTGGCCCGGACCCGGCCGGCCAGCTTCATGGCGAGCAGCGAGTGGCCGCCGAGGGCGAAGAAGTCGTCGTCGATCGAGACCCGGTCGGCGCCGAGGACTTCGCCGAAGAGGCCGCAGAGCAGCTCCTCGCGGGCCGTGCGGGGCGCGCGGCCCCCGGTGAAGAGGGCGAAGTCGGGGGCGGGCAGGGCGCGCCGGTCGACCTTGCCGCTGCCGGTGAGCGGCAGCGCGTCGAGCACGACGACGGCGGCCGGGACCATGTGGCCGGGCAGCGACTCGGCGGCGAACCGGCGCAGCTCCTGGGCGAGTTCGGCGGTGCTGGCAGTGCTGACAGTGCTGGCGGTGCTGGCGGTGCTGGCGGTGGTGGCGCAGTGGGCGACCAGCCGGCGGTCGCCGTCGGCGCTCTCGTGCAGGGTGACCACGGCCTGGCGGACGGCCCGGTGGCGGCTCAGCACCTGCTCGATCTCGCCGAGTTCGATCCGGAAGCCGCGCAGCTTGACCTGGTGGTCGGTACGGCCCAGGTAGTCGATCCCGCCGTCCCGGGTGCGCCGCACCAGGTCGCCGGTGCGGTACATCCTCCCGCCCGGGGTGAAGGGGTCGGCGACGAAGCGCTCGGCGGTCAGCGCCGGGCGGCCGAGGTAGCCCCGGGCCAGGCCGGCCCCGGCCAGGTACAGCTCGCCGGGCACCCCGACCGGGACGGGCGCCAGGTGCTCGTCCAGTACGTGGGCGCGGGTGCCGAGCACGGGCCGGCCGAGTGAGGGGCGCTCGGAGTCGGCGTAGGCGTGGAGCAGGGTGTCGACGGTGGCCTCGGTGGGGCCGTAGAGGTTGTGGCCGGTGAGGCCCGGGGTCTCGCGGAGCCTGGTCCAGAGGGACCGGCCGACGGCCTCGCCGCCGAGCAGCAGCACGCGAGGGGCCTGCCCGTCCGGCGCGTCCGCCGCCAGCAGGCCTTCGGCGAGGAGCTGTTCGGCGTAGCTGGGGGTGACGTTGACGACGCCGATGCCGGCGCCGCGCAGGTGGCGGACCAGGGCGGCCGCGTCGCGGCGCAGGTCGTCGCCGATGAGGTGCAGCTCGTGGCCGGCGACCATCCAGAGCAGGCTGTCCCAGGAGGCGTCGAAGCAGAGCGAGGCGGTCAGGGCGACGCTCAGCCGGCCGTGCAGGCGCTCGGGCCCGGCGAAGGTCTCGGCCCGGTGGTGGGCGAGCAGGGCGGCGATCGAACCGTGGCTCACCAGGACGCCCTTGGGGCGGCCGGTGGAGCCGGAGGTGTAGATGACGTACGCGGCGTGGGCCGGGCCGACGCGCACCGGCGGCGCCTCGGCGGGCTGCCCGGCCCAGGCCTCGGCCTCGGCGGGCAGTACGGTCAGGCCGGCCAGCACCTCGGGCAGCGGCCAGTCACCGGTGCTGAGCACGGCCGCCGGGCGGGCGTCGGCCAGCATGTGGGCGAGCCGGTCGCGGGGGTAGTCGGCGTCCAGCGGCAGGAAGGCCGCACCGGCCTTGAGCACGGCCAGTTGGGCGATGACGGTGTCCGCCGAGCGGGGCAGGGCGAGGGCGACCACGGACTCCGGGCCGAGGCCGGCGGCGAGCAGGCCGTGGGCGAGGCGGTTGGCACGGGCGTCCAGCTCGGCGTAGCTCAGCCGCAGCTCGCCGAAGACCAGGGCGGTGGCCTCCGGGGTGGCCGCCGCCTGCGCGGCGAAGGCGGCCGGGACGAGCGGGACGTCCGCGGGCAGGGCGGCGGCGGGGGCGAGCAGGGCGGCGCGCTCGCGCTCGTCCAGCAGCTCCACGCGGCCGATCGGCTGCTCGGGGTGCGCCACGACGGCGGTCAGCAGCCGGCCGAAGCGGGCGGCGATCGCCTCCACCGTCTCCCGGTCGAACAGGTCGGTGGCGTAATCGATCGCGCAGTCCAGGCCGGCGGGCGCGCCGTCCGGGCCGAAGAACTCCTCCAGGGTGATGTTGAGGTCGAACTTGGCCACCCCGGTGTCCGAGGGCAGCGCCTCGACCTCCAGGCCGGGCAGCTCCAACTCGCCCTCGTCGGTGGACTGGAGGACCATCGCGACCTGGAACAGCGGGTGCCGGGCCAGCGAGCGGGCCGGGTTGAGCTCCTCGACCAGCCGCTCGAACGGCACGTCCTGGTGGGCGTAGGCGCCGAGTCCGGACTCCCGGACCCGGCCGAGGAGTTCGGCGAAGGCCGGGTCGCCGGAGGTGTCGGTGCGCAGCACCAGGGTGTTGACGAAGAAGCCGACCAGCTCGTCCAGCGCCTCGTCCGAGCGGCCCGCGACCACCGAGCCGATCGGCACGTCGGCACCGGCGCCCAGCCGGGTGAGCAGCGCGGCCAGCGCCGCCTGGCAGGTCATGAACAGGGTGACCCGGTGCTCGCGGGACAACGCGACCAGCCGGCCGTGGAGTTCGGCGTCGATCGGCAGGGCGACCCGGTCGCCGCGGTGGCCGGCCCGGGCGCCCCGGGGGCGGTCCACGGGCAGCGCGATCTCCTCCGGCAGGTCGGCCAGGGTGCTGCGCCAGTAGGCGAGTTGGCGGGAGACCAGGCTCTCCGGGTCGGCCTCCTCGCCGAGCAGCTCGCGCTGCCAGAGCGCGTAGTCGGCGTACTGGACGGCGAGCGGTGCGAGGGCGGCCTGCTCGCCGCCGAGGCGCAGGGTGTAGGCCTCGGTGAGGTCGCGCAGCAGCGGCCCCATCGACCAGCCGTCACCGGCGATGTGGTGCAGCGCGACGACCAGCACGTGCTCGTACGCGGAGATCCGCAGCAGGGTGATCCGCACGGGCGGCTCGGCGGCCAGGTCGAACGGGCGGCGGGCCGCGCGGTCGACCTCGGCCTCGACGGACTCCGGCGCGCAGTCGAGGAGTTCGACCGGGACGGCGGCCTCGGCCGGGGCGAGGATCCGCTGGTACGGCTCGCCCTCGTGCTCGGCGATCACGGTGCGCAGGCTCTCGTGCCGGGCCGCCAGGTCGGTGAGCGCGGCGGTGAGCGCGCCCCGGTCGAGCAGGCCGGTGAGGCGCAGGGCGAGCGGCATGTTGTAGAGGGCGCTGGGGCCCTCCATCCGGTCGATCAGCCAGAGCCGGCGCTGCGCGGAGGAGAGCGGCAGCCGCTCGGGGCGCGGCCCGGCGGTCAGCGCGGGCCGGGCGACCGCGGCGTCCAGGCGGTCGGCGAGGCCGGCCACGGTCGGGGCCTCGAAGACGTCCCGGATGCCGAGTTCGGCGCCGAGGGTCGCACGGACCCGGCTGAGCAGCCTGGTGGCGAGCAGCGAGTGGCCGCCGAGGGCGAAGAAGTCGTCGTCGATCGAGACCTCCGGCACGCCGAGGACCTCGCCGAAGAGGCCGCAGAGGATCTCCTCGCGCGGGGTGCGGGCGGCCCGGCCGCCCCCGGCGGCGGCGGTGAAGTCGGGGGCGGGCAGGGCGGCCCGGTCGAGCTTGCCGTTGACGTTCAGCGGCAGCTCGGCCAGGGCCGTGAAGGCCGCCGGGACCATGTAGTCGGGCAGTACGGCGGCGGCGTGGGCGCGCACCGCGGCGAGGTCGAGCGCGGCCGGGTCGGCGCCGGGCGCGACGGCCAGGTGGGCGACCAGCCGGGTGCCGGCCGTGCCGTCCTGGTGCGGCAGGACGGCGGCCTGCACCACCTCGGGGTGGGCGGTCAGTACGGCCTCGATCTCGCCGAGCTCGATCCGGAAGCCGCGCACCTTGACCTGGTGGTCGGTGCGGCCGAGGTACTCCACGGTGCCGTCGGCCCGGCGCCGGGCGAGGTCGCCGGTGCGGTACATCCGCTCGCCACTGCCGTTCGGGTCGGCGACGAAGCGCTCGGCGGTCAGCGCCGGGCGGCCGAGGTAGCCGCGGGCCAGGCCGACGCCGCTCAGGTACAGCTCGCCGGGCACGCCGACCGGCACCGGGCGCAGCCGCGCGTCCAGCAGGTGGGCGCGCAGGTTGGGCAGCGGACGGCCGATCACCGGGCGGGCCGCGGTCTCGCCCAGGCGGTGGTGCAGGGCGTCGACGGTGCACTCGGTGGGCCCGTACAGGTTGAACACCAGGGTGTCGGGCGCGGCGCGCAGGGTGGTCCAGAGCTGCTGGCCGCAGGCCTCGCCGCCGATCATCAGCACGGCGGGCGGGCAGGTGGTGAGCAGGCCCTCCTCGACCAGCCGCTCGGCCAGCGCCGGGGTGACGTCGAGGGTGTCGGCGCCGGTGCGGGCCAGGTAGCGGACGACGGCGGCGGCGTCGCGGCGCAGGTCGTCGTCGAGCAGGTGGAGTTCCTGCCCGGCGACCATCCAGAGGATCGCCTCCAGGGAGGTGTCGAAGGACAGCGAGGCCGTCGCGGCGAAGGCGAACCGCCGCCCGGGGTGGGCCCGCTGCGCCGGGGCGAGGGTCTCGGCGCGGTGGAAGGCGAGCAGGTTGGCGAGGCCGCCGTGCCGGACCACGACGCCCTTGGGGCGGCCGGTGGAGCCGGAGGTGTAGATGACGTAGGCGACGTGCTCGGGGCCGACCTCGACCGGGGGCGCCTCGGCGGGCTGCCGCTCCCAGGCCTCGGCGCCGGCGGGCAGCACGGTCAGGCCGGCCAGCACCTCGGGGACCGGCCAGGCGGCGGTGCTGAGCACGGCGGCCGGGCGGGCGTCGGCCAGCATGTGGGCGAGCCGGTCGCGCGGGTAGTCGGAGTCCAGCGGCAGGTAGGCGGCGCCCGCCTTGAGCACGGCGAGCAGGGCGACGATCGACTCGGCGGAGCGCGGCACGGCCAGCGCGACCAGCGACTCGGGGCCGATGCCGGCTCCCCGCAGGCCGTGGGCGAGCCGGTTGGCGCGGGCGTCCAGCTCGGCGAAGCTCAGCCGCAGCTCGCCGAAGACCAGGGCGGTGGCCTCCGGGGTGGCCGCCGCCTGCGCGGCGAAGGCGGCCGGGAGGAGCGGGGCGTCGGCGGGGTTCGCGGTGTCGTGCCAGGCGGCGAGCGCGGCGCGGCCCTCCGCACCGAGCACGTCCAGCTCGGCGACCGGGAGCTCGGGCCGCTGGGCGACCTGGGCGAGCAGCTCACCGAGGGCGGTGGCGAGCCGCTCGGCGGTGTCGCGGTCGAACAGGTCGACGGCGAACTCCAGGCCGCCGGAGAGTCCGGCCGGGGCGCCGTCCGGGTGGTGGCGCTCGGAGAGGTTGAGGGTCAGGTCGAAGGCGGTGGTGGGCAGGCCGAGCGGCTCGTAGGCGGCGCGGGTGCCGGGGAACTCCGGCCCGCCGCCGGTGGTGTTGTCGAAGGCGATCATCACCTGGAACAGCGGGTGCCGGGCCAGCGTGCGGGCCGGGTTGAGCTCCTCGACCAGCCGCTCGAACGGCACGTCCTGGTGGGCGTAGGCGGCCAGGTCGGCCTCCCGGACGCGGCCCAGCAACTCGGTGAAGGTGGGCGCGCCGCTCAGGTCGGTGCGCAGCACCAGGGTGTTGGCGAAGAAGCCGACCAGGTCGTCCAGCGCGGTGTCGAGCCGGCCGGCCAGCGGGGTGCCGATCGGCAGGTCGTCCCCGGCGCCGAAGCGGTGCAGCAGGGTCGCCCAGGCGGCCTGGAGGACCATGAACAGGGTGACGCCGTGCCGGCCGGCCAGCTCGGCGAGCCGGGCGTGCAGGGCGGCGTCGACGTCGAGTTCGACGACGTCGCCGCGGTGGCTGGGCACCGGCGGGCGGGGGCGGTCCAGCGGGAGCGGCAGCTCGTCCGGCAGGCCGGCCAGGGCCTGGCGCCAGTGGTCGAGCTGGCGGGCCAGCAGGGAGCGCGGGTCGGTGTCCGCGCCGAGCAGGCGGTACTGCCAGAGGGTGTAGTCGGCGTACTGCACGGGCAGCGGCGCCCGGTCGGGCGCGGTGCCCGCGCGGCGGGCGGTGTAGGCCTCGGCGAGGTCGCGGAAGAGCGGGCGCAGCGACCAGCCGTCGCTGGCGATGTGGTGCATCACCAGGGTGAGCACGTGCTCCTCGGGCCCCTCGGGGCGGAGGTAGGCGTGCAGCGGGACGTCGGCGGCCAGGTCGAAGGTGTGGCCGACCAGCTCCCGCGCCGGGCGGTCGGTGACGGTGAGCAGCGGCCCGGGCGCCGCGTCCAGGACCAACTGGTGGGGCACGCCGTCGAGTTCGGTGATGACGGTGCGCAGCGCCTCGTGCCGGTTGAGGACGTCGCCGAGGGCGGCTTCGAGGGCGGCGGTGTCGAGCGGGCCGGTCAGCCGCAGGGCGAGGGTGACGTTGTAGGTGGCGGCGGGGCCCTCGGCCTTGCCGAGGAACCAGAGCCGGCGCTGGGCGAAGGAGACCGGCAGGTGGGCGGGGCGCTCCTCGGGGCGCAGCGCGGGGCGGGCCGGTCCGCCGGCGATCCGGGCGGCGAGGGCGGCGACGGTCGGGGCCTGGAAGAGGTCGCCGATGGCGAGTTCGGCGCCGAGCTCGGTGCGGACCCGGCCGACCAGGCGGGTGGCGAGCAGCGAGTGGCCGCCGAGGGCGAAGAAGTCGTCGTCGACGGTGATGTCCTCGATGCCGAGGATCTCGCCGAACAGCGCGCACAACGCCCGCTCGTGCTCGTCGCGCGGGGCCCGGCCCTCGGTGTCGGCGCCGAGCTCGGGGGCGGGCAGGGCGCGCCGGTCGACCTTGCCGTTGGCGTTCAGCGGCAGCGCGGGCAGCACCACCACGGCCGAGGGGACCATGTAGCCGGGGAGCGTGTCGGCGGCGAACCGCTTGAGCTCGGCGGCGAGTTCGGGCGCCTCGTCGAGGGCGTCGCCCGGGACGGCGCAGTAGCCGACCAGCCGGGTGTCGCCGGGGCGGTCCTCGCGGGCGACCACGATGACCTGGCGGACGGCGGGGTGGCCGGAGAGCACGGCCTCGATCTCGCCGAGCTCGATCCGGAAGCCGCGCAGCTTCACCTGGCCGTCGATCCGGCCGAGGAACTCGATCGCGCCGTCGGCCCGGCGGCGCACCAGGTCGCCGGTGCGGTACATCCGGCCACCGCGGCCGTGCGGGTCGTACGGGTCCGCGACGAAGCGCTCGGCGGTCAGCGCGGCCCGGCGCCAGTAGCCGCGGGCCAGGCCGGCCCCGGCGATGTACAGCTCGCCGGGCACCCCGGGCGGCACCGGCCGGAGGCGGGCGTCCAGGACGTGGGCGCGCATGTTGTCCAGCGGGCCGCCGATCGGGGCCCGGGCGCCGTCCAGGTCGGCGGGGAGGAGGTGGTGGTGGGTGGCGAAGGTGGTGGCCTCGGTGGGCCCGTAGACGTGGGCGAGCAGCAGCTCGGGGCAGTGCTCCAGGACCCGGCGCATCAGGGTGCCGGAGGCCGCCTCGCCGCCGGTCAGGACCACCCGCAGCGCGCGGAAGGTCTCCGGGGCCTGCTCGGCGACCAGGTCGAACAGCGCCTTGGTGAGGAAGACCGCGGTGACACCGTGCCGGCCGGGCAGGGCGTGCAGGGCCGCCGCGTCCAGGGTGCCGGGCGGGGCGACGACGACCGTGCCGCCGTGCAGCAGCGGCGTCCACAGCTCGTAGGTGGCGGCGTCGAAGGCGTGCGGGGAGTGCAGCAGGACCCGCTCGTGCCGCCCGTCGCGCCAGCGGCGGTCGTCGGCGAGGTCGACGACGTCGCGGTGGCGGACGGCGACGCCCTTGGGCGTGCCGGTCGAGCCGGAGGTGAACATCACGTACGCGAGCCGGTCGGGGTGGACGGGCAGGCCGGGGTCGTGGTCGGGCCGCCCCGCCTCGTCGCCGGGGCGGACCACGGTGGCGGTGTGCGCGAAGCCGGGCTCGGCGCGGTCGGTGAGCAGCACCGGCGCGCCGGTGTCGGCGAGCAGCGCGGCCATCCGCTCGGGCGGCAGGCTCGCGTGCATCGGTACGTAGCAGCCGCCGGCCTTGAGCACCGCGAGGGTGGCGACGACGAGGTCCACCGAGCGCTCCATGAGCAGCGCGACCGGGGATTCCGGGCCGACGCCGGCGGCCACCAGGTGGTGGGCGAGCCGGTTGGCCCGGGCGTTCAGCTCGGCGTAGCCGACGGTGCCGCCGTCGTGGGCGAGCGCGACCGCGTCCGGGGTGCGGGCGGCCTGCTCCTCGAACAGCGCGGGCAGCGAGCCGGTGCGCACCGGCGCGGTGGTGGCGTTCCACTCCTCGGCGAGGCGGGTGTGCTCCTCGGGGGCGAGGATGTCCAGGGTGCCGATCGGCGCCCCGGGGTCGGCCGCAGCGGCGGCCAGCAGCCGGCCGAAGCGGTCGAAGAGGCCGGCGACGGTGGCGCGGTCGTACAGGTCGGCGGCGTACTCGACCGAGCCCTCAAGCCCGGCCGGGGCGCCGTCCGGGCCGTGCCGCTCGGTGACGCCGATGTTGAGGTCGAACTTGGCGACCCGCAGGCCCAGCGGCTCGGGCGCCGACTCCAGCCCGGGCAGGCCGAGTTCGCCCTCCTCGTGGTTCTGGAGCACCAGCAGCGCCTGGAACAGCGGGTGGCGGCCGAGCGCGCGGGCCGGGTTGACCTCCTCGACCAGCCGCTCGAACGGCACGTCCTGGTGGGCGAAGGCGTCCAGCTGGGCCTCCCGGACCCGGCCCAGGAGTTCGACGAAGGACGGGTCGCCGGAGGTGTCGGTGCGCAGCACCAGGGTGTTGACGAAGAAGCCGACCAGGTCGTTCAGCGCCTCGTCGGAGCGGCCGGCCACACCGGTGCCGAGCGGGATGTCGGTACCGGCGCCCAACCGGTTGAACAGGGCGGCCAGACCGGCCTGGAGGACGGCGAACAGGGTGGCGCGGTGCTGCCGGGCGAGATCGGCCAGCGCGCCGTGCAGCTCGGGGCCGAAGGCGAACGGGACGGCGTCGGCGGCGCCGCTCGGCACCGGCGGCCGGGGGCGGTCCGCCGGCAGCTCCAGCTCCTCCGGCAGACCGGCCAGGACTCCTCTCCAGTGGTCGAGTTGACGGCTCATCAGGCTGTACGGGTCGGACTCCTCGCCGAGCAGCTCGCGCTGCCAGAGGGCGTAGTCGGCGTACTGGACCGGCAGCGGCTCCCAGCCCGGCTCGGCGCCGGCCAGCCGCGCGGTGTAGGCCTCGGCGAGGTCGCGCAGCAGCGGGCCGAGCGACCAGCCGTCGCCGGCGATGTGGTGGAGCACGACGAGCAGCACGTGCTCGGGGACGGCGTCCGCGCCGTCGTCGGTCGGGGTGAGCGAGAAGACCGTGACCCGGAGGGGCGTTTCGGCACTCAGGTCGAAGGTGTGGGCGGCGGCCCCGTCCCGCAGGGCCGGGTAGTCGGCCGGTGCGCACTCCACCGTGGTGAAGGCGGTGCCCGCCTCCGCCGACGGCAGGATGTGCTGCACCGGCACGCCCGTGGCGTCCACCGGGAAGACCGTGCGCAGGGCCTCGTGCCGGGCGACCACGTCCGCCGTCGCGGCGCGCAGCGCGTCGAGGTCGAGCGCGCCGCGCAGGCGGACCGCGAACGGCAGGTTGTAGAGCGCGGTCGGCCCTTCGATCTGATCGATCAGCCAGAGACGCTGTTGTGCGTACGAAACCGGGATCACGGTGCTTCCTCTGCTCACGTCACGGGCGTGTGGTGGGGGGCGCCGTCACGCAGGGACGGCGACGGCCGGGAGGACGGACGGCGCGCAGTCGAGGACGTCGACCGGGCGGCCCATCGCGACGGCGATCTTCCGGTCGCCGCGGTACGGGTCGCGGCCGTGCGCGCAGAGCACGTTGTCGACCAGCATCACGTCGCCGACCTGCCAGGCCTCCCGCACGGTGGCGGCCTCGTAGGCGGCGTTCAGCGCCTCGACGTCCTCCCGGGTGACCGGCTCGCCGTCGCCGAAGCCGGTGTTGAACGGCAGGCCGTCGGGGCCGAACTCCTCGACCATGGCCTCCCGGATGTCCGGGTCCAGCGACCACTCGTTCCAGAAGGCCAGGTGGTTGAACCAGACCTCCTCGCCGGTGTGCGGGTGGCGGATGGTGGCCGGCCGCAGCTGGGTGGTGCGCAGGTTGCCGTCCGCCAGCCACTCCCAGGTGATGCCGTTCTCCCGGCAGTACCGCTCGACCTCGGCGCGCTCCTCGGTGGCGAAGGCGGTCCGCCAGGGCAGCGAGACGTACTCGGAGTAGCTGCGGTCGAGCGTCCAGCCGGAGCTCCGGCCGCGCTCGGCCAGGTGGGCCGGCAGCCCGGCGAGGACCTTGCGGACGTCCGCCGTCGGGGTGGCGCCGCCCTCCTCCGGGGCGACCAGGCAGGCGAACAGCAGCCGGCCGGGGAAGGTCAGGGTGTAGCTGTTCTCGTTGTGCATCCGGATCGGCAGGGCGGCCGCCAGGTCGGTCGACGAGAACACGCCGTTGCCGAAGTCGCTGCGCGGGGTGGCCTTCTCCCGGTACGGGGTGGGTTCGGGGATCAGCACGTCGCGGACGGCGGCGACGTCCTCGGTGGCCGCGACCGGCAGCCCGCGCAGGAAGATCGTGCCGTGCTCGTGCAGGGCGGCGGTCAGCTCGGCCTCGTGCTCGCGGAGCCAGGCGCAGCCCTCGGCGAGGTCGGCGACGGCCGGGACGCGGGCGAGGGCCGGACGGCCGGGGTTCAGCTCCCAGGTGACCATGGCGGCGCTCACCGGCGGTCGAGGCCGGCGACCAGCGAGGCCGGGCGGATGTCGGTCCAGTTGGCCTCGATCCACTCCAGGCACTCCTGGCGGGGCGCCTCGCCGTGGGCGGTGGTCCAGCCGGCCGGCACGTCGATCCAGACCGGCCAGAGCGAGTGCTGGTTCTCGTCGTTGACCAGGACCAGGTAGCCGGCGTTGTCGTCCTCGAACGGGTTGCTCACGGTGCTCTCCTCGGTGGGTGGTGGCGCGGTGCGGTGTGATTCGAAGGTAGGGGCGGGGCCGGCCCGGAAGCGGCACAAGGCCCGGCAGGTGAGCGGCAGTTCCAGGACTGCCGTCCTCCTGCGCGGGCCTTGGGTCGCGCGGCGGGTGGAGCGGGGGTGGTCGGCTCGGTCTCGACGCAGGTCAGCGCGGGGTCAGGCGGACCGGGAAGCGGTCCAGGCCGAAGTTGATGATCGAGCGGTTGTACTCCACCGGACCGGCCGGTTCGATCGTCGCCGCCTTCTCCAGCGCCGCCGAGAACAGCGCGCTCAGCTCGGCCTTCGCCAGCGGTGCGCCGATGCAGTAGTGGGCGCCCAGGCCCAGCGCCAGGTGCTTGTTGGGCGAGCGGTCGAGCCGGATCTCCTCCGGGGCCTCGAAGGCCTCCGGGTCCCGGTTCGCCGACCAGACCCAGACCGCGACCCGGTCGCCGCGCCGGATCTGCCGCCCGGCCAGCTCGATGTCCCGGGTGGCGGTGCGCAGGGTGTGCAGCCCGACCGAGGTCCAGCGCAGCAACTCGTCGACGGCGGAGTCCATGTCCACCTCGCCGCGCTGCAGGGCCCGCCAGAGGTCCGGCCGCTGGACGAGGGTGTGCAGCCCCATCGCGGCGGTGTGGCGGACCGTCTGGACGCCGCCCACCACGATGTTGTCCAGGTTGAGCACGACGTCCTCGACCGGCATCAGCCGCCCGTTGACCTTGTAGGTGGCCATCATCGAGATGAGGTCGTCGCGCGGGTCGGTGCGCCGCAGCATCACCTGGTGCATCAGGTAGGGGATCAACTGCTGGTGCCCGGCCCGGCGTTCCTCCGGGGTGGCGCCCAGGAAGGCCACGTCGCAGACCCGGACCATCATGTCGCGGTCCTGCTCCGGGACGTCCAGCAGGTCGCACATGACGGCCAGCGGCAGCGCGGAGACCACGTCGACGAGGTCGGCCTCGCCCTGCTCGACGGCCCGGTCGAAGAGCTCGCCGGCCCGCTCGGCGATCGAGCGTGAGGCGCCGCGCACCCCGCCCTTGGAGAAGAACGGGTTGGCGGGCGCCCGCAGTTCGCGGTGGCGGGGCGGGTCGGTGAGGGCCATCATCCGGCCCGAGCCGACCGGCACGTTCCCGACGCCGGCCCCCAGCAGCGAGCCGGACTCGGAGCTGAACACGGCCGCGTTGCGCAGCACGTCGGCCGACTCCTGGTACGTCATCACCGACCAGATCGGGCCGTCGTCGAGGCTTTCGGTGCGGTGGACGGGCGCCTCGCGGCGCAGTTCGGCGACCAGGGCCGGGGTCTCCGGGCGGGCCCACAGGGCGGGGTCGGTCAGGTCGACGGAGGTGGTGGTCACCATGACGGCTGCTCCTCGGAGGCGGTGGCGGTGGCGGTGCCAGTGGCGGAGGCGGTGGCGGTACCGGCGGTGGGGTCGGCCGCCGCGCGGCCGGTCAGCAGGGAGGTCAGGAGGTCGACCGGGCCGGGCCGGTCGACGGTGGCGAGCAGGTGCCCGCCGGGCAGCACCCGGTGGCCGAAGGCACCCCGGGTGTGGGCGGCCCAGCCGGTGAGGTCGGTGGTGGCGAGCATCGGATCGTCCGCGCCGGCCAGCGCGTACAGCGCCGAGGCCAGCGGCGGGTGCGGCCGGTGGCGGTAGGTGGCGCTGACCGCGAGGTCGGTGCGGATGCCGCCGAGGGCGAGCTCCACCAGTTCGGGATCGGCCCGGACCAGCTCCTCCAGGCCGGTCAGGCGGAGGAGTTCGGCCGCGTCGAGGTCCTTGGACTCGCGTTCGGCCCACTCGGCCGGGCTGGGCGCGCCGGCCACCACCACCAGCTCGGGGCGGCGGTCGGCGGGCAGCGCCCGGGCCACCTCGTAGGCGAGCAGGGCGCCGAAGCTCTGGCCGTAGAAGACGGCCCGGCGGCCGGGGCCCAGGTGCGGGGCGATCGCCTCGGCGACGTCGGCCGTCAGGGCGGCGAAGTCGGCGGGCATCGGCTCCCGGCTGCGGCCGCCGCGGGCCGGCGGGCGCAGCGCCCAGACCTCGGCGGCGGGCGCGATGGCCCGGGCCAGCGGGGTGAAGGCGGTGGCGTCGCCGCCGGCGTGCGGGAAGCAGAACAGCCGGACGGGAGGGGAGGGTTGGGGCGCGGGGAGGAGGAACCAGTCGCCCTCGGTGCGCGGCCGGGTGGCCGGGACGGCGCGGGCGGGAGCGGGGGCGGGAGCGGCTGGGGGAAGGCTGCGGGCGGGCGGCGCGGTGGCCTCCGGACGCGGGCGGGGGGTGATCGGCGGCCGGGAGACCGCGGTCACCGGCGGGCGGGCGGCGGGCCCGGTGATGGCGTCGGTGATCGGGCTCATCGGACGGCCGCCCGGCGAGCGGTGAGGGCCGGGCGGGCGGCGGCCGGACCGGCCTCGGCGGCGCGCCGCACGGCCCCGGTGAAGGCCGCCAGGTCGGCGGCGTCGAGCAGGTGCCGCAGCTGGAGTTCGACGTTCAGCTTGCGGCGCAGCAGGTGGACGACGCGCAGCGCGGCGAGCGAGTGGCCGCCGAGCGAGAGGAAGTCGTCGCTGGGCAGCACCTCGGGGACGCCGAGCACGGTGCGCCACACCTCGGCGACCTGCTCCGCCACTCCCCCGCCGGTGGCCTCCGGCGCCACCTCGGCCGCCGGCGCCGGCAGGGCGCGGTGGTCGACCTTGCCGTTCGGGGTGAGCGGCAGCGCGTCCAGGACGGTCACCGTGGCGGGCACCAGGTGCGCGGGCAGGGTGCGGCGCAGCTCGGCCAGCAGCTCGGCGGGGGCGACGGCCGGGCCGGTGACGTAGGCGGCCAGGCGGGTGTCCCCGGGAGCGGGCTCGTGCACGGTCACCGCGGCGGCCGTGACGCCCGCCGAGGCCGCCAGCGCGTGCTCGACCTCGCCGAGTTCGATCCGGAAGCCGCGCAGCTTGACCTGGCGGTCGACCCGGCCGACGTACTCCAGCAGGCCCTCGGCGGAGCGGCGCGCCTGGTCGCCGGTGCGGTACATCCGGGCGCCGGGCGCGGTCGCGAACGGGTCGGCGACGAAGCGGCCGGCGGTCGGCCCCGGCTGCCCGGCGTAGCCGTGCGCGAGGCCCGGCCCGGCCAGGTACAGCTCGCCGACCGCGCCGGGCGCGGTGACCGGCACGAGCCGCTCGTCCAGCAGGTGGACGCGCACCCCGGGCAGCGGCTCGCCCAGGTGCGGGCCGGGGCCGGTGATCCGGGCGGTGATCGCGTCGACCGTGCACTCGGTCGGCCCGTACAGGTTGAAGGCCTCGACGCCGCCGTCGGCCAGCTCGCGCCAGGTGCGCTCCGGGACGGGCTCGCCGCCCATGAACAGCCGCGGGACGGCCGCGCCGGTCAGCTGCTCGCCGGTCAGCTGCCGGCCGGTCAGCTGCTCGCGGAGCAGCTGCCAGTGGGACGGCGTCAGGTCGAGGTCGGTGACGGCGTGCTCGGCGAGCAGCGCGGCCAGCCGGGCCGGGTCGGCGCGCCGGGCGTCGTCGACGAGCACCAGGGTGTCGCCCCGGCAGATCCGGATCCACTGCTGGACGGAGGCGTCGAAGGAGACGCTGGCGTTCCAGGCGACCACAGACGGCTCCGGCCGGTAGGCGCCGGCCCGCTCCAGACCGGCCGCGAGGTCGGCGACGGCGCCGTGCGGCACCTCGACGCCCTTGGGGCGGCCGGTGGAGCCGGAGGTGTAGATGACGTAGGCGGAGTCCAGCGGGTGCGGGGCGAAGGCGTCGGCGTCCGTGTGCTCGGACGCGGCATCGGGGCGGAGCACCGGGACGCCGGCCGGGACGGGCGGGGCCGGCTCGGCGCTGACCACGCCGGCGAGGCGGGCGTCGGCGGCCATGAAGGCGATCCGCTCGGCCGGGTAGGCGGGGTCGAGCGGGACGTAGGCGGCGCCGGCCCGCCAGACGGCGAGCAGGGCGACCGGCAGGTCCAGGGTGCGGGCGAGGTGGACGCCGACCCGGTCGCCGCGTCGCACGCCCCGGGCCCGGAGGGCGGCGGCGAGGGCGGCGGTGCGGCGGTCCAGGGCGGCGAAGTCGAGGCTGCCGTCGACGGCGTGCACGGCGGGCCGCTCGGGGTGGGCGGCGACGGCGGCGCGGAGCCGGGCGAGCAGGTCGGCGGGGGTGGTGGCGGTGTCAGCGGTGTCGGTGGCCGGCTCGGCGAAGGTGGTCATGGCGGAGTACTCCTCGGTGAGGTCGGGCGGGGTGGTGGTGCGGTGGTGCGAAGTCGTGGAGGCGCGGGGTCGGGAGGCATGGGGTGGGGCCGGGCACCGGACGGCTGCCCGCGGTCGGGTGCCCGCCCCGTCAGACCTCGCCGGCCAGCCGGCCCAGGGCCGCCGCGTAGGTGTCGATGAACTCCTCCGCCGTGGCGTCGTCCACCAGCGCCCGCTGGTGGTCCACGGCGAGCAGCACCCGCTGCGAGGCCGGGTCCTGGATCAGGGAGGCGCCGAAGGTGAAGCTGTTGGGCTCGTGCCGGTAGGTGGGTTCGCTGCCGATCCGGCCGTCCTCGATGCGGGCCGCGCTGAGCCGGCCCAGGGCGTGGAAGCGCAGGTAGCCGAACTGGCTGTCGAGCGCGGTGTCGGCCATCATCCGGGCCAGCCGGGCGAACGGCACCCGGCGGTGCGGCATCATGTCGAGCTCCTCGCGGTGCACGTGCCGCACCAGCGCCGCCAGGTCCTCCCCCGGTTCGGCGACCAGCGGGACGGTGTTGAGGAAGAGCCCGTAGACCTCGGTGCCGCCGAGCCGTTCGAGCCGGCCGTTCATCGCCAGACCGGTGGTCACCCGCCGCCGCCCGGTGATCCGGGCGAGGGCGTACAGGTGGGCGGCGAGCGCGACGGACTTGACCGGGACGGCGAGCGCGTCGGCGACGGCCCGCAGCTGCTCCGGCGCGTCCGGGAGCACCCGCTCCACGGTGCGCGGCAGCTCGTGGACGTCCTCGCTGCCCGGCCAGAGCTGTGCGGTGGCGCCGTCGAGCCGCCGGTGCCAGTAGGCGAGCGCCTCCTGATCGATCGTGGCGGCGCGTTCCACGGCCACGAAGTCGCGGAAGGCGGTGCGCGGCGGCGGGGCGGGCGCGGAGGCCGGGTCGGCGGCGAGCACGCTGTGCCGTTCGAGGATCTCGGTGAGCAGCGAGGTGAAGCTCCAGCCGTCCAGGATGGCGTGGTGCTCGGAGACGGTGAGCTGGAAGGCCCGGTCGGCGAGCCGCTGCACGGTGATCCGGAACAGCGGGGGCGCGGCGAGGTCGAACGGCCGGTCGCGGTGGTGCTCGAAGACGGCCCGGACCTCCGGGTCCTGCTCGGCCTCCGGCCGGCCGCGCAGGTCGGCGAACTCGACGGGGGCGGGCAGCGCGCCGTGCACCAGCTGGAGCGGTTCGCCGTAGCCGGAGAGGTCGAGGCCGGTGCGCAGTACGGCGTGGCGGGCCATCGCCTCGTCGACGGAGCGGCGGAACGCCGTCTCGTCGAGGTCTCCGGTGATCCGGTAGGAGTTGACGTTGTGGTAGCTGTCGGTGCCGCCGGCGACCTCCATGTGGAAGACCATCGACAGCTGCATGGAGACCATCGGGTAGGCGTCGACGATCCCTGGCGGCAGCTCCGCCCGGTCCTCCTCGTCGATCAGCGCGAACGGCCGGTCGGCGCCGGGGTCGGCCTCGACGGGCCGGGCGAGCGGCAGCAGGGCGGCGACGGTGGGCGCGTTGAAGACGTCCCGCAGGGAGACCTGCCAGCCCCGGTCGTGCAGCGCACCGGCCAGCTGGACGGCCCGGATGGAGTCGCCGCCGAGGTGGAAGAAGTCGTCGTGGACGCCGATCCCGGGCACCCCGAGCACGTCCGTCCAGACGGCGGCGAACAGCTCCTCCTCCGGGGTGCGGGCCTCGACGTGGCGGCCGGCCCAGGCGGGTGCGGCCTGGCCGGGGGCGGGCAGCGCGGCCCGGTCGACCTTGCCGTTGACGGTGAGCGGCAGCGCGTCCAGCAGGGTGACGCTCGCCGGGACCATGTACGCGGGCAGTGAGCGGCCCAGGAAGTCGCGGACGTCCGCCGGGTCCCGGCCGGTGACGTACGCGGCGAGCCGGTCCTCGTGGACGGTCACCACGCAGGAGTCGACGTCCGGGTGCGCGGCGAGGGCGTTCTCGATCTCGCCGAGTTCGATCCGGAAGCCGCGCAGCTTGACCTGGAAGTCGGCGCGGCCGACGTACTCCAGGCCGCCGTCCGGCAGCCGCCTGGCGACGTCGCCGGTGCGGTAGAGGCGGGCGCCGGGCGGGCCGGCCGGGTCGGCGACGAAGCGTCCTGCGGTGAGTCCGGGGCGCCCCCAGTAGCCGTGGGCGAGGCTGCCGCCCCCGATGTACAGCTCGCCGGGCACGCCGGGCGGGCAGGGCCGCAGCCAGTCGTCCAGGACGGCGGCGGTCAGGTGCGGCATCGGCTCGCCGATCAGGCTGCGTTCGAAACCGGCGCCGCCCTCGGCCACGTCGTGGACGGTGACGTGCACGGTGGTCTCGGTGATGCCGTACAGGTTGCAGAGCCGGGCGGGCGGCAGCGGGTCGAGCTCGTGCCAGCGCTGGACGACGCCCGGGTCGAGCGCCTCGCCGCCGAGCATGATCCACCGCAGGGCGGGGAGGGCGCGCGGGCGGCGGCGCAGGGCCGGTTCGAGCTGGCGCAGCGCGGACGGGGTGAGGCAGAGGTGGGTGACCCGCTCGGTGTCCAGGAGTTCGGCGAACTCCTCGGGCGAGCGGCTGGTCAGGTAGGGCACGACGAGCAGCCGGGCGCCGTGCAGCAGCGCGCCCCAGAGCTCCCAGACCGTCCAGTCGAAGGCGTAGCTGTGGAAGAGCGTCCAGGTGGTGTCCGGGCCGAAGCCGAAGTGCTCGCGGCCGGAGTCCAGCAGCCGGCTGACGTGCTCGTGGGCGACGGCGACGCCCTTGGGGCGGCCGGTGGAGCCGGAGGTGAAGATGAGGTAGGCGAGGTCGCCGGGGCGGCCGACGGCGGGCGGGCGGGTGTCGGGGTGGGCGGCGATCTCGGCGGCTCCGGCGGCGCCGGCGGTCAGGTCGAGGGTCTGCCAGGGGCCGTCGGGAGCCCGGTCGGGGCGGTCGGTGAGGACGGCGCTCACCGCGGTGTCCCCGAAGACCAAGGCGGCCCGGTCGGCGGGGGCGACGAGGTCGACCGGCACGTAGGCGGCGCCGGCCTTGAGGACGGCGAGGATCGCGACCGGTACGGCGGCGGTGCGTTCCAGCAGCAGGCCGACCCGGTCGCCGGGGCGGACGCCACGGGCGATCAGCGTGTGCGCCAGGCGGTTGGCGCGGCGGTCGAGTTCGGCGTAGTCGAGGCGCTCCCGCGCGTCGTCGACGGCCGGGCGGTCGCCGTGCGCGTCGGCGGCCCGTTCGAAGAGGTGGTGCAGGCAGTGGCCGGGGTCGAGCCGGGCCTCGCCCCGGGGTCGGTCGGCGGCGGTGAGCCCGAGCACGGTGGCGTCCGGGTCGGTGAGGGCGGCGTCCAGCAGGGCCGCGTAGTCGGCGGCGAGGCGGCGGACGGTGGCGGGGTCGAAGAGGTCGCCGCTGTACTCGGCCTCGCCGCGCAGCTCGGCGTCGTCGTCGGCGTCGGGGCCGTCGCCCGCTGGTTCGAAGACGGACCAGGTGAGGTCGAACTTGCTGGTGCCGTTGGCCCGGACGGTGCGCCGGGCGGTGGCCGGGCCGAGGGCGAGCGGGGCGCGGTCCTCGGTGTGGGCGCCGAACACCACCTGGACCAGCGGCGGGTGCTGCGGGGTGCGGGCGGTGCCGAGGTGGTCGACCAGCTGGTCGAAGGGCAGGTCGAGGTAGCCGAAGGCGTCGAAGGCGCCGTCCTGGATGTCGGCGAGCAGCTCGCGGAAGCCCGCGCCGGGGGCGAGCCTGACGCGCAGCGGCAGCAGGTTGACGAAGTAGCCCAGCAGGTCGGCGAGTTCGGGGCGGTTGCGGGTGGTTACCGGGGCGCCGATCAGCAGGTCGTCGGCGCCGGTCCAGCGGTTCAGCAGCAGCGCGAAGGCGGCGAGTTGGACGGTGAACGGGGTGACGCCCTCCTGTTCGGCGAGCGTCCGGACCCGGGCGGCGGTGCCGGGCACGAAGTCGAAGTGCTCGGTGGCGCCGCGCTCGCCGCGCTCCGCCGGCCGGGGGCGGTCGCCGGGCAGGTCGAGCAGGGCGGGGGCGCCGTCGAGGCGGTCCTTCCAGTAGGCCAGGTGCTCCTCGTAGGAGGTGTGCCGCTCCTCCTCGGCCCAGTCGGCGTACCGGGTGCCGAGGGCCGGCAGGTCGGCGCGCCGCCCCTCGGTGAACGCCCGGTAGTGGGCGGCGAGTTCGCGTTCGAAGAGGTCGGCCGACCAGCCGTCCCAGATGATGTGGTGGACGACGAACAGCAGGGTGGTGTGCTCGTCCGCGAGCCGGACCGCCTCGGCGCGCAGCAGCGGGCCGGCCGCGAGGTCGAAGGGTTCGGCGGAGCGCTCGGCGATCAACTCCTCGACGCGGGCCTCGCGTTCACCCTCCGGCAGGGCGCGCAGGTCGGTGACGGCGAGCGGCACGGTGAGCCCGGGGTGGACGTGCTGGCGGGGGCCGTCGGGGTGCAGGGCGAAGGTGGTGCGCAGCGCCTCGTGCCGGGCGGTGACGGCGTCCAGGGCCCGGGCCAGCAGGCCGAGGTCGAGCGGGCCGGTGATCTGGTACGTCCACGGGGTGGTGTAGGTGACGGTGCCCGGGTTCAGGTGGTCGAGGAACCAGAGTCCGCGCTGGAGGCCCGAGGCGGGCGCGGTGCGGGCGGCTTCAGCGGTGCGGGCGGCTTCGGTGCCGGTGTCGGACGGGCGCACGGCCTCGTTCCCTTCGGTGCGAGCGGTGTCGGGGCGGCCCGTCATCACGAGGCCAGCCGTTCGGCGATGGCGCCCACGGTGCGGCCGCGGAACACCACGTGCGGCGGGACGCGGGTGCCGGTCTCCTGCGAGAGCCGCATGGCGACCCGCACGGCGGCCAGCGAATTGCCGCCGATCCGGAAGAAGTCGGTGTCCGGCCCGAGGTCGTCCGGCAGGTCCAGCACGGCCCGGACGGCGTCGGCGACCAGCCGCTGGTGCGGGGTGAGCGGGTCGGCCGGGGCGGCGGCGCGGCGCTCGGCGGGGGCGGGCAGGGCCTTGCGGTCGACCTTGCCGTTGGGGTTGAGCGGCAGCGCGTCCAGCACGTCGACGGTCGCGGGCACCATGTGCTCGGGCAGCAGCCCGGCCAGGTGGTCCAGCAGCGCCTCCGGGGCGGTGGCCGCCGCCCCGGCGTCGAGGGTGACGTAGGCGGCGAGCCGGTGGTCGCCCGGGGCGGGCTGGTGGACGGCGACGGCGACCTCCCGGACGGCGGGGTGGCGGGTCAGCGCGTCCTCGATCTCGCCGGGCTCGACCCGGAAGCCGCGGACCTTGATCTGGTCGTCGATCCGGCCGGTGATCTCCAGCAGCCCGTCCGGGCGCCGGTGGCCGAGGTCGCCGGTGCGGTAGAACCGCTCGCCGGGGGCACCGAACGGGGCCGCGACGAAGCGTTCGGCGGTCAGCCCGGGGCGGCCCAGGTAGCCGAGGGCGAGGCCGCCGCCGGCCGCGTACAGCTCGCCGGTGGTGCCGTCCGGGACGGGTTCGAGCCGCTCGTCCAGGACGTGGATCGCCTTGCCGTGCAGCGGGCGGCCGATCGGGATGGCGGCGCCGGCGGCGTCCTCGGGGGTGGCGCGGTGGCAGGTGGTCAGGCCGAGGCTCTCGACCGGGCCGTAGCCGTTGGCGACGACCAGGCCCGGGTACTGGTCGAGCGCCTTGCCGACGTGGGTGACCGAGGCCCGCTCGCCGGCCGTGAAGGCCACCTTGAGGTCGTCGTAGGTCTCCGGGAACTCCTCCAGTAGGAAGTTGAACAGGCTCGCGGAGAGCTGGAGTTGGGTGACGCCGTGGCGCCGGGTGAGCTCGGCGACGGCCTGCGGGTCGGGCCGCTGGCCGGGCTGGAGCACGCACACGCCGCCGAACGCCAGCGCGCCGTACAGCTCCAGGGCGAAGGCGTCCCAGGAGACCGGGGAGCACTGCAACCAGACCTCGTCGGGGCCGAAGCGGGCGTAGTCCTGGCCCAGGTAGGTGGTGGTGAGCGCGCGGTGCGGCACGGCGACGCCCTTGGGGCGGCCGGTGGAGCCGGAGGTGAACATCACGCAGGCGAGGTCGGCGCCGGTGACCGGCACGCCCGGGTCGTGGCCGGGGCGGGCGGCGATCGCGGCGGCCTGCGCGTCCAGGTCGAGGTGCCGGCCGACCGGGAACGGCGGGCTCGCGCGCCGGTGGGTGACCAGCAGCAGGGCGGCGCTGTCGGCGACCGCGCCGGCCAACCGCTCGGCCGGGAAGTCCGGGTCGAGCAGGGTGTAGGCGGCGCCGGTCTTGAGCGCGGCGAGCAGCGCGACCACCAGGTCCGGGCCGCGTTCGACCAGGACGGCCACGGTGTCGCCGCGGCCGATGCCGGTGTCGGCCAGGTGGTGGGCGAGCCGGTTGGCCCGGGTGTTCAGCTCGCCGTAGGAGAGCCGCCGCTCGCCGGAGACCAGGGCGAGGGCCTGCGGCGCACCGGCCGCCCGGGCCTCGACCAGGGCGTGCACGGGCGTCTCGACGGCGGTGGCGAGGGTGCCCAGCCAGGCCTCGCACAGCTCGGCCATGGTGGCGGCGTCGAACAGGTCGGAGTCGTACTCGAAGCGGCCGGTGAAGTCGGTGCCCCGGTCGTCGACGGAGATCGACAGGTCGAAGCGGGAGACCGGGTTGGAGTACAGCTCACGGGTCACCTCGATGCCGCCGACGGTCAGCGGGCGGGAGTCCAGCGGGTGCAGCTCCAGCAGCACCTGGCAGAGCGGGTTGCGGTTCTCGGCGCGGTCGTCCGGGCGGTCCTCCAGGACGGTCGCCGCGATGTCGTCGAACGGCGCCTCCTGGTGGCGGTAGCCGGCGATCGCCACCTCGCGGACGTGCCGGACCAGCTCGCGGAAGTCCATGGACTCGTCGAGCCGGACGCGCAGCGGCAGCAGGTTGACGAAGTAGCCGACCAGGGCGTCGAGTTCGGCCCGGCCGCGGACGCTCACCGGGGAGCCGAGCACCAGGTCCCGCTGTCCGGTGCGGCGGTGCAGGGTGAGCGCCAGGCCGGCCAGCAGCACCATGAACGGGGTGGCGTCCTCGCTGCGGGCCAGCGCGCGGACCGCCTCGGCGACCGGGCGCGGCATGGCGAAGCGGTGGAAGTCGCCACGGAACTCCGGGACTTCGGGCCGGGGGTGGTCGGTGGGCAGCGCCGGCTCGGTCGGCGCGTCGGCCAGGTGCTCCCGCCAGTGGGCGAGTTGGCGTTCGGCGGTGGCGCTGTCCCGGTACTGCCAGGCGCTGTGGTCGGCGTACTGGACGGCCAGCTCGGGCAGGCCGGCCGGGCGGCCGGTGGCCAACCCCCCGTACAGGGCGGCGAGTTCGCCCTCCAGCACGGGCAGCGAGCCCTCGTCCCAGACGATGTGGTGGCAGAGCAGCAGCAGGGTGGCGGTGTCGCCGGTGCGGTAGAGGTGGGCGCGCAGCAGCGGTCCGGTCTCCAGGTCGAAGGGGACCAGCGCGGCCTCGGCGATCAGCCCGTCCACCCGCTCGGCCGCGGTGTCGGTGACGGTGAACGGCACCTCCACGGCGGGGTGGATCAGCTGCCGGGGGCCGTCCTCGGCCAGTTCGAAGGTGGTGCGCAGCGCCTCGTGCCGGGCCACCACGCCCGCCAGCGCCCGGTGCAGCAGCTCCGGGTCGGGCCGGCCGGCGAAGCGGAACACCCAGGGCACCAGGTAGGTCGGCGCGCCGGGGTTCATCTGGTCGAGGACCCAGAGCCCGCGCTGGTACGTGGAGAGCGGCGCCGAGGTGGCGCCGGCGCGGGTCAGCGGCGGGCGCTCACCGGCCGCGGAGGCGGTGACGGCGGCGGAGGCGGTCACGGCGGCGGCGAACCCGGCGAGGGTCGGCGCGTCGAAGATGGCGTACGGCGAGATCATGCCGAAGGTGTCGAAGACCCGGCCGACGACGCGCACGGCGGTCAGCGAATCGCCGCCCAGGTGGAAGAAGTTGTCCTCGGCGCCGACCTCGGGCACGCCCAGTACGTCCGCCCAGACGGCGGCGATCAGCTGTTCGGCGGGGGTGCGCAGCGGGCGGCCGGCGGGGGCGGCGGCGGGCTCGGCCTGCGGCTCGGGCAGGGCGGCGCGGTCGACCTTGCCGCCGGCGGTCAGCGGGAAGGCCGCCAGGGCGGTGACGGTGGCCGGGACCATGTGCTCGGGCAGCCGCCCGGCCAGGTGGGCGCGCAGCTCGGCCCCGTCGGGGGCCCGGTCGGGCGCCGGTCCGGTGACGTAGGCGGCGAGCCGGCCCTCGTGGGCGAGGACCACGGCACCGGCCACGGCCGGGTGGGCGGCCAGCAGTTGCTCGATCTCGCCGGGTTCGACCCGGAAGCCCCGGATCTTCACCTGGTGGTCGGCGCGGCCGACGAACTCCAGCGGGGCGTCCGGGGCCGCGCGCCGGACGACGTCGCCGGTGCGGTACATCCGGGCGCCCGGCTCGGGCGCGAACGGGTCGGCGACGAACCGGCCGGCGGTCTGGCCGGGGCGGCCGTGGTAACCGGAGGCGAGCAGCGGCCCGCCGAGGTAGAGCTCGCCGGACTCGCCGGACACGGTGACCGGCCGCAGCCGGTCGTCCAGGACGTAGGCGTGGCGTTCGCCGAGCGGGGCGCCGATCGGGACGGCGCCCGACCCGCCCTCCGGGGGGCCGGCCAGCCGGTGGGTGGTGGCGGTGACGACCGTCTCGGTCGGGCCGTAGGCGTTGAGCAGCGGGACGCCGGTGGCGGCCCACCAGGAGGCGGCGGCGTCCGGGTGCAGGCGGTCGCTGCCGGAGATCATCAGCCGCAGGGTGCGGGGGGCACGGTCGCGGCCCCGGTCTCGCACGGCCGGTACGACCTCCTGGAAGTAGCCGGCGGGCAGGTTGGCGACCGTGACGCCCTCGGTGTCCAGCAGGTCCAGCAGGGCGTCCGGGGCGAGCAGTTGCCGCTCGGGGACGACCAGGCAGGCGCCGACGGACAGCGCGGTGAGCACCTGCTCGACGGCGACGTCGACGGTGGGGCGGGCGAGGTGCAGCACCACGTCGTCTTCGGTGAGGCCGAAGCGGTCGACGGCGGCGGCGAGGTGGCCGGTCAGCGCGGCGAGCGGCACGTGCACGCCCTTGGGGCGGCCGGTGGTGCCGGAGGTGTAGAGGAGGTAGCCGGCGGTGGCGGGCGGTTCGGCGTCCTGGCCGGCCCCGGCCGGGTCGAGGTCACCGGTCAGTTCGCCGTCGGTGAGGTCGAGGGTGGCGCCGGCGTCCTCGCGGATCCAGCGGTTGCGCTCCTCCGGGGCCTCCCGGTCCAGCGGCAGGTAGGTGGCACCGGCGCGGAGCGCGGCGAGCAGGCCGACCAGGTGGTCGAGCCGGTCGCGGCCGGTGACGGCCACCGTACGGCCGGGGGCGATCCGGGCGGCGAGGGCGCCGCTCAGCTCGTCCAGCTCCCGGTAGCGGACGGTCCGCTCGCCGAGCCGGACGGCCGGGCGCTCCGAGAACCGGCGCGCGACGGATATGAAGGGGAAACCGCGAGATTCCATCATCCAACCCCGATGAATTAACGACGCTGCGGGCAGTGGTCTCGACGATAGGGGCGCCTTCCGGGGCCGATCGGCAGAACTCCCGGAAGATCATCGGCAGTTTCAACTGCCGCTCACGGTCAGTGAGTTGACGAGAAGACGAGCGGCCCGCCGGGCGCACGGGGGCGCCACGGCGGGCTCGAATGAATTCGCTCTGCGATTATCGGCGAGGTGGGGGAACGAGTGCGGGGGAATACGTGCCTACGGGAAATCCGGGGACCACACGTCCGCGCCGTCCAGCGCGGCCGGCGTGTACTTCCCGAGCGCGCTGATCAGCAGCCGCAGTTCCAGCGCGAGGCACTCGGCGAACCGGACCAGCCCGGCCTCCGGGTCCTCGGCGGCGGCCAGCAGCGCCGCCCGGCCCAGACCGACCGCGCGGGCGCCCAGCGCCAGGTTCTTGACCGCCCGGCCGCCCTCCCACATCCGCCCCGAGACCAGCAGGCAGGGCGGCGGCCCGGCGGCGGCCAGCCGGCGCAGGCACTCGGCCAGCGGCAGGCCGACCTGGGCCGGGAAGACGCCCGGCGCCCAGCCGGTGCCGCCCTCGGCGCCGTCGACGGTGACGGCGTCCGCCCCCGCTTCGGCGGCCACCCGGGCGGCCTCGGCGACGTCCCGGCCGGGGTGCAGCTTCACCCAGATCCGGGCCCGCGGGAAGTTGTTGCGCATCAGCCGGACCTGCTGGCGCAGGATCTCGGCCGTGAAGGTGCCGGGGGTACTGGCGCGCAGCACCCGGCCGTCCGTCCCGAACACCGGGTCGATGCCGTAGCGGTCGCCGAGCCGCGCGGCGTCCGCGGCGTCCAGCACGGTCATCCCGCCGAGCCCCGGCTTGGCGCCCTGCCCGACCTTCAACTCGAAGGCCAGCCGCCCGGATTCGAGCAGCGGGAGGGCCGCCGGGTCGCTGTAGACGAGGTTCCACACCTCGGCGTCGGCGTCCTCGGTGGACTGCTGGACGGCCACCCCGCCCAGCCCGTCCGGGAGTTGTTCGGCGTAGGCGCGCAGCCGGCCGAGCAGGGCCCGGTCGGCGGCCTCGCCGAGCCGGCCGTAGCCGTTCACCGGGACGACGTTCTCGCCGATCACCATCGGCAGGCCGAGCGCGCCGGCCTGTCGGCTCAGCGCCAGGCCGATGTCGCCGCCGGCCGCCCGGGTGGAGCCGGTCGCGGACACGTACACCGGCAGGGCGGAGCTGAACCCGCCGATCTCCGTGGCGAGTTCGACGTCCCGGTAGTCCGGCTCGCGGCCCAGGTCGATCAGCCGGGCGAGGCGCTGCGGCACGAACACCGGCGGCACGATCCGCAGGGCGTCGAGCGCGTCCCGGGCGTCCGGCGCCCCGTGGTCGGGGTACGGCCGCTCGGCCCCGAACAGCACCTGCCCGTACGCGCCGGGCGGCGGGAAGGCCGCCGCCGTCCCGGCCCGGGCCCGGTGGCGGACCTCCTCCTCGGGGAAGCCCGGTGCGGAGAGATCGCTCACGGCGACACCACCCCCGCCAGCTTCGGGAAGGCGCTGGCCTGCCAGACCGCGTCCAGCCCGGCGACGTAGCGGGTCAGCCGCTCGACGCCGATGCCGAAGCCGGCGCTGCCGGGCACGCCCTCGCGGACCAGGTCCAGGTACCAGCGGTACTTCTGCGGGTTCTCGCCGGTCTCGCGCATCCGGGTGATGATCTCGGCGTAGTCGTTGGTGCGCTGGCTGCCGCTGCACAGCTCGCCGTAGCCCTCGGCCGCGATGAGGTCGAAGTTCCGCAGCAGGCCCGGGTCCTCGGGGTTCTCGCGGTCGTAGAAGCCGCGCGAGCCCTTGGGGTAGTCGGTGACGAAGAACGGCCGGTCGCGCCGCGCGGAGAGCAGGGCCTCGCCGGCCCAGTCGAGTTCGGCGTCCGGGCTCTGCGGGTGGCCGAGGCCCTGGAGCTCGGCGACCGCCTCGGCGTGCCGCATCCGACCGAAGGAGCCCTTCAGCAGTTCAGCGAACGCCTCGGTGTCGCGGCCGAGTTCGGCGAACTCCTTGGGCAGCTCGCGGACGGTGCTGCCGACCATGTGCGCGACCAGCTCCTCGACCAGCCGCACGGCGTCGTCCCGGGTGGCGCCGGCCACCTCCACGTCGAGCTGGTGGAACTCGGCCAGGTGGCGGTTGGTGCCGGCGGTCTCCAGCGGCTCCAGCCGGACGTTCGGCGCGATGCAGAAGATCTTGTCGAAGGCCAGCAGCGAGGCCTGCTTGTAGAGGATCGCGCTGGTCATCAGCTTGTAGCGGTGGCCGTAGAAGTCGATGTCGACCTGCTTGGAGCCGCGCGAACCCGGGTCGGTGACCGGGCCGATGATCGGCGGCAGCAGCTCGGTGAAGCCCCGGGCGCGCAGGAACTCCCGGGCGGAGAAGAGCAGTTGGTGCTGGATCCGGAGCGCGGCGCGGGTGGTCGCGGAGGTCAGGTGGCGGCCGGGATCGGGGAGGGTCGCGGCGGCGGTCGTAGTGGCGGTCGCGGTGGTGGGCCCGTCGGTGGTCATGGCGTGGTGAGTCCCAACTCTCGTGGTGCGGCGGGTGTTCGGTCGAGGTCCGGGGTTTCGGCGGCGCGGCTGTCGTAGCTCCACTGGACGTGGGAGAGCGCGCCGAGGAGGTCGGCGGAGCCGAGGATCGGCGGGCGCGGGCCGCCGGACAGGCCGGCGATCGGCATCGAGCCGACGTTCGACCAGTGCAGCCGCCCGTCCGGCCCGAGCGAGCTGCGGGCCCGGCCGGCGTTGTCGGGGTGCAGGCAGTACGGCACGTCCAGGTAGCCGGCCGCGAAGGCGCGGACCAGCGCCCGGCCGATGTCCGTGTCCAGCTCCAGCACCGCGCCGATCAGCGCCCGGGCCTCCGCCTCGATCCCGGTGTCGGGGACGGCGCCGAGCGGCGGGCGGACGCGCTCCGCGGCGGCGGCCACGGCGGCCGTCTCCAGCGCGCGGACGTTCTCGCCGACGGTCGGGATCCGGTGCGCCTCGGCCGTCGTCTTCACGATCAGCCGGGCCGCGCCGGTCCGCACCGCCAGCCGGGCCGCGTCCTCCAGCAGCAGGGTGGCGCCGCCGGGGGTGCGCGGGAAGACGCCCATGTAGGCGTAGAGGACGAGGTGCCGGTCGACGTCGGGCAGCAGCTCGTCGGCGAGCCGGCCGAGGACGGTGAGCGCCTCCTCGTCCTGCCCCGGGTCGGGCTGCTGGGCGTAGCTGAGCGAGATGCTGCGCAGCCCGTGCTGCCGGAAGAACAGCGCCTCCAGGACGCTCACCGCGATCAGCAGGCTCGGCGGGCAGAGCTGCCCCATCAGACAGCCGCCGAAGGTCTCCAGATGCGGCTCGGCACCGAACTCGCGCAGCGAGGCGAGGAGTTCGCAGCTGCGCCGCCAGCAGGCCACCGCCTCGCGCAGCGGGGTGCGGCTGTACGGCAGGCAGTAGGAGACCGGGCCGCCCTCGGTGGCGTCCAGGCCGACCGCGAGCAGCGCCCGGACGATGTGCTCGGGCATCGGCGAACCGTGCCGGACCTGCACCGGGAAGCGCGCGTCCGCGACCCCGCGCAGCACCGCCCGGGTGACGTCCGCCGGGTGGCTGGCGATCGGGTAGCCGTTGAGGCCGACGCCCTCGGTGAGGGCGCTGCGGGCGGCGGCGAGGTCGCCGGTGCGGGTATAGCTGTCCAGGGTGATGGTGCCGACCGTGACGGCGTCCGCGTCCCGGGTGGCGAGCAGGCCGTCGCGCATCCGCAGCGGGTCGGCCATGCCCATCCGGGGCTGGACCACCAGGGTCCCGGCGGCCCGGGCGCGGGCGACGAAGGCGCCGAAGCCGGTCGCGGCCGGGGCGGCGCCGCGCGCGGCGGCGGTGAGGCCGTTCACAGCAGCACGCCGGAGGCGGCGGACGCGGGGAGTGCCCGGCCGGCGGTGGCGGGCAGCACCCGGCCGCCGGTCGCGGGCAGGGCGCCGACGAAGGAGCGGAAGTCGGCGACCGAGCGGCCCTCCTCGAAGACCCCGTCGTAGCCGGCCGCGAGCAGCGACCGCTGCCGGTCCGGGTCGCCGGAGCCGGCGATGCCGAGCTTGCCGCCGATCACCGTCGGGGTGCGGGCCAGCTCGGGGCAGGCGCGCAGCGCGCCGATCACCCGCAGGCCGTCGTGGTAGCCGTGCCCGTTGACGCTGCTCAGCACGATGAGGTCCGGCTCGATCCGGCGGCATTCGGAGACCAGCAGCTCGTCCGGCACGCAGGCACCCAGGTTGGTGACCCGGTGGCCGAGCTCCTCCAGCAGCAGTTGCAGGAAGACCAGGTTCCAGGTGTGCGAGTCCGAGGCCATGGTCGTCACGACGACGTCCAGACCGGCCGGTTCGGCCTTTCCGCGCTGCGGCTCCAACTGGTTCACGGCGCAAACCCTCTGTAGTCGGTGGGTGGTGGGGAGTCCGGCCGGCGGTGCCGGCAACCGGCTCGCCCGGCCTGGAACAGAACGCTAGGGAGGATCCGGCGGCCGGACCGGCAGCTCACCCGGCAAGTGACGGGCAGTATCGGTCCGGGGCAGGTGGATCAGGGCAGGCGGTCTCAGCCCGCCGCCGCCAGCACCGGGTACACCCCGGCCGCCCCGCACAGCCGCCGGCAGAGGTTCAGCACGGTGAACCGGACCCCGTCGCGGGCCGGCACGCTGCGGATCAGCCCGCTGGCCAGCAGCTCGTGCACGGCGGCCAGCGACTCCTGCGGCGGCCGTCCGCTCAGCTCGACGGCGTCCTCGCCCGACCAGTCCCCCGGCTCGGCCGCCAGCCGCTCCAGCAGGTCGCGCTGGCGCAGCGTCAGCCGGTCCAGCGCCGCGTCCAGCGCCTCGCCGACGTCCCCCCGCCCGCCGAAGCCGGCCGGCGGCGGCCCCAGGTGGAACGGCCCGTCGGCCATCCGCGCCACCAGCTGGCGCGGCGAGAGCACCGTCGACCAGCCGGCGGCCAGCTCCAGGGCGCCCGGCAGCCCGTCCAGCTGCCGGCAGAGCGCGGCCACCGCGGGCGCCTCCTCGGGCTCCAGCCGGTACCCGGGGCGCAGCCGGCGCAGGTGCGAGAGCAGCAGCCGGACGGCGCCCACCTCGGCGAGCGCGGCCGGGTCGTGGTCGAGTTCGGGCCCGGGGGTGGGCAGCGGGGCGAGCGGGACGACCTGGCCGCCGGGCAGCGGCTGGGGCACCCGGGCGGTGATCAGCACGCGCAGGCCGGGGCAGCGCTGGAACAGCTCGTCCAGCAGGGCGGTCTCCACGCCCGCGTCGGCGCCGTCCAGGACCAGCAGGGTGGGGCGGCTGCCGATCGCCCTGACCAGCTCGGCGCGGCGCTCGGGGCCCATGCCGGGCTGGCGCGCCCAGTCGGTCCAGCGGACCGACCAGCGGGCCGTCAGGTGCAGCCGGCGGGCCACCTCCAGCACCAGCCGGGTCTTGCCGACCCCGCCGAGGCCGGCCACGGTGACCAGCCGGTCGCCGTGCACGGCGAGGGCCTCGGTCAGCACGTCGACCTCCGCCTCCCGGCCGACGATCGCGGCGCGGGCGACCGGGGGTGCGGTCGGCTCCTCGCGCAGCTCCTCGGCGAGCGCCTGGCGGCGCGCGGCCGCCTCGAACACCGAGCGGTTGCTGCCCTCCAGCCGCAGCGCGTCGGCCAGCAGCCGGACCGTCTCCTGCCGGGGGCGCTGCACCCGTCCGCTCTCCATGTCGCGGATCGCCCGGACGCTCAGTGTCGCGTGGTCGGCGAGCACCTGCTGGGTCAGGCCGATGCGCTCGCGCCGGATCCTGAGCAGCTCGCCGAAGCCCGCCGTCGACTGCAGGGTGTGAACGCCGTCCATGCTCCGTCCGCCTTCCGTGGGTTGGCCATGTGCCGGGGACCAGGGGCCCGGGGCCCGCCGTGCGGCGGAACCGGGGGCGGTGCCGAACGGTGGTGACCGTCGGACCGGGTTCCCCCCTGAGGCTGATCGTGCACGGCTCGGCTCTACGGGCGATCAACGGCCGATCACCGCAGGTTCACGACACCTCCCCATCGTCCACGAACCCTCCCGGCCCGAAAGGAGAACCGGGCCGCGATCATCAACGCCACCGTCGGCCTCGCCAAGGCCGCCAAGGCCTTCGACGTGACCGCCGTGCTCACCACCGTCGCCGCCGAGTCCTTCTCCGGCCCGATCCTGCCGCAGCTGGGCGCGGTCTTCCCGGACGCGAAGATCATCGACCGCACCTCGATGAACGCCTGGGAGGACCCGGCGCTGGTCGAGGCGGTCAAGGCCACCGGGCGCGGCAAGGTCGTCATCGCCGGTCTCTGGACCGAGGTCTGCCTGGTCCTGCCGGTGCTGTCGATGCTCGACCAGGGCTACGAGGTCTACGTGGTCACCGACGCCTCCAGCGGTGTCTCCCCGCAGGCCCACGAGCACGCGATCCAGCGGATGACGCAGGCCGGCGCGGTGCCCGTCACCTGGGTCCAGGTGCTGCTTGAGCTCCAGCGCGACTGGGCCCGCGGCGAGACCTACGGCGCCGTCATGGAGATCGTCAAGGAGCACGCCGGCGCCTACGGCCTCGGGGTCGTCTACGCGCAGTCCGTCATCGGCGAGCACGCCGCCGGCTGAGCCGGCTCCGCACCGGCCGCACACCGCAACCAAGAGCAGGACAGGAACGGAACACGATGGATCAGGACACGTTGGACACCGGACTGCTGATCCTCCGGGTGGTGGTGGGCCTGCTCGTCGCCGGGCACGGCGTCCAGAAGGTGAGTCACCGCCTGGGCGGCAACGGCCTGGCGGGCGGGACGGAGGAGTTCCGGCACGACGGCTTCCGCGGCGGGACCCTCACCGCCCTCGCCGCAGGCGCCGGGCAGGTCGGCTCCGGCCTGTTCCTGGCCCTGGGCGCGCTCACGCCCCTGGCGGCCATGGTCGCCATGGGCGTGATGACGGTCGCGATGACCGTCAAGCTCCCGCACGGCCTCTGGGTGCAGGACGACGGCTACGAGTACCCGCTGGTCCTGGTGGTGGTCGCGGGGGCGCTCGCCCCCACCGTTCCGGCTGCGCGCTACCGCCCCGGCACCGCGACCGGTCCCGCGCCGGCCTGCCACTCGCGCGGGGAGACCCCGTAGGCCGCCCGGAAGGACCGGCTGAAGTGGCTGGCGCTGACGAAGCCCCAGCGGGCCGCGACCGCACCCACCGTCGCCCTGCCCGTCGCCCGGCCCGCCGCCGGGCGGCCCAGGTCGCGCCGGCACATGTCGAGCCGCTGCCGCTGGATCCAGCGGGCCACCGTCACCCCCTCGAAGCGGAACAGCTTGTGCAGGTGCCGCACCGACACGTGGTGGGCGGCCGCGATCCGCTCCGGCGAGAGGTCCTGGTCGCCGAGGTGGCGCAGGATGTGGTCCTTGACCCGGGCGAGCGTGGCCAGCGCCGTCTCGGGCGCCTCCGGTACCGACCGGCCGCGCCGTTCGTGGGCGAGCGCCGCGAGCAGGGAGAGCGCCGTGGTGGCGAGCCAGGCCGCCTGCCGCGGCTCCATCGAGCCGGCCGACCGGGCGAGGCGGTCCACGTACGCGGCCACCAGCCGGGCGGTGCCGTCACCGGCGTCGAAGGCCGTCGCGGTGAGCACCCGCAGGTCCTCCTCGGACACGCCCACGGCCGACCGGGGCCAGTGCAGGGCGGTGAAGTCGAACGGCTCGGGCAGCTCCTTGGCGAACGGCCGCGCGGCGTCCGAGATCGCGAAGGTGCCCGGCCGCAGTTCGAGCCGCAGCCCGTGATGCTCCTGCCGTGAGGTGCCGCGGTGCTGGAGCGCCAGGGTGAGGCGGTCCTCCCCGCCCCGGGCGATCAGGCCCGCGGTGCGCTCGACCCGCTGCGGGCCGGCCTGCACCCGGGAGACCTGGACGGCGCCCAGCGCGTGGCTGACGATGACGGCCCGGGACGGGACGGACTCCAGCAGGGCCACGTCCAGCGGGATGAAGGTCCGGCTGACGGCCTCGTGCCAGAACTCGGCGCGCTCGGCCGGCGGCACCTCGGCGGTGTCGAGAACGACGGACATCACGACTCCTCGGGCGTAGTAGAGGTGGGTGGGAGAACGGGGGCCGTCACCAGGCCCGGCGGTGCAGCGCGACGTGCACGGTGTCGACGACCTGGATCAGCGCGGCGCGGGACGTCCCGGTGGGGCAGTACGCGTCGAGCAGCAGGAAGCCGTGCACCGCGCCCTGGTAGCGCGTCGCCACCACCGGCACCCCGGCCGCGCGGAGCCTGGCCGCGTAGGCCTCGCCCTCGTCCCGCAGCACGTCCGCCTCGGCGGTGACCACCAGCGCCGGGGGCAGTCCGGCGAGCTGCTCCAGCGAGGCGCGCAGCGGCGCGGCGGTCGCCTCGCGCCGCCGGTCGGGCTCGGGCAGGTACTCGTCCCAGAACCGGCGCATGTGGTCGCGGTGCAGGAAGTACCCGGTGGCGAACCGGCGGTAGGACGGGGTGTCGAAGTCCGCGTCGGTGACCGGGCAGAGCAGCACCTGGTGGAGCAGCCGGACGTCGCCGTGCTCGCGGGCGCGCAGGGTCAGCGCGGCCACCAGGTTGGCCCCCGCCGAGTCGCCGACGGCGGCCATCCGCCGCCCCGCCAGGCCCAGTTCACGGCCGTGCGCGTGGATCCACCGGGCCACCGCGTGGCACTGCTCGACGGCCACCGGGTAGCGGGCGGCGGGCGACCGCGCGTAGTCCACGTAGACCACGGCGGCGTCGGCGCCGAGGGCGAGCTCGCGGACCAGCCGGTCGTAGTGGCCGGCCTCGCCGGGCGACCAGCCGAGGCCCGGCAGGAACAGCACCACGGGGCACGGTTCGGCGGCGCCGACCGGTCTGGTCACCCGGACGCGGACGCGCCCGGTCGGTCCGCAGGGCAGCGCGAACCACTCGGTCGTGGTGTCGTACGGGTCGTCCGGGTCCTGGTGCTCCTGGTGGTCAGTGTCCGGTCCGCCGTCCGGGGCGGGTCCGGGGCCGAGGAGGGAGAGGTCCGGCGGGTCCGGCGCGGTCCGGCCGGCCCGCTCGGCCCGGGCGCTCCAGGCGTCCAGGAACTCCTGGAGCGCCCGGTCGAGGACGGGCCGGCGGTCGTGGGCGGGCGTGGGGTCGGACAACTCGGTACTCCTGGCTTCGATCGGTGGGCGCCGGCCACGGGTGGGTGGGTGCTCCGCTCGCGACGGTACGGCCCGGACGGCGGCCGCACTGGTCCGAGCGCGCACGTTTCCGGCGTCCGGCCGGGCGGGCGTCCGAGCCCGCGGTGCGGCGGTCGCGTCAGCCGGCCTCGCGCGTCCCCGGCCCCGTCCCCGTCCCGCGCCCCGGCCCGCGCCATTCGCTCGGCGGGACGCCGTACGCGGCGCGGAAGGTCCGGCTGAAGTGCGCCGGGTTGACGAACCCCCAGCGCTGGGCGACCGCCGACACCGTGGGCGCCGTCCGGCCGCGCCGGGCCAGTTCGCGGGCGCACGCCTCCAGCCGGCGCTGCTGGACCAGCCGGCCCACCGTCACCCCCTCGCCCTCGAAGAGCCGGTGCAGGTACCGGACGGAGATGTGGTGGGCCTGCGCGATCCGGTCCGGCCCCAGCTCCGGATCGCCCAGGTGGCGCTCGATGTAAGCCCGCACCCGGCGGACCAGGTGGGCGTTCGGGGTGTCCGGGCCGTCGTCCGCCGCCCGTCCGGCCACGAGCTGGGCGACCAGCGTGCTCAGCAGGTCGGCGACGCTGCCGGCCAGCCGGTCGCCGACCGGTGCGGGGTAGGTGGCGGCGGAGGCCGCGAGCACATCCAGGAACGGCAGGAGCACCGGCCCGCACCCCTCCGCGGGGTCGACCGCCGTCGCCGACGCGTGCCGCAGCTCGCGCTCCGGCACCCCGAGCAGCCGGCGCGGCAGGTGGAACAGGTGGGTGCGGAAGCGTTCCGGGTAGTGGACGGCGTACGGGCGCGCCGTGTCGTACAGGACGAGCCCGCCGGCCGCCACCTCCGCCCGCCGCCCGTCCTGCTCCAGCACGGCCCGGCCCGCGACCTGCACCCCGACGCCGACCTGCGGCTCGCTGCGCGGGGCGCGCGCGATCAGCGCGGCCGTGCGGGAGACCCGGGCGGCGTCCGCCTCCAGGGTCGAGACCCGTACGTAGCCGAGCCGGTGGGAGACCAGGAGCCCCTCGAAGGGCCGCGGGGTGAGCGGGCGCACCTCCACCGGCACCAGCGTCCGGGAGACCGCGCCGCTCAGGAACGCCGCCTTCTCGCCGTCCGGGACCGACGCGGTCGTCACTCGCACACCCATCTGACCGCCACCCTTCGCTCGAAGCCTGCGCAGCCAGCCTGACCGACGGGCGGAGGGGGTCGTTAGGTCATCTGACTGCCCTCTCGGGCCGTCTCCGGCTGCCCGATAGGTCACCGTCCCGGTCGGCGGGCCGGTCGGTGGGGCAGGCGGGACCGCGTCAGCCGGCGTCGGTGCCGGGCTCCTGGCCGAGGGCGTGCGCGAGGGCGGCCCGGGAGGTGATCCCCAGCTTCGGGAAGATCTTGTACAGGTGGGCGGCGACCGTCCGGGGCGACAGCTGGAGCTGCCGGCCGATCTCCTTGTTGGTCAGCCCGGTCGCGGCCAGCCGGGCGATCCGCAGCTCCTGGGCGGTCAGGCCGGACGGCTCCGCGGCCGGTCCGCGCTGCTGCTGGACCACCGCGTCGCCCGCGGCCCGCAGCTCCTCCTCGCAGCGCAGCGCCCATGGCTCCGCCGCCAGCCGGCGGAACACGTGGTGGGCCGCGCGCAGCACCTCCCGGGCGCCCGCGCGGTGCCGCCGGCGCAGCCAGGAGCCGTGGGCGAGCCGGAGCCGGGCGAGGTCGAACGCCCACCGTTCGGCGCCCGGCACCGCGTACGCCGCGCGGTAGGCGGCCTCGGCCCCGTCGTCCTCGGCGGCCACCGCGGTCGCCGCCGCCACCAGGAAGGCGTGCCGGCCGGAGATCCCCGCCGAGCCGCCCGCCCGGGCCGCCGCCAGGTGGGCCAGCGCCTCCTCGCGCCGGCCGGTGTGCACGGCGGCGGTCACCAGGTCGAGGACCAGCGCGTGCCGCCAGGGCTGGCCGCCGGGCAGCCGCCCCGGCGGGGTGAGCTCGCAGAAGTGCCCGTACGCCTCCTCGTGGCGCCCGTGGGCGAGCGCGGCCAGCCCGCGCAGATGAGTCAGGCGGTCGAGGACGAACCGCATCCGGGCCCGGGCGGCGACCGGCCCGATCGTCCGGGCGATCTCCTCCAGCCCGGCCTCGTCGCCCCGGCCCGCCAGGAAGTGCGCGTAGTACTGGCGGAACATCAGGCCGTTGGTGTGGTAGCCGAGTTCGTCCGCGATCTCGGCCTCGCGCAGGCATATCTCGGCCCGCTCCCAGTGGCCGAGCAGGAAGTCCTGGTGGCTCTTGGCCTTCGCCACCGAGCCCTGGGTGGCGTAGCCGTGCAGACCGGTGAAGCGCTGCCAGAGGTCGTCCTCGGGGCAGTCGAGTGCGGCGGCCGGCCACAGCAGCAGCCAGGCCGCGCCGGCCTCCTGCTCCTCCGTCATGCCCTCGGCGACGGCCAGCAGCGCCTCGCCCACGCCCGGGCCCGGGTCCGTCCAGGCCCGCAGGCAGAGCCGGCCGGCCTCGGAGACGGCGTCCCGGTGCCGGTGCAGGGCCCGCCAGGCCCACGGGTCGTCGGTGTAGCTGGCGGCCAGCAGCAGCTTGAAGAAGACCTGTTCGACCAGCCCGCCGAAGGTGTCGGCGCCCGGCGCGGCGAGGGTGTCGAGGGCGGTGGGCAGCAGCGCCGCCGAGGAGGCGAAGTCGATGTGGTGGCTCTGGTCCGCGTACACCACCGCGTAGGCGAACAGCGGCGCGACGTCCGACGGCACCGTGCCCGCCTTCAGCTCCTCCACCAGGGCCGCGGTGTGGCGCAGCTGCCCGCCGCGGGCGGCCATCACGGCCGCCCAGGTGAGCCGGCGGACGCGGTCGGCGGAGTCGGGGCTGAGCGCGGCGGCGCGTTCCAGCAGCAGCGCGCCCTCCGCGTCGCCGCCGCGCCGCGCGAGGTCGCGGCCGGCCTCCTGGAGCCGGTGCGCGAGGTCCTCGTCCGGCAGCAGGGCGGCCGCCGCCTCGTGGACCAGCCGCCCGGGTTCGCCCGGGGCGAGCGCCCCGGCCAGGGCGCGGTGGGCCTCCCGGCGGGCGGCGTCGGAGGCCGCGGACACCACGGCCGTGCGCGCCAGCGGGTGCCGGAACACCAGCTGCCCGGCCGGGTCGAGCCGGGCGAGGCCTGCGTCCTCGATCCGCTCCAGGCTCGCCCGGACGTCGTCGCCCGGGATCCGCTCCAGGCTCCCCCGGACGTCGCCGCCCGCGACGGCGCGCAGCCACACCCCGCTGGTCAGGTCCGGGCCGGTGGCGAGGGCGCCGAGCAGCAGCAGCCGGCCGGCCTCCGGGGTCAGCGCGGCCAGCCGTTCGGCGAACAGCCGCTCCAGCCGGCTCCCCAGCGGCAGCCGGTCGGGCAGCGGGGCGACCCCGCGCTGCTGGGCGGCGGCCAGCTGGCGCGGCAGCTCCACCAGCGCCAGCGGGTTGCCGTCCGCCTCGGCCAGCACCCGGTCCCGGGTGGTCGCGGCCAGTTCGGGGTAGCGGGTGCCGAGCAGCGTGGCCGCGTCCGCCTGCGGCAGCGCCCGGACGTCGACGGTCTCGGCCTGCCAGGTCCGGTCCGCCGGGCCGTCCGGCCGGGTGGCGCCGACGATCACCAGCGGCAGGTCGGCGCAGCGCCGGTGCAGGAAGCCGAGGACGGTCGCGCTGGAGGAGTCGATCCAGTGCAGGTCGTCCAGGAGCAGCAGCACGGGGGCGGTGCGCACCGCCTCGTCGAGCAGGGCGAGCGCGGCGGCGCCGACGGCGAAGCCGCTGGGGGTGCCGGAACGGCCGCCGAAGGCGCTCTCCAGGGCGTCGCGCTGGTGCGGCGAGAGGGCGTCGGAACGCTGGAGCAGCGACCAGAGCGCCTGGTGGAGGGCGCCGAACGCGAGGTCGGTCTCGGCCTCCGCGCCGACCGCCCGCAGCACGGTGAACCCGCGCTCGCGGGCCGCGCGCTCCACCCGGGCGAGCAGGGTGCTCTTGCCGACGCCGGCCTCGCCGCGCAGCAGCACCGTGGCACCGCCCGTGGCGCCCGCGCCGCCCGCCCTGCCCACAGCCCGGTCCAGGGCGGCGGTCAGCAGGTCCGTCTCGCGCCGCCGCCCCACCAGGGCCGGGTCCTGCCTGTCGTGCGCCACGCTCTTCCGATTCGTCTTGGGCCGGCCGGCCCGCTCCCGGGGCACCCAAGGTTATCCCCTGCCGAGGGGGACGCTCCGGCCGCCGTCGACCTCCCTCACCGGCTCGGGCGGAATCCATTGATTCGCCTTCGACCGGTTGGATCCTGTACAGTTCAGTTTACCGACGCGGGGTGGAGCAGCTCGGTAGCTCGCTGGGCTCATAACCCAGAGGTCGCAGGTTCAAATCCTGTCCCCGCTACTCAGTAGCACCGAAGGCCCGGAGGATCCGTCCTCCGGGCCTTCGGCGTTCCCGGGTTCGGCCGTTGGGTTCGGGCGCCGTGGGCCCTAGGGTCGTGGGCCATGACGATACGAAGCGTCTCCCGGGCAAGAGTGCTGGTACCCGTCTGCCTCCTCGTCGCCGCGGGGGCCGTGGTGGCCGTGCTGCAGGAGCGGTCCGGCGGTGTCGGGAGCAGCCCGCGGATGTCCGTCGTGGTGTCCGACACGACCTCCTCCGTCCCGGCCGTCGCCACCGCCACCCCCGCCGTCACCCCCGTCGCCGTCCCCACTGCGTCGGCCCTGGGCGCCGACGCCGCGTTGCGCAGTGCCGTCGACGGGGCGGGCGGCACAGTCTCGGTGGCGATCGCCGACCTGGGCACCGGGCGGTCGCTCACCTACGGCGGGTCCGGCCACGGCTTCGCCACCGCCAGCATCGTCAAGGTCGACATACTCTCCGCCCTGCTGCTCCAGGCCCAGGACGACGGCACCAGGCTGACGGATTCCCAGCGCGACCTCGCCGCCACGATGATCGAGAACAGCGACAACGACGCCGCGACCGCCCTCTGGGACGCGATCGGCGGGGAGACGGGCCTGAACTCCGCCAACGCGCGGTTCGGACTGACCTCCACCGAGGCCGGCGAGGGCGGCTACTGGGGCCTCACCTCGTCCACCGCCGACGACCAACTCCGGCTGCTGCGCCAGGTGTTCACCGGCGAGTCGCTGCTCACACCCGTCTCGCGCGCCTACGTCCAGGAGTTGCTCGACCAGGTGGAGGACGACCAGCGCTGGGGCGTGGGCGCGGCGGCGAGCAACGGCGGGTTCACGGTGAAGAACGGCTGGCTGCCCAGGGACACGGACGACCTGTGGGTGATGAACAGCATCGGCCGGGTCGAGCGGGACGGGCACGAGCTGCTGATCGCCGTGGTCTCGGACGGCAATCCGAGCGAGGCGGAGGGGACGGCCCTGGTGGAGTCGGTGGCCCGTTCGGCGGCCGAGGCGCTGGAGGGAGCCTAGGTTCCGCTACTCCTCTACGCCGCTACCCCTCTCCCCCCCTCTGCCCCTCTATTCCTCGGGCACCTCCACGATCAGCAGCGCGCCCCGGCTGCCCGGGAGGACGGCGTGCCGGACGCCCGCCGCGACCCGGTACAGCTCACCGGGCCCGACCGTCACCTCCACCCCGTCCACGAGCAGTTCGAGGCGGCCGTGGAGCACGAGCAGCACCTCCGGGGTGTCGTGGGACTCCACGGGCAGCGGCCGTCCGTCCATCCGCAGGATCTTCACGGCGGCCGTGCCGACCTGCTCCAACACCTCGGACTCCCAAGGGGTTTGCAGCGCGGACGCGGCCTCGGGCAGGGCGATCGGGTTCATGGCATACCTCCCGGCGGACCCGGCCCGCCGGGAGGCAGGTCGGGTCCGCGACGCGTTCGAAGGGGGACGGAGCTGGACGCTACCCGAGCCGGCGGGCCCGTTGGTCGACCGTTTGGTAAAGCCTCGCGCCGACCGGCCGTTCCCCTCTGTTCAGCTCTGTTCAGCTCTGTTCAGCGGCACAGCGCCGCGTCCACCACGCCCTCCAACTGCCGCGCGACCGCCTTGTCGGGCGCCTGGACGTTCATCGTGACGGTGGCGGCCCGGCCGTCCTCGGTGACGCCGACCCGGGTCTCGTAGCCCGGGATGCTGCCGCCGTGACCCCAGTACACGCCGCCGCAGGACAGCGGCGTGCTCACCAGCCCCAGCCCGTACCGCGTCCCCGCCACGAAGGGCTCCCCGGCGGGGATCGTGGCGCGCATCTCGGCGAGCTGCTCCGGCGGCAGGAGCGCGCCGTTCAACAGCCCGGTGAAGAACCGGTTCAGATCGGCGGGGGTGGAGACCAGTTGGCCGGCCGCCCAGGCCCAGGACGGGTCCGTCTCCGTGACGTCGACGAGCGGCGTGCCCGCCGACTCCCGGTAGTAGCCCCGGGGGTGGGCCTCGCGGATCGTCGCGTCGCCCGGCGCGGGGAAGTAGGTGTGTCGCAGGCCCAGCGGCCGGACGATCCGCCGGTCGATCTCCTCGGCGAGGGTCCGGTGGGTCACCGCCTCGACGATCAGCCCGGCGAGCACGTAGTTCGTGTTGCTGTACGCCCACACCTTGCCGGGCTCCGACTCCCCCGGGTAGCGGAGCGCGATGTCCACCAGTTCGCGCGGCTGGTAGAGCCGGACGTCGTCGCCGAGGTGGAGGGTGTAGTTGGGCAGTCCGCTGGTCTGCTGGAGCAGGTGGCGGACGGTGATCCGGTTGCCGTCGATCCTGTCCCCGTGGACCACGCCCGGCAGGTACGTCTCCACCGACGCGTCCAGGTCGACCTTGCCCCGGGCGACGAGTTGCAGCACGAGTACGGCGGTGAACGTCTTGGTGTTGCTGCCGACCCGCACCTGACCGTCCCTCGGCACCGCCGCACCCGTCGCGACGTCCCCCACGCCGGCGGTGTACCCACGGGTCCGGCCGTCCAGCGACCGGACGCTGCCCAGCACCCCGGGCGCGACGCCGTCGGCCACCAGCGCGTTCATCCGCTGCTGGACGACGTCCCGCCCGGAGGCGGCGACGGCGGAGGGCACGGCCAGCACCCCGGCCGCCAGGGCGCCGACCGTGACGGCGACGGCGGCCGCGACGGCCTTCCGCCGGAGGGTGCGGAACGGCTGCGGGGTGGGTGAGTTCACGGAGCTTCTCCTGTGGTGGCGCGAGTGCGGTGTGCTGGTGATCCCACAAGATCACTCACCCTGACGAACCGTCGTCCGCACGCCGGAGGAGCGTTTCGTCCGCCCCGTGGTCCCGTAGACCCGTGTGCGATCGTCCTACGGGCGTACACGACCGACGGCGCGGAGTGGGAAGTCGGCTCCGTCGACTTCCCACTCCGCGCCGCATTCGCTCACGGCCCGTCAGGGCGCGGTGGCCACCCCTCGTCCTGTCAGAGGGGCTTGACGATCGTGTGGGTGATGATCTGCCCCTGGATCTGCTTGGTTTCGAGCCTCTGGTTGCCGACCGGCTGGACGGCCTTGATGGTTGTCGGCCGGGCGGTGGCCTTCTCGGCGGCGGGCTCGTCGGCGGCGGGCTCGGTGGTCTGGTCGTCGGACATGGAGGTCTCCTTCTGTCGTACCCGGATCGGGCGTAGTCGATCTTCCCCGGCGGAGACGTGGAGTAACCCCTCCACTACCGGCCAGTGGAGGGTGCGGCAGGATCGTAGGTCTTGACCTCGGAGTACTTCCACGAGCCGAACCGCCAGGTGCCGAGCCGGAGTTCCAGTTGCTGGTTCGGCGCGAGCGTCCCCGTGACCGTGATGTCCCGCCAGGACCTCCCGCTGTCCGAGCAGCCGTCCTCCTCGGAGTCCTTCCACTTCTCGCCGGTGCCGCCGTACTGGAGCCACACCGTGCTCCTGCCCGTCGCACCGCAGTTCGCCTGCAGGGATCCCGCCACCCGGTAGCTGCGGTTCCCCTCTCCGCTCCAGGTCAGCAGCCCGGAGAACGCCAGCACCGCCGCCGTGGCACCCCCGGACTTGTCATGGTCGACCTGGAAGAAGACCCGCTCCCCGGGCGCGTCGGGCCCGTCCAGGTACCTGTTCGCGCCGACCAGGAGCAGCACGTCCTCCCCCACCGGCGCGTCGGCGGCGATCATCCCGTGCGCGACCGCGTCCTGCCACGCGGGCGTCGCCGTCAGATCCCGGATCAACACGGGGCCGTCCCCGGAGGCGAAGAGCTCCTCCACCTCGGCCAGCCGCCGCTTCACATCCGCCCGCCCCTCCTCGTCGAGCAACTCCTCACGCGGGATGTCGACCAGCCCCTCCACATCGATGCCGGAGCCCATGAGGACTGCCCAGACCTCCTGCCCCGCGTCCGTCCTGACGATCGCCTCATGAAGCCTGCCCCGGGCGTCGACATCCAGCCCCTCCGCCCCAGAACCCACCGCCACCCGCACCCCGGGCGAGGCCCCAGCGGGCGAGGCCCCGACGGCAGACACGAGCAACGCTGCTGCGCAGGCCGCGAGCGCGACCCGCCTGATCCGATTCCTGTTCACACCAAGATCAACGACCCCACCCCCCACCCGTCACACCACGCTCTCCCATCACCGCAAGACCGGCCCGCAGCTCGCCTTCGAACCGGCCACACGGAAGGCGTTCATCACCTTCGCCACCACCACCGACGCCTGAAACGCCACCCTCCCGACGGCCCACCGCTTCCCGCGTCGGGCCGTCGGCACTCCCCTCCCACCCCGACAGACCGCAGCTGTACGGGCACCGGCCCGATGCCCCCTCCATACGGCCGAGCCGCCCGACGTCACCGACGCCGTTCCGCCAACCGGCGACGCGGGTGTGCCAGGGTACTGGGGGCACCGGTTAGACGAGGCGGTGTTCCCATCGGAGCTCGGGGTTGTCTCCGATCCAGTACGTGTGGGCCCTGTCGGTGATCCGGAGCTGCACGGCGGTGATGTCCGGGCGGCCGGCGTCCTGCCAGGCGAGAAGGGCCCGCTCGATGACGTCCCACAGGGCGACGGGGCCACCCTGGCGGACAGTCCACGCCTCGCCGTCGGCGATGAACTCCGCGAAGGACTCGCGGCCCGGGTCGAAGAGGTACAGGAGCTGTACGCCGTCGTCCGCCGTGGCCCGGACGAGCTGAGCACCGGGTGCGGCGAGCTGGGCGATGAAGGCCGGCATCCACTCACTGAGCACCGTCGGCGGCACCTCGGCGGCCCGGTCGCTCTCGGGGAAGGCCGTGCGGGCGGACAGGTCGCCGCCGATCGGCACGGCGGCCTGGGATCGGGCCTGCATGAACGAGGAGCGGTCGATGATCCGGCCCTCGGCGGTGCCGTCGTCGTTGACGACGACCTTGGCCAGGCCGGTCCCGTAGCCCCAGGAGCCGACCGTCGCCAGGACGATTCCACCCGGCTTGGTCTGGCGAATCCAGGTGTAGGGGATGCGGCTGACAGCGCAGGTGGCGATCACGCGGTCGTACGGAGCGCGGCGAGGATGCCCGAGGAGCCCGTCCCCGGTCACGGTCCAGGTCGAGATGCCGACCGCCTCCAGCGCCGCATCGGCGCGGGCCGCGACGTCCGGGTCCACCTCGACCGTCGTCACGTTGTCCTCGCCCAGGCGGTGACACATCAGCGCGGAGGAGTACCCGGTGCCGGTGCCGATCTCCAGCACCTGGTGCCCGTCCTCCACGTCCAGGCGCTCGATCATGTCGAGCACGGTGACGGGCGTGGTGGACGACGACGTCGGCGAGCCCGTTACGAGGCCGGCCGCCTGGTCGGCGGTCAGGTGCCCGTCGAGCTGGGTGGTCAACGACTCGTCGCTGTACGCGATCTCCACCCATGCGGTCGCCGCGGTTCCCGCTGCGGTGGCGACGCGCCACCGGCCGCCGTCGGCGGGGAGGAAGACCCCGGGGTTCAGGAAGTCCTCGCGCGGGACGGCCTCGACAGCCGCGCGCCATTCCGGCGTCTTCAGGACGCCGGCCTTCTCAAGCCGGTCGGCGAGGGCACGCCGATGGGTCACGGTGTTGGTCATGCGGTCTCTCCTCGGGTCAGCAGACCGGCGAACGCGACGGACATCTCCAGACCGGTCTCCTGCTCCAGCCAGCCCCATTGGCCGTTCGGGTTCAACTCCAGCCACCAGTAGTCACCGGCTCGGTCGACGGCCAGGTCGAACGACCCGGAGGCGAGTCCGAAGTGCTCCAAGATGCCGTGGAGCGCCTTCTTCAGGCGGTCGGGGATGTCTACCACCGTGTAAGCGAGAGCGGAGTAGTCCCTGCGCCAGTCCAGGAGGTCACAGTCGATCCGTACGGCGAACGTGCGCCGGCCGACCACCAGCACGCGTACGTCGGCCGCCTTGTCGATCCGGGCCTGGAAGAGGTGCGGTGTCACCCGCACGCTGTCGTCGAGCTCGTCCGCGGAAACCGGCTCCGCCCACCCGGTGAGTGGCACGCCGTCGCGCGCGTAGAGCGTCCACCGCAGCGTCTTGAAGATCACCCGGTCGTGGGCCGTGACGAACTGCCGGGCCTCGTCCGGGTCGTTGGTCACGATCGTCGCCGGCACGGACAGGCCGAGCCGTTGTGCGAGCGCGAGCTGGGCGGGCTTGTGGTCGGCCGCCGCATCGTTCACTGGGTGGTTCACCCACAGAGGCCCGTCCAGGGCGTACAGGGTGCCTGCGAGCCCGTAGCGAACCTGGGCGGCGGCGAAGCGGGCGTCGTCGTCGCCCAGCCCGGAGTTCTGAAAGGTGGGCCAGACGGGGCGGCGCCAGTACACCGCCCGAACGTGGGCCAGGTCGGCGATCCTCGACGGGGTACGAACCTGCCCGGCCACGGGGGCCGGGCAGGTTCCGAACCGAGCCGAGACCGTCAGCCCCGCACCGATGTCGGCGGGGTTGAACCTGACCACCGGAACATCACGCCGGTTCAGCTCCGTGATCACCATGTCAGCGGTCACGTCCGCCGCCTCGGTGACCACGAGAACCGGCCTCTCCTCGGTCGTCGGCATCAGTCCTGGGAGCTGTCCTGGTCGTGGCCCTGGTCGTTCTGCGAGTCCGAGTTCGTGGTGGTGCTGGTCTCGGTCCCGCTGCTGGTGCCGTGCTTGCCCATCTCGACCACCAGGCCGGACCGGTCACGGAACACGCCGAGCTGCGTCCGCCCGTCGATGCTGACCGACGTGTACGGGAGCCGGGTGGTGGTCGGGTACGGCGCGAGGCGGCCGGCACCCCACGGGCGGGTGGCCATCTCAGCCTTGGCCTCGGCGAGGAACTTCTGATCACTCGTCAGGACGTCGCGCTTCGTGGCAGCACTCATCGTCGGCCCACTCTCCTTCACTAGGTCCGGTGGAACGTGAGTAGACCGTAGGGAGGACGAAACTGGACGCTCAACGAGATTGCGATTTATTGCGTGACGTCACTCCAGGGAGGCGATGGCGTTGGCGATCAGGGTCCTCGCCCTGACGCCGTACACGGCCATGCCTTGCAGCTCAGCGAAGGTGTCAAGGTACTGGCGCACCTCGCTCGGTGCGGTCACGTTGACTGCCGCGGTGACAAGCTCGACCTGCACCCGGGATTCGTCGTAGACCCGGAAGGACTCCACGGGCCACAGCGTCCGAGGGGCAGCAAACGGGATCACTCCCAGGCTGACACGGGGCAGTGAGATCACGGTGAGGAGGTGACCGAGCTGACCGGCCATCGCCGCGGCGTCGCCGAGCTGGTACCTCAGCACCGACTCCTCAAGCAGGAACAGGAACCGGTGCCTGCCCCGGTGGATGATGCCTGCCCGCTCCATCTTTGTCGCGATGGCTTGTTCCATGTCTTCGTCGGAGCGGCTTCCGGCCGACCGAGACATGATCGCTCGCACGTAGGCGGACGTCTGAAGAACCCCAGGGATCACGTCCGACGTGTAGAAGCGGAACAACTGCGTCTGCTCGTACAGAGCGGCGTAGGACTCCTGGAGGCTCCGAAGCCCGGCCGACTTCAACCGCTTCCACTCGACGTACATGGACTCGACGGAGCGGGATGCGGCGATCAGGTCGGCCACCTGATCCTCGGCACCACAGGCGACGCACCACGCCCTGATGTCCGCCTCTGACGGTGCGATCTTGGCGTCTTGGAGGCGGGAAGTCTTGGCCGGGTGCCACCCGCAGAGTGCCGACAACTGCCGGCCATTGAGCTGAGCATCTCGGCGGAGGTTCTGGAGACGATCAGCGAGCGCCTTTCGGGCAGCTTGGGCGCTGGGCGATGCAGAGGCTGGTGACATATGTGGATGGTCCGATAGTCGTGCTGTGGACGGTCAGACAGAGAACTTCTCGTGGGGGACGGCCCGGTCGCGTTCCCCTGTGCGAAGCCAGCGAGCGAAGCCTCACGACTCGTCCCCGACGCCGTAGGCGCCACGCATCTCCAGGAGCACGGCCGACTTCGTCGTCTCCCTGAGCAGGGTCTCGAAGTCCGGCACGTCCGATTGCATCGCAAGCCTTCCTGATGAACGGGATCATGCTCTCGGGAATACTGATGACGGACTCGTGGGAGGGCACCCCGACCTTGTGGCCGGCAACCCACTCGGTCTCGTTGACCTCGGCGAACTCGTCCCCGGTGAGGGTTTCACTCTGGATGACGAGCCGACGCTGAGCGAGGTCAGCCCACACGGTGGGCGAACCCTCCTTCTCCGTGTCGGGGTCGATCCCGAAGAACTCTAGGCTCACGACTACCTCTCCCGTCATGCCGCTTGCGGAATCTTGCATCGACCATCGTCGCGCGTACACGTAGAGGCTGTCAGCGTTCCGGCCAACTTGAGGTCGGGGGACTTCCCCGTCGCCGAGCATGCCCACGGCCACATGATCAAGCTCCCGGTCTGGCATCGTGAGCAGGATCTCGAACTGGCCGGACAGTACGTTCGCGCGGCCGTCGAGATCAGCGAGAACCACAAGGAGCTGCTGTGACCACCGTCTCCCCCGAGTTCGTGGCCGACCTGGCCGCCGAGGCCGAAGCCGCGGGGATCACCGGCCTCGTGGCCGCCGCTGTGATCAACCACGAGGGCCGGATTCTGCTCGTACGTCGCAAGCCCGACGACTACCTGGGCGGGATGTGGGAGATCCCGTCCGGAAAGGTCGAGACCGGGGAGACCGTCCTGGACGGGCTGCGCCGGGAGACGACCGAGGAAACCGGCCTGGCCATTGACCGGATCACCGGCTACCTCGGGCACTTCGACTACCGCAACAGCCACGGCGGCACCACCCGCCAGCTCAACTTCGCCGTCACCGTCGAACGGACCGAGCCGATCGTCCTCACCGAACACGACGCACACCGGTGGGCGCTCCCCGCCGAACTGCCCGAAGTCAGCGACGCGGTCCGTCAGCTGATCACCAGCTGAGGCACCGAAACGGCGGTGGCGAGTGGGAAGTCGGCCCCGTCGACTTCCCACTCCGAGACCCCCGGCGCCGTCCACGTCCGCGACTCCAAGGAGAAGGCCGGCCCGCCGCTCCCCCGCGGCGGGCCCACTGCATTCCCCTCCCACCCCGACAGATCACAGCTGTATGGCATCGGCGTCGGCCGACCGGGCCGTCCCTACTCCGGAGGGACTACTCCGGCGTCCGTCCGGAGCAGGCCCCTGTTGTGATCAGCGGCCGGGCGCACACTGATCGAGCAGATAGAGCCGGGTGCTGGGCCCCGCTTCCAGGCCGAGGTAGCCGGGTGCGCCGATCACGACCATGGCGGCGAAGGCGAGCGTCTCGGCGATATCCGCTCATCGCGAAGGGAGAACGTAAACGATCACCTGGACGGGCTTCCGTCGGGGCATCGACGGTCGCTGAGCTGCTGGCTGACCAAGGGAGAGGTCCAGCGCGGAGTGGGAAGTCGACGGATCCGACTTCCCACTCCGCGTCCGGCGCCGGTCCGGGGTGGGAGATCAAGTCAAGCTCCACGGAGGGGATTTCGGAGGACGGCGCCCTCAACCACAGGTGGAGCGCAAGTCGTCGGGCAGAGGCAGTGGAGGGCCTTCCACAGGACGACGCGGGTGGGCGGTGCGGGTGCGAACGTGGGGGTGGGGCCCGGGGGTCGGGTCCGGGAGGGATTGCCATGAACGCCGATCACTTGGCCGGGGCGGGTCGTCGGGGGCGGCTCGGGCTGCGGCTCGCGGCCGTCGCGGTGGCCGGGGTCACGGTCGCCACGCTCGCTCCGACGGCTGCGGTGGCGGCGGGGGTGGAGGTGCCTGCGGCCGTGGGGGCGGCGGGGACGGAGGAGGAGCGGCGCCGGCCGGCCGTCGACCTGGGCCCGGAGCTGCGGGCCCTCGTCGAGCGCGGCGGCGCGACGGCCGCGGTCGGCGAGGCGCGCGAGAACGGGCGCCGGGCGTGGCGCGACGCCGCCGGGGTCGTCGACCTGGGCTCCGGGCGCGCGGCGCGGGCCGACGGCCGGTTCCGGATCGGCAGCGTGACCAAGACCTTCGTGTCGACGGTGGTGCTGCAGCTCGTCGACGAGGGCCGGCTCCGGCTGGACGACCCGGTGGAGCGGTACCTGCCGGGCATCGTGCCGAACGGCGGCGCGATCACGCTGCGGCAGTTGCTGAACCACACCAGCGGCCTGTTCGACTACCTGGAGGACCAGCGGTTCCTCTACCACGACGACGCGAGCCTGCGCTCCTACCTCGCGAAGGGGCGCTGGACGGACTTCCGCCCGGAGGACCTCGTCGCCGTCAGCGCCGGGCACGCGCCGTACTTCGCGCCCGGACAGGGCTGGCACTACTCCAACACCAACTACATCCTGACCGGGATGATCATCCGAAAGGTCACCGGGCGCACCTGGCAGCGCGAGGTGGAGCGGCGGATCGTCGGGCCGCTGCGCCTCGACGCCACGACGTTCCCGGGCTCGTCGCCCGGGATACCCGGCCCGCACGCGCACGGGTACGTCCAACTGCCGGAGGGCCCGGCGGACATCACCCTGATCAACCCGACCGTCGCGGACGCCGCCGGCAACGGCATCTCCACCGCCGCCGACCTCGACCGCTTCCACGCCGCCCTGTTCGGCGGCAGGCTGCTGTCGCCCGCGCGGCTGGCCGAGATGACGACGGCCGTACCGGCGCCGATGATCGCCGCGCACTACGGGCTGGGCCTGATCCGCTACGACCTGCCGTGCGGCGAGGTCTGGGGCCACACCGGCGGCATCCCCGGCTACAACACGATCCTGCTCGGGGCGCGGGACGGCTCGCGGCAGTTCGCCCTCTCGTTCAACGTGCTGGAGGGTGCCGAGACCGACGAGACCGGCGCGGCGATCGACGCGTTCTTCATGAAGGCGGCGTGCGGGGCTGGCCCAGCGGCGAGGGACGGGCGCGTCGGCTCCCCCTTGAAGCTGCTGCGCTGACGGGACGGCCGACGGCCCGCCGCGCGTATCGTCGCGGCGGGCCCTCGCCGTTACCGGCCTCGGCCGGACCAGGTCTCGCGGCTGATCGCGTATTCGACGTCGCCGTGCTCGGACCCCTCGATGGGATCGGGCCAGTCCTCGGCGACGCCCACCCCGCGAACGCCCCGGACACCCGTTCCACCACGGCGAAGCAGCCCTGGCCGGGCGGCAGTTCACCGTACTCGCGGAGGATGCCGGGGAGCTGCCGCCGCTCCACGTCGACCCTGGGTACGGGACGGCCGTCGTCGATGTGCCGCATGCCGTCGGGGTGGCCGTGCAGGGCGGCGAGGGCGTCGACGTCCGCCGCCGTGAAGCGGGCCCGGCACGGGGCAGATGATTTCCGCCGCGGGCGCCCCCACCCCTTCTCAGCGGAATGCGGCGACGTGGCGGGCGGTCCAGTCGGCGAAGGAGCGCGGGGGGCGGCCGAGGAGTTGGTGGACGGCCGGGCTGACGCGGAGTTCGGCCTCGCTCGGGGCGCCGAGGATGTCGAGGGTGTCGTCGGCGAGTTCCACCGGCATGCTGCGGGCCATGGCCGCCCTGGCCTCGTCGCGGGTGAGCTCGTGGAAGCGCAGCGGCTCGCCCAGGGCGGCGGCGAGGTCCCGGGCCTGCCCGCGCGGGGTGATCACCTCCGGGCCGGTCAACTCGTACACGCCGCCGGTGTGCCGGTCCTCCAGCAGGCAGGCCGCCGCGACGTCGGCGATGTCCGCCGGGTCGACGACCGGCGCCCCGACGTCGCCGAACGGGGCCACGACGGTCCGCCGCGTCCGGACGGACTCGGCCCACCAGAGTACGTTGGAGGCGAAGCCGCCCGGCCGCAGCACCGCCCACTCGGGGACGGCCTCCCGGACCACGTCCTCCAGCGCCCGCATGGCGATCCGGGTCGGGCCGAACGGCCGGGTGGAGACGCCCTGCGTGGAGAGCAGCACGATCCGCCGGACCCCGGCCGCCGCCGCTCGGCGGACGAGGTCGGCCGGGGCGGTCCCGGGGCCGTGCAGGTCGCCCGAGAGCAGCAGGAACAGCGCCTTCGCCCCGGTGAGCGCCGGCTCCAGGGCGGCCGGATCCGCCAGGTCGGCCACCACATGGCGGACGCCGTCCGGTACGGGCGCCGCGTGCCGCGACACCGCCGTCACCTGCTCGCCCGCGTCGGCCAGCGCCCGCGTCAGCGGCCCGCCGATGTTTCCGGTGGCCCCGGTCACCACGATCATGGTCAGCTCCTCGCTCGATGTCCTTGGGGGGTACGGGTACTGACGCTAGGACGGCAGACTCACCCCTGGTAAGGACATACCTGGAGGTAAGCTCCGGACATGACGGAAGGTTCGCAGCCAGGACGCGCCGACACCGGCCAGCGGTATGAGGTGTTTCACACCGACTGCGCGGCGCGCGACACGGTCGACCACGTGACCAGCCGGTGGGGCGTCTGGGTGCTGATCTCCTTGCAGCGCCACGACCTCCGGTTCTACGAGCTGCGCGACAGCATCCGGGGCATCAGCGAGAAGATGCTCGCCCAGACCCTGCGCGCACTGGTCCAGGACGGCCTGGTGTGGCGGACGGTCGAGCCGACGACGCCGCCCCAGGTCACCTACGGGCTCACCGAGTTCGGCCGGGACGTCGGCGAGCCGCTACTGGACCTGTTCGACCGGATCACCCGCCGGCTGGCCCCGGAGGCCGGGGACCGGGAAGCGGCCGGCTAAGCGGCGCGGGCGGGGCGGTGGACGATCTTCCTCATCCACACCGACCTGCCGAGGAACGGCAACTCCCGGCTGCACATGGACGTCAACCCCACCGACCTGAACACTCCGAATTCTGAGTTCTGGAGTGCGCCCCGGTGTCGGTGGTCCACCCCGAAGCTGGTCGCCGAGCCGCTGGCCCTCGTGGTGCAGCAGCAGTGCGGCCCCGCCCATCCCGGAGCAGCGGGACGGCGGGGCCTGGGGGCAGTGCTACCGAAGCTTCCGAAGCATGACCGCGTATCGAGGCGAGTCCGGGAAGGGCTGCCTGTCGCCGACCTTTCGGTAGCCCCACGACTCGTAGAGCGCTTGGACCTTGGGGTGCGCAGGGTCCACCAGGAGCACCGCCAGAGCCTCGGGCCGGTTCGCCATCAAGGCCGAGTGCAAGCGTTCGGCGGCCCCGGTCTTGCGCCACCGGGAGCGCACCATCAACTCGGAGAACGAGAACGTTGAATCCCGTTCCGGCGCCGGGACGACGTGCTCACGCCACCACTCGCGTCCGGTCTTCGCCGGCGCCCCGTAGGCGAACCCGATCGGTTCCTCTCCGTCGAACCCCACCACGCACGCGAAGCCGTCCAGCGCCGACCAGTGGTCAACGAACCAGGGGAAACGCCGCACGAACGGATCGTCCATCTCGGCCGCGTAGGCATCCGTGTGTACGTCGAGCAGCAACTGTCGGAAACCTTCGGGCAGCTCACCGTGGCGGTAGTGCTTAAGTTCGATCATGGTCGGTTCCATTCGGTCCGGGATTGGTCCGGAATCGGTCCGCCCACTCTCGCGCACTGGGGGTGGTCACGGAAAGGGTCAACAGCTAGCGGTGGAAGTCACCGAGCGCTGTCCGCACCCGGCCTGGTAGGTCGACCCCGGCCATCAAGTCGAACACACTGCTGGCGGTGTGTACGGCCAGTGGGGCGTCACCCTGCCGAACCTGCGCGAGGGCAAGCCGTGCCGTTGCCAGTGCCCGGTTCCGCCGGAACTGGTGGGGCAGCAGTCCGAGCGCGCGGCGGTACAGCCGCGTGCCGTTCAGCCGATCAGGTGTCCGTCGTTCAGGTAGCGGGGTTGCCCGTCCTTGAGCGCTGCCATCGCGGCGTCGTAGCGGGGCACCAGCCGAGTGCGCAACAGCCGACGCACGTCGGCAGGCGCAAGCATCGCGGCTTCCGTCAGCTCGGCATCGTGGGGGCGAAGAGCATTGGCCTGGTCCGTGGTGATCTCGCCGCCGTCGAAGATGAACGCGATTTGATCATCCCAAGGCCCATGCGGGGGAACCCAGTCGACGACGAGGAGCCCGCGAGGGTGGATCTCCAGCCCGAGTTCTTCGCGCAGTTCGCGGCGTGCTGCCGCTTCGGGGGCCTCGTTCGCCTCAGCCATCCCTCCGGGCAGATCCCAGCCTGGTTTGTAGTCGGGATTCACGGCCAAGACCCGGCCCGCAGGATCTCGAACGATCACATCGGCGGCGACGCGCTTCCTGGCCTGCCGGGCGTTGCCCTCGGCAAGGTAGGCATTCCACGCTTCCGGATCGTCAGGTGTCGGTGTCGTCCCCACTGCCGTTCCCTCCCCTTGACGGCGGCATGATGTCGGCCAGCAGCAGCGCCCGAGTTCTGCGCGCCTCCGCGAATCGTGCCAGATACTCACGGACCGGAGGGTATTCGGCATGGTCGGTGAGCCGATCTCGGAGACTGTCGAGCTGGTGCACGACTCTGACTGACCCGAGCGTAGGGCTTGTTGCGAGAAGTTCGGCCCCGACGCTGACAGCGGCGTCCAGGTCCCTGCGCTGTACATGAACAGCGGCGAGCGTAATCCGACTCAACGCAAGTGATCTTGCCCGGCCATGGCCCCGAAGTCGCACAGCCTCCTGTGCGTGCCCGAGCGCGTCGCCATGTCGGCCCAAGTCCTTGAACACCAAGGCGGATTCGCTGGCCAGCGCGGCATGGTCGAAGGGGCTGAGCCAGGGATGCGAGTCGCCCGACTCCCGGTCGAGAAGCGTGCGCGCCCGCCCCAATGCATCGACGGCCGGACCGGACTGCCCGAGCGCCGCGAGGGCACGCGCATGCATCGTGTAAAGCCGCGCGGTCAGACTCGGCAAGTGGGGACCGTCCCGGGCGATCTCCGTCCCGGTCAGTGCCCAGTGTGCAGCCTGCTTGGCGTCGCCGGACTGCAGGGAGAGGTGACTGCTGCTCGCGGCCACGTGCGCGGCGAACGGTTGATCACCCGAGATCCGCGCGAGGGGCAATGCTTTGGCGAAGTGAGCCGCCGCCAGGCGGTCCTGGCCCGAGTCGTGTGCCATCCAACCGGCCATTTCGGTGAGTGCCGCGGCAGCACCGAAGACGCTCGGGCCTGTCGTGCCGTCCATCAAACGAGGGGCCACACTCACCCGCAGGTGCCGAACAACTGCGCTGTACAGCCGCCCGCCGCCGGCTTGGCGGTCTGCCTCCCGGAACGCATCCATTGCCGCGAGGTCGTCGGACTCGGCCAGTACTTCCGCCAGAGCAACCGCCCGTACCGGCGCGGTGGGCTCCCATGGACGCGCCGCGAGGCCGAGCAATGCGCCCGGGATGTGGAATGCGTCGGCCAGTTGCTCGAACATCGAGAGCTTTTCGACCCGAGTTCGGCCGTTCATGTAGTCGTACAGGCGGCCTTGAGTGATATCGGCTGCCGCGGCAAGTCGGCGAGTGCTGACGCCTCGGCTGTTCAGCAGCTTGAACAGTGCGCCGATGTCACGTGCTCGGAGGATGGCACGCAACCGCTCATCTCCGAGGAGCCCCGCGACGACGTCGCGCGGTGATGGTGGCTGGTCCACGGCTTCGCTCCCCCTGACAACGTGCTCCGATGGTAAGCCCACAGCGTGTACACAGACTCCAACTTGGAGTCACCGGCTTGGAGTCTCCGGGCGAGGGCTTCGCTTTGTTGAATGGCGGCACTGGAGAAGGTCCACCGTCCAACGCGAGGGGTCACCGTGGCCAACCAGAAGTTGCGCAAGATCACTAAGGGGCAGCGCAGGCAGGCGCGCACCGCGTGCGAAGCCCTGCGCGAGGTCGCCGAAGCGGCCGGGTGCCAACTGCCCTCGCTCGGCGTCGACTCGCCCTCACTGATCACTGGGGAAGTCCTGGTGGATCTGGGCCGAGCCCGGCCCGACTCGGTGCTCAACCTGGTGGACGTGCTCCGGGTCGGGCTCGCCACGCTCGCCGCGGAGTCGAGCCCCGTCACCCCGCTGTTCCGCCCGACGGTCGGTGACCTGGTGGTGGACACGGCGTCGGGGCGGGTCGGTGAGTACAAGGGTGCCGCCGACGCCGGATGGACCCTCGGCCCGTGGCTCATGGACGGACCCACGTGGACAGCCGACCCGCTGCACGTCCGGGCTCCGACCGTCAACGAGAAGGTGCGTGCGGCAATGACGATTCCCGATCCCGTGAAGGCTGGTTGAACGTGGCGCTCGAAGCACCCGCCCGAGAGATCGGCAAGCGGAGGCTGTTCCGTTTCGTGGACTGGGCATTCGGACCGGACCCCGACCGGGACGAAGTCCACTTGGTCTACTGCGACGGCGAGGACGAAGCCGGCAACCCGTGCGGCGCGGACTCGGGCGAGCACGGCGACCGCGAGACGGCCGAGATGTGGGCGTTCGAGCACGCGGCGGAGCAGCCCGACCACCGGAGCTACGGGCACTTGGCCTACCGCCCCATGATCACGGTCCCGAATGAGGAGCCGACGTGACCCGCGAGAGCCTGGTGACCGGGCTGCTGGTGCTCGGGGTCGGCGCCGGGCCGGCTGGTCTCGCGCTCGGCCTCGCCCTGGTCGTTCCGTCGGGGATCGGACCAGGGCGACCCCTCTCGACTCCCGGCGGTGCCTGCGCCCGTCGGGCTGCACAACCCCCGCCCCGGTGACGGGACTTGGACGGCCCGGACGACCGGGGCGGGGCCTCTGATCGCTACTACTGATGTTGGGGACCACATGAGCGACCCGGACAACTTCGGCGACGACGATTCGGCGTTGGACTTCGCCGCCGATCTCGGCGCCATCTCCAACTTGAGTCGAGACGACACCGTCGACCCCCAGTTCCGCGCCATGGCGCAGGAAACGGGCGCCAACCTGCGGTACGACCAGCACGGGCAGGTCCCGGGCTGATCCGCATAGCTCCCGTCCCGGCGATCGGAAAAGGGTCTTCGCCGGGACGGGGTTCCACCCCTGCCTCACGGCAGGTACTCGCTGCGCCCCGGAGTGCAGCGGGAGCACCGGCACCGCCCGCCGGGTGTTGGGGAACACTGGCGGGACGGGAACGAGTACGCCGAGGCTCTGGAGACCAGGGCGCCGTTCGCCTTGGTCGGTTGGCCGTTACCACCGAGCGGCGGTGCCCACTAGCCTTTGAGTGACGGTGAGGGAGAGGTGAGGACCCCGTGCTCGAACCCGACGACGAAACCATGTCCGGCTGGTACACCGCCCGGGGCGACCGGCGTCGGCCGCCGGGCACGCGGGACGCCATGGTCCTGGACCCCGTGGGCCGGCGCGGTCGCCTCTTCGAGGACACGCCCCGGCTGGTGGTCGAGTGGGACGGATCGGAGTGGCAGCCGGTAGGTGTGGCCGAGAACTACTCGGACGCGTATGCGGTCATCGTCCGGCGGGGCGCCGACTTTGCTCCGCCGCAGGATGACACCCCCGTTGCTCTACTGCGCAAGGGCAACGGGCGGCACCGGAAGGACTGAGGGCGGTGGGCTCCCAGGGGATGCGGGGCTGTCACTGATTCGACCCATGCCACCCCAATCACACGTCTTCGGAGACCTGGCGGGCAACGGGTTCTGCCTGTTCGAGAGCCACCTCGCGCCGCTCTGAGGTCTTCGGGCGCGCGGAGTGGGAAGTCGGCGCCGTCGACTTCCCACTGGGTGGGCGCGGGCGCGCCGTGGGTCGGTTGGTCTTCGACGAGCGGGCTGAACACGTACGCGTTTTTGAAGCAAAGGACGGGCCCGACGGCGATCGGGGCGGCTCCCCCGATGCCGCCCCGTGCGGTCAGCATGCCGGGTGGGAGAGGGCGCGGGCTTGTAAGAATGCGCACACCGGTCGGCTGGTCAGTGGTCGACCAACTGGATCGCGGTGGTCACCCGGCCGGCGAGGCGGTCGGTGGGCTCGGGGGCTTCGGCGGCGTGGCGGGAGGCGAAGAAGGCCGTCGGCGGGCAGCCCACCATGGCGCGGAAGGTGTGGACGAGGTGGGCCTGGTCGTAGAAGCCGCAGTGGTCGGCGATCCGGGCGCCGCCCCAGCCGGGGCGCCGTTCGTAGGCCAGCAGGGCGCGCTGGAGACGGAGGATGTCGGCGGCCTGTTTCGGTGCCAGGCCGAGGTGTTCGCGGAAGCGCTGCTCCAGTCGGCGGCGGCTCCAGCCGGTGCCGTCCACGAGGGTGCGGACCGGGGTGCGGCCGTGGGAGGCGCGCAGTTGCTCCCAGGCCCAGGTCACCGACGGGTCCCAGAGCCGCCCGGCGGCGAACCGCGCGTCGAAGTAGGCGTCGAGGAGGGCGAACCGCAGCTTCCAGGTGGGCGCCTCGCAGAGGCGTTCGGCGAGTTCGCGCGGGCCTCGGCCGGGGAAGGCGGCCGCCGCCTCGGTCCACCGGCCGCCCAGGTCGCCGAGCGCCGGGCCGAGGATCCGGTAGGCGCCCTGGGGGGTGAGCGAGACAGCCAGGCCGTGCAGCCGGCCGCTGTGCTCGGCGACGGTGGCGGTCCGGCGCAGCCCGGCGAACACGGAGCCGAAGGACGCGGTGTCGGCGGGGGCGACGGCGTCGGTGAGCCGGATCTCGCCGTCGAAGCCGAAGGTCAGGGTCACCACGTCGGTGGGCACTTCCAGCCTGCGTCGGGGCCGGTCCGAGCTTAGCCGGTAGCCGCGGTAGCCGAGGACGTACTCGCGCAGGCGCGGCCGGGCCGCGCCGTACGCCATCTCGATCTCGCCGCCGACGACGAGGTCCGGTGTTGCGTCCGTTCGTTCCATGGCCGCTCCCGTATCGCAGAGACGTCGCAGAGACGTGGCACCGACGTCGCGGAGACATTGACGTGTCCACGATTTCATGGCGCGGCCGTCCCGGTGCCCGTCGGACGGATTGCGGGGACGGGACGGGTGTGGTGCTGTGGAAGGGACACCGGAACGGCCGCACCGCCAGGCTGGAGGTGGCCTCCAGATGCCCGACTTCGACCGCGGGCCGACCGCCGCATCAGCGACGCTCTTCGCCCGGGTGCCCGACCCTCCCGACCCCGAGTCCTTCTGGTTCGACTGGGGCCCGGTCTTCTACCGAGGCCGGCTCGACGGCTCGGCCCGGGTGCTGGTCGTGGCCTCCGACCCCGGACCGACCGAACGGATCGCCGGCCGCAACCTCGTCGGCAACGCCGGCCAGCGGGTGCAGGGCTTCCTGACCAGACTCGGCCTCACCCGCTCCTACGTCTGCCTCAACGCGTGGGCGTACGCCGTCCACCCCTCGCGCGCCGAGGCGATGAAGGAACGGCTCGACGATCCCGCGCAACTCCAGTGGCGCAACGAGGTGTTCACGGCGGCGGTCGGCCCCGCGTTACAGGCCGTGGTCGCGATGGGGTTCATGGCGCAGGAGGCGGTCCGGCTCTGGGACGAGCGCCCGGCCGGCGCCGCCCTGGTGAAGGTCCCCCACCCGTCGAGCCACGACCCGGTGGCCCTGCTGGACGGCTGGCGCGCGGCGATCGACACGCTGCGCCCGATCGTCGCGCCGGACGAGGACGGCGACAACACCGGCCCGAACTACGGAGCGGAGTTCGCGGAGTCCGACTACCGGCCGATCCCCCGGAGCGACCTACCGTTCGGCGCACCGGCGTTCCTGGGCGACGACGCCTGGGTCCGCACCCGCCCGGCCGGGGCGGCGCAGAACGCCGTCAGCCGCCCGTCCCCGGACGACGGCCACACCCTGCTCTGGAAGGCGCCGAGCTGATGGCCCTCGTCCTGCGCGGCACCGTGGTCACCTTCGACCGCGAGCACCGGATCCTCGACCCCGGCGCGGTGTTCGTCGGCGACGACGGGCGCTTGGACGCCGTCCAAACGAACGGGCAGGCCGCGCCGAGCGGGTTCGCCGACGCCCCGGTCGTCGACCTCACCGGCACCGACGCGCTGATCCTGCCCGGCCTGATCGACCTGCACAACCACGTCGCCTACAACACCCTCCCGCTCTGGGAGGCGGTCGGCGTCCCGTACCTGCACCACGACCGCTGGGTGGACGAGAAGCACCCGCCGGACTACTCGACCACCGTCACCTGGCCGCACAAGGTGCTCGGCCGCGCCGCGCCCGAGGCGCTGCTCGCCTACATCGGCGTCAAGGCGCTGGTCGGCGGCACCACGTCGATCCAGGGCGCGCCCCGCGCCACCCGGGCGATCGACGGCGGGCCGGTGCGGCTCGTCGACACCGAGAAGCTGCCGACGGGCCGCGACATGGTGCTGACCGCCGCCCTCCAGCAGGACGCCGAGGTGCTGCGCAACGAGACGGCGGCGAAGCTCGACGGCACCCGGGTGCTGATCTACCACGTCGCCGAGGGGCGGCGCGCCGAGGAGCCGGACCCGGCCCACCCGGTGTCGGTCGTCCACCGCGAGTTCGCCGACCTCGACCCCTGCCTGCGGCCGGGGCTGGTCTGCGTGCACGGGACGGCGCTCACCCCCGCCGAGTTCACCGCCTGGCAACGGGCCGTGACGGCGGTCGACGCCGCCGAGCGGGGCACCGTGGTCTGGTCGCCGTTCTCCAACCACTGGCTCTACCACGAGACGACGGACGTGGTCGCGGCGGACGCCGCCGGGCTGCGGATCGCGCTGGGCTCCGACTGGTCGCCGTCCGGGACCAAGCACGTGCTCGGCGAGCTCAAGGTCGCCGACGGCATCGACCGCCACGAGCTGGGCGGCCACTTCGGCGACCGCGCGCTGTGCGACATGGTCACCGCCAACCCCGGCGACGCGCTCGCCACCGCCTGGGGGCCGCAGATCGGCCGGCTGGAGACCGGCAGCGCCGCCGACCTGCTCGTCCTCGACCGCCACGCGCCCGGCGCGGACGCGTACCGCAACCTCGTCGACGCGACCGAGCGCCACGTCCTGCTGGTCGTCGTCCGCGGCCGGCCGCGCTACGGGGCGCAGCCGCTGATGACCGCCGCCGGGGCCACGGACACCAGCGCCGTCGCGCCCGCGCCCGGGCTGCGCCGCCGGGTCGCCCTGGACGGAGCGGACTGGCCGGCCGTCAAGCGGGCCCTGGAGAAGGTCCGGCAGGACCCGCAGGCGGCCTGGCGCGACGCCCAGGAGGGGCTCGCCGCGTGGGGCGGGCCGCTCGACGACCCCGACGCGCCGCTCGCCCTGTTCGGCGACATGCCCGAGGGCGAGGAGACGGCCCTCGCGGGCGCCGAGGACCTCCCGCCCGGCGTGGTCGTCCCGCCCCCGGACTCGCTGACGCACGACGCGGCGTTCTTCGCCGCCGTGGAGCGCAGCGGGATCGCGGCGCTGACCCGTCTGAAGGACTTCTACCCGTGAGCCGCGACGTGCTCCTACCCGTGAGCCCTGGCGTACTCGCACCCGTGAGCCCTGGCGTACACGCACCCCTGAGCGGCCGGCCATGAGCCCGCGCGCCACCCGGCCGCAGCGGGCCCTGCCGGACTCGACCGGGCTCGACGCGTTCCTCGCCGGGGCCGCCGCCGACCCGCTGCCGCTCGCGGACCGCTACCGGCTGGTGGCCGCCGCCCGCCTCCTCGTCGAGGAGCTCTACGTCCACCTCCCGCTCAAGCGGGCCCGGTACGCCACCGACCCCGTCCAGCGGCTGCGCCTGCTGGAGCGCCGCGTCCCCGCGCTCAGCGAACTCCAGTTCCACGCCGAACTCGCCACCGTCTTCCGGGACCTGCGCGACCTGCACACCGTCTACCAGCTGCCCGACCCGTACCGCGGCCGGGTCGCCGTGCTCGGCCTGCTCGTCGAGCGGTACCACGACGCGGACGGCACGCCGCACTACCCCGTCTCGCGGATCGAGCCGTCCCTGCGGCACGGGGACTTCGACGTCGGGGTCGAACTGGAGCTGTGGAACGGCGTGCCGATCGAGCGCGCCGTCGAACGCGGCGCTGCCGCCCAGGTGGGTTGCAGTCCGGACGCGCGCCTGGCCCGCGGCCTGGAGTCGCTGACGCTGCGTCCGCTGCGGACCAGCCCGCCGCCCGACGAGCGCTGGGTGCTGCTCTCCTACCGGACGCCCGACGGCCGGCACCGCGAGACCCGGGTGCCGTGGCGGGTGCGCGCCGCCGGCCGGCACCGCGGGCAGGACCAGGACCCGGTGCCCACCCTCGGCACCCACCTCGGCATCGACGCCGGGAACGAGGCCACCCGCCAGGCCAAGCGCTCGCTGTTCGCCCCCGCCCCGGCCCGGCGCTCGGCGGCCCGGACGCCCCGGGACGTCCTCGCCCACCGGACGGTCCGCGGGCGCCGTCCGTACGGGTACCTGCGCGTCTACTCGTTCAATGTCGCGAGCGCGCGGCGGTTCGCCGAGGAGGTGGCGGCGATCACGGCCAAGGCCCCGCCGGACGGGCTGGTGGTGGACGTCCGCGGCAACCCGGGCGGCAACATCCTGGCCGCCGAGGCCGCCCTGCGGGTGCTCAGCGAGCACCCCGTCGACCCGGTCCGCTTCTCGCTGCCGACCACCCGCGCCGCGCTCGCCCTGGTCCGCGCCGACCCGGCGCTGCGCCCGTGGACGGGCTCGATCCGCGACGCCGTGGAGACGGGCGAAACGTACTCGCGGGCCCTCCCGCTGACCGACCCCGAGGCGGTCGCCGACGGGCTGCCGCACTACCCGGGCCCCAAGGTCCTGATCGTCGACGCGCTCACCTACTCGGCCGCCGACATCTTCGCCGCCGGCTTCGCGGACAACGGCCTCGGGCCCGTCCTCGGCACCGCCGCCACCACCGGCGCGGGCGGGGCCAACGTGTGGACGTACGAGCTGCTGAGCATGTGGCTGCCCGAGCTGCTGGGCGGCCTGCCGCGCGGGGCCGGGTTCCGGGTCGCCCTGCGCCGCGCCACCCGGGGCGGGCGGAGCAGCGGCCTCCCGCTGGAGGACTTCGGGGTGGCGGCGGACCAGCTCCACCGGCCGACCAGGCGCGACGTGCTCGGGCGCAACCAGGACCTGCTGGCGGCGGCGTCCGCGCTGCTGGGGGGCTGAACTCGGTCCGCAGGGCTCAGGTGGTGCGGGCCCTGAGGTGGGCCCGCTCGCCCTGGTGCCCGAAGAGGACGAGGAGTTCGACGGTCCGGTGGTCGTCGGGCCCCAGCCAGTGCGGCACATGGGTGTCGAACTCGGCGGCCTCGCCCGGCCCGAGCACCACCGTACGGTCGCCGAGCAGCAGGCGCAGCCGGCCGGCCAGCACGTAGACCCACTCGAACCCCGCATGGGTCCTCAGCTCCGGCTCGGTGTCCGGCCCCGGTGGGATGAGCAGCTTGTGGGCCTGGACGCCGCCGGGGCGGCTGAGCGGCACATAGGTCATGCCGTCCCTGGTCACCGGGCGCAGATGGATCCGCGGGTCCCCGGTGTGGGGCGCGCCCACCAGCTCGTCCAGCGGCACGGCGTGGACCTCGGCGAGCGACAGCAGCAGTTCCAGGGTCGGCCTGCGTCCGCCGCCCTCCAGCCGGGAGAGGGTGCTCTCGTTGATCCCGGTCCGCTCGGCGAGCTCCGCCAGCGTCATCCCGCGCCGCCGCCGCAGCTCGCGCAGCCGGGGGCCGAACGCGTCCAGGACGTCCTTCTTCGCGTACGCCATGGCCTCAGGTTGCCGAAACGGCATGAAGCTTTGCAACTCCGGCACCCCGGGGCGCATCGTCGTCCCACCCGGCCCCGATCCGACCCCGTTCGACCTGTCTTTCGAGAGGACCCCCGATGCGCGACGACGTTGCCGTCACCGACTCCACGACCTTCTGGGAGCACCACTACGCCCGCCTCGACGCCGGGTGGGGCACCGCCCCCAACCCCGTGCTGGCGGACCTCGTCACCGCCCTCGCCCCCGCCCCCGGCACGGCCCTCGACCTGGGCTGCGGACACGGCGGCGACGCGCTCTGGCTCGCCGGGCGCGGCTGGGACGTCACCGCCGTCGACGTGGCACCGACCGCGCTCGACCGCGTCGCCGCCGGCGCGCGGGCCGGCGGCGTCACCGACCGCGTCCACCCCGTCCGCCACGACCTGGCCAGGACCTTCCCCGCCGGCGCCTTCGACCTGGTCTGCGCCACCTACTTCCACACTCCCGTCGAGATCCCGCGCGCCGAGGTGCTGCGCCGCGCCGCCGCGGCGGTCGCGCCGAACGGGCTGCTGATCGTGGTGGAGCACGGCTCGGTGGCGCCCTGGTCCTGGCAGAACGGCCAGGACGTGCGCTTCCCGACGCCGGAGGAGGTCCGCGCCGCCCTGGACCTCGACGCCGGCTGGCGCACCGAGCGCTGCCACGCCCCGCGCCGCACCGCCACCGGCCCCGGCGGCCGCACCGCGACCGTCACCGACACCGTCGTCGCGCTCCGCCGCACGCCCTGACCACCGCACGCCCTGACCGGCCCGGCGGTGGTGACGAGATGCGTCCGCGGCGCTGCGGGCCCGGCGGGGGCGGTACGTCGTGTACTTCGGGTCGGGCGCCGTCCGGGACGTGACACGCGGTCGACGGGTGGACGATCCATCGGCGTCCGATCCATTCGATCGACCTGACGTCGCGTCAATTTCCCGCGAGTTGACAGCCGCTCGGCGGGCGGTCGCGAGCAGCGGGAACGCCGGTGGACGCCCCCCTGGGCCGGTGGCGGAACAATCCGGCGGACCCGGGAATCTCCGAACCTCCGGAAATACTCGCGGAATTGGACGGTGTGCGATCTCCGCGCGAAACGGCAATAACGCACCGGCGCGCCACGTAACGAAGTGGTCGCGCTACGCAGTCACTCGGGCCACAGAAGACCGCCCAGGCAGACCCCGCCCCGTTCACATGTCAAGCACGCATCCTTGAAGCGACATCCTCAACAACCATTGTGGCTCCGCATGTTCGACGGGTAGAGTCCCGGTCCGCCGAGCACCGAACACGTGCTCGCACGGCATTCTTTGGGGCGGGCATGACAAATAACCGCAACATCCACGGGGCCACTTCCGACTTGATTGACGCGTTCACGGAAACCGTGCGCCGATATCCCGCACGACCGGCGATCGTCCAGCACGGAGACGCCCTCGGTTATCGCCAACTCGATGACTTGGTACGTACCTTGGCCCACCGCCTCGGCGCCGCACCGGGCACGGTGGCCGTCCCGGCGACCCATGCGCCGGACACCGTCGTCGCCCTGCTGGGCGTCCTCGCCGCCGGCGGGGCGTACTGCCCGGTCGACCCGGCGTTCCCGCCGCAGCGGCGGCGGGACATGCTGGCCGCGGCCGGCTGCCGGACGGCGGTCGGCCGCGACCTCGGCGAGTCCGTCGGCCAGGACGTCGCGCAACCCGGCCTGGAAGTCGTCGAGTTACCACGGGCGGCCGCTCCGCCGCACACCGGTCCGCAGCCGCCGGACCCGGAGCAACCGGCCTATCTGCTCTTCACGTCGGGTTCGACCGGGCAGCCGAAACCCGTCGTCACACCGCGCCGGGCGATCTCCGCCGCCGTCGACGCACTGCGCACCCTGTTCGGCCTCACCGCCGAGGACCGGGTGCTGCAGTTCGCCTCGCTGAACTGGGACACCTGCTTCGAGGAGATCCTCCCGACCCTGACCACGGGCGCCGCGCTCGTCCTCGACCGCGACGCCCACTCCGGGTCGTTCCCGCGCTTCCTGCGGATGATCGAGCGCGAGCGGATCACCGTCCTGGACCTGCCGACCGCGTTCTGGCACGAACTGGTCCTGCACCTCGCCGAGGAGGGCCGCACGCTGCCCGGCTGCGTGCGGCTGACGGTGATCGGCGGGGAGGCCGCCAACCCGGCGCGGCTCGCCGACTGGGCCGCCCTGGACACCGGGCGGATCCGGCTGCTCAACACCTACGGCTCGACCGAGACCACGCTGATCACCCACGCCGTCGATCTGCACGGACCGCTGGCCGCCGAACGGGACCGGCCGTGGGCGGCGGGCGACCGGGTACCGATCGGGCGCGCCCTGCCCCATGTGTACGAACGGATCACCGAGCAGGGCGAGTTGCTGATCGGCGGCCCGGCGGTGGCGCTCGGCTACCGAGGCCTGCCGGAGGCCACCGCGGCCCGGTTCACGGTGGACGCCGAGGGCCTGCGCTGGTGCCGCACCGGCGACCGGGTGAGCCGGGCGCCGGACGGTGTGCTGACCCACCGGGGGCGGCTGGACGGCGAGTTCAAGGTGCGCGGGATCCGGGTCGACCCGGCCGAGATCGAGGCGCACCTCGCCGGGCATCCGGGCGTGCACGCGGTCGCGGTGACGGGCGCCACCGTCGCCGGGCGGTCCGCGCTGGTCGCGTACGTCGTCCCACGGGCCGGGGCGGCGGACGGGACGGCCCCCGGGACGCTGGGCGCCGAGCTCCGGACGTACCTGCGGGACCGGGTGCCCGGCCATCTGGTGCCCAGCCGAATCACCGTGGTGCCGGAGCTGGTCCTCACGGCGAGCGGCAAGGTCGACCGGGCCGGCTCCCACCGCCTCCACTCCGCCCCCGGGACCGCTACCGGCACTGCCGCCACCGCGCCGGTCCCGGCCCCCGCGCACCACTAGCCCGCAGTCGCAGGCCCACCGTTCTCAGGCCGCAGCCCTCGACCCGCGCCGCGCGGTCCCGCCACAAGCGGGCCGGGCCGCCGACCCGCTCCACCCCGGGCCCACCCGTCCGGCCCCGCACCAGGTGCCCCACCGGCGCACCGCACCCGACGGTCAAAGGAGAGCCTCGTTGAGCAGCGTAGACACCACCCCCGCCAGCACGGACGGCCTGGTGACGATCTTCCGCCGCGTCCTGGAGACGGACGACGTCGCGGCGGACTCGGACTTCTTCCTCCTGGGCGGCGACTCGCTCATCGCGACCCGCGTACTGAGCGCGGTCGCCCGGACGTACGGCGTCGAGCTGTCCTTCGAGGACTTCGTGCTCGCGCCGACCCCGGCCGGCCTGGTCGAACTGATCGCGGCCGCCGGATGAGCGGCCGTACGCGTGCGGGCTCCGCCGTCGTGGTCGGCGGCGGACTGGCCGGGCTGACCGCCGCCGAGGGGCTGGCGGCCCGCGGGGTGGAGGTCACCGTGCTGGAGGCGCGTGAGCGGGTCGGCGGGCGGACGCACGGGATCGAGGTCGCGCCCGGCGCCCGGATCGACGCCGGGGCCGCCTACCTCGGCGGCAAGCACACCGAACTCCTCGCCCTCATCAAGGACTTGGACCTCTCCACCGCGCCCACCACGATGCTCGGCGCGAGCCGCTTCGCCATCGGTCCGGTATCCGACTCCAGCTCGGACGGCGAACTCGCCACCCGGGACGGCCGGTTCCCGCCGCTCAACGCGGTGGCGCTCGGCGACCTCTTCGACCGACTCGCCGAACTCACCGCCGCCGTACGGCCGGACGCGCCCTGGCTCACCCCGGACGCGGAGCGGCTGGACACCCTCACCGCCGCCGAATGGGCCGAGCGGCACCTCACCCACCCGGACGCCCGGCTGTTCTTCCCGCTCTTCCTGGGCGAGATGATGGCCGCCGACCCGGGCGAGGTCTCGGTCCTGCACATGGCCTTCTACCTGCGCTCGGGCGGTGGGCTGCGCTATCTGAACGCCTTCGAGGGCGGCGCCCAGCAGGACCGGGTCGCTGGCGGCGCGCACCAGCTGTGCGAGCGGCTCGCCGCCCGGTTGACGGCCCGGCGGCCCGGCGCCGTCCGGCTCGGCGAGGCGGTGCGGTCCGTCGTGCAGGACGGCGCCGGTGTCACCGTGCACACCCACGCGGGGGCGGCGTACCGGGCCGATGTCGCGGTGGTGGCGCTGCCCCCGCTGCTCGCCGAGGGCCTCGACCTCGGGCCGGTGCGGCCGGCCCCCCGCGCGGGCGGGCGGACCGGGCGCGGCTGCGCCGTCAAGGTCAACCTGGTCTACCCCTCGCCGGTCTGGCGCGAGCACGGGCTCTCCGGGTGGTCGGTCAACGCGCGGGGTCCGCTGCTCTCCACCGTGGACGACTCGCCGGCCGACGCCCCGGCCGGCTCCGCCGTCGGTGTGCTGACCGGCTTCGTCACCGGCGCCGAGGCGCACCGCTACGCGGCCCTGGAGCCGGGCGAGCAGCGCGCGACCGCCGTCGCGCAGGCCGCCTCGCTCTTCCCGATGCTGCCCGAACCGATCGGCTTCCATGTCACCGACTGGGTCAACGAGCCGTACAGCAAGGGGTGTTACGCGGCGCTGTTCGGGCCCGGCGACTGGCTGCGGCTCGGTCCGACGCTGACCGCGCCGCACGGCCGGGTGCACTGGGCCGGCACCGAGAGCAGCACCGAGTTCTTCGGCCTGCTGGAGGGCGCGATCCGCTCCGGCCACCGGGTGGTCGCGGAGATCCTCGACGCGGAGGGTTGACGAAACTTTGCAAAGTCCCGGCAGGACTTTGCAAAGTCGCCCCGGCCACCGGGCCGGACAGCAGCACCGGACACCACGCAGCAGCATCCAGCAGCACGTAGCAGCACTGTTCTCCCTCACCACTCAGCCCGCGCTCCCGTTCCACAAGAACCGCGGGCCACCCTCTCAGGAGACCGCCATGAGCGACGAGACGTCCCCCCGCAGCAGCAGCCCCACCGCCACCCCCACCTCGATCGCGCCGCTCGCCGCGCGCGAGCGGCTGATGGCCGAGCCGGAGCTCGGGGCCGGCAACTTCCTCGACCACGCCATCGCCGTGAACCCCCACCGCGCCGTCCCCTTCGCCTACAGCCACCACCTCGACCACCGGGGCGCCGTGGTGCTGCGCGGCCACAGCCTGCTGGACCTCGCCGCGCTGCGCGACCGGTACGCCGCCTGGTACCACGCCAACGGGGTGCGCCCGGGCGAGCCGGTGGCCGTGGTGATCGCCGAGGGCCTGGAGCCGCTGCTGCACTTCTTCGCGCTCACCGCGCTGGGCGCGATCCCGGCCCTGGTCAACGATGCGATGCGGCACGACGTGATGGTCCGCTACCTCAACCACGTCGGCGTGGTCGGCGTGGTCGCCGACGACACCACCCGCCTCGCCGCCGCCTACCGCCAGGACCCGCAGCGCCGCCCGCGGTTCATCGCGCTCGCCGCCGAGATCCAGGCCTTCGACGCCGACGCGGCCGACGGCCTGCCCGCCGAGTACCCGTACCGGCACGCGCCGGAGGACGTGGTCGCGCTGATCCACTCCTCGGGCACCACCGGCACCCCGAAGTCCACCGTGCTGGCGCACCGGCAGTTCTGGGACGGCAAGCAGCCGCGCATGGTGCGCTTCCCGGCCGAGCCGGCGGACCGGCTGATGTCGCTGATGCCGCACACCCACGCCGGCGGCCTGAGCTACTTCCTCACCGCGACCCTGCTCGGCCTGCCGACCGTGGTGATGGCGGACTGGCGGCGTGCGGTGGTCGAGCCGGTGATGGAGGCCTTCCAGCCCACCATGGTCGCCTCCTTCCCGCGCACCTTCGTCGAACTCGCCACCGGGGAGCTGCCGGTGAAGGGCGCGGCCAAGGTGCACTCCTGGTTCAACACCGGCGACAGCGCGCACTACGGGCACATCCGCCGGCTGGTCCAGCTGGGCGAGCGGCCGGCCGGACTGATCCGGCCCTGGCTGCTGCCGCAGGAGAAGGCCGAGCAACCCGCCATGCCCGGTTCGCAGTTCGTCGACGGCCTGGGCTCCTCCGAGATGGGCATGGCCCTGTTCGGCCAGGTGACCTCGCCGGAGAGCGCGCGCAATGACCGCTGCGTCGGCAAGCCGCTGGAGGTGGTGCGCCGCGCGGCGGTGCTGGACCAGGACGGCGCCGAACTGCCGGACGGTACAGTCGGGTTGCTCGCGATCGACTCGCCCTCTCGGACGCCCGGCTACTGGAACAACGCGCGGCTGACCGAGAGCTTCGAACTGGCCGGCTACTGGCTGACCGGGGACGTCGCCCGGCGCGACGCCGAGGGCCGGTTCTACCACCTGGACCGCACGGTGGACGTCATCGACACCGTGGCCGGACCGGTCTACAGCCTGCCGATCGAGGAGGTGCTGCTGGCGGACTGCGCCGAGCTGGTCCGGGACTGCTCGGTGGTCGGGGTGCCGGGCGGCGCCGGGGAGGGACAACGGCCGGTCGCCGTCGTCCAGTTGCAGCAGGCGGCGGAGTCCGCCGGTGCCGAGGAGGTGCTGGAGGCGGCCAACAAGGCGCTGGCCGGGGCCGGACTGGCCGGGCTCGCCGCCGTCCGGATCGCCCGTACCGCGGCGGAGTTCCCGCTCGGGCCGACCGGCAAGGTGCTCAAGCGCGAGCTGCGCACCCGCCTCGCCACCCTCTTCACCGGCCAGTAGCACGGTCATGGCCGACCACCTCGCACCCCCCGAAACCGCACCCCGCCAGCCGTACCAGTACGTCCGCACCCCGCTGGTGGAGCCGGACTGGCGCCGGCTGCCCGGCTGGCGCGACGTCACCGAGGCGCAGTGGCGGGACGCCCAGTGGCAGCGCGCGCACTGTGTCAAGAACGCCGGCCAACTGCGGTCGGTCGTCGGCGAGTTGCTCACCGCCGAGTTCTACGAGCAACTCGCCGCCGATCAGGCGGAGTTCGCGACCATGCCGGTCCTGCTGCCGCCGCAGCTGCTCAACACCATGGCCGCGCACGCCCCCACCACACCGGAGGAGTTCACCGCCGCGTTCCTGGCCGACCCGGTCCGCCGCTACATGCTGCCGGTGCGCTCCGACCGGCACCCGCGCTGGCCCAGCCACCCGAAGGCCGAACGCGACTCGCTGCACGAGGCCGAGATGTGGGTGGTCGAGGGCCTCACCCACCGCTACCCCACCAAGGTGCTGGCCGAACTGGTCTCCACCTGCCCGCAGTACTGCGGGCACTGCACCCGGATGGACCTGGTCGGCACCTCCACGCCCCAGGTCACCAAGGCCCGGCTGGTGCTGCGGCCCGCCCACCGGCAGGAGCAGATGCTCGACTACCTCAAGCGCACCCCGACGGTGCGCGACGTGGTGGTCTCCGGCGGCGACCTCGCCAATGTGCCGTGGCCGCAGCTGGAGTCCTTCCTGCTGCGGCTGCTGGAGCTGGAGTCGGTCCGCGACATCCGGCTCGCCAGCAAGGCGGTGGTCGGCCTGCCGCAGCACTGGCTGCAGCCGCAGGTCCTGGCGGGCGTGCACCGGGTGGCCGCGGTCGCCGCCGGCCGCGCCGTCAACCTGGCCGTGCACACCCACGCCAACCACGTGCGGTCGGTGACGCCGCTGGTCGCCGAGGCGGCCCGGGCGCTGCTCGACGCGGGCGTGCGCGACGTCCGCAACCAGGGCGTGCTGATGCGCGGCGTCAACGACACCCCCGGGGACCTGCTGGACCTCTGCTTCGCCCTCCAGGGCGAGGCGAACATCCTCCCCTACTACTTCTACCTCTGCGACATGATCCCCAACGCCGAGCACTGGCGGACCAGCGTCCACCAGGCGCAGCACCTCCAGGAGGCGATCATGGGCTACCTGCCCGGCTACGCCACCCCGCGCCTGGTCTGCGACGTGCCGCGGCTCGGCAAGCGCTGGGTGCACCAGGCGGTGGCGTACGACCGCGAGCGCGGTATCTCGTACTGGACCAAGAACTACCGCACCGAGCTGGAGGTCCGCGCGGGCGGCGCCGACCGGGGCGGCGACGACCCGCTGGACCGGCGCCACCCGTACTACGACCCGGTGGACACCCTCCCCGAGTCCGGCCGCCGCTGGTGGACGGAGCGGGCCGCGCGCCCCGCCCTCGTCCCCGCAGCCCCCGCCCCCGCAGCCCCCGTCCCCCAGGAAGGAGCAGCACGGTGACCACGACCGCCCCGCACGACCCCGGCCCGCACAACGCCCCGCACAACAGCCCGCACAACGCCCCGCTGCGCCGGATGTGCTGGATCTTCCCCGACCGCGAGTCGACCCGGACGACCGCGACCTGGCGGCACTACTTCTGGGACCTCTACGCCGAGATCGCCGAGGAGCTGGGCCTCACCTGGTGCCGGCACTCGCCGGACGCGGTCACCGTCGACGCCACCGACCCGGCCCACCCGGTGGTCTACGTCGACGAGGAGCCGGTGACCCCGCAGGACACCCTGTTCATCACCGCGCTCTACTCGCTGCCGTACCAGTCGATGGACATCTTCAACCAGTACGCGCTGTACGCGGTGCTGGAGCAGGCCGGCTTCTACCTGCCGTTCCCCCCGTACATCTCGCTGATCGGCAACGACAAGCTGGCCACCGTCCTGCACCTGGCCGACTCGCCGGTGCCGCCGATCCCGTCGATCCGGATCGGCACCGGCCGGGACATCGCCAAGCACCACTACGAGGTGGCGCTCGGCGGCCTCAGCTACCCGGCGATCGTCAAGCCCTCCGGCTGGTGCGGCGGCGGCGGGATCAACCTGGCGCGCGGTCCGGAGGACATCCGCGGCCTGGCCAGCCTCGCCCAGGGCGGCGACACCACGCTGATCGCCCAGCCCTACCTCGGCGACGGCACCGTGGACTACCGGGTGTACGTGGTGGACGGCGAGCCGTACGCCGTCCTGCGCCGGGTGCCCGAGCCCGGCTCGCCGGTGGCCAACGCCAGCCGCGGCGGGTCGATGGAGTTCCCGCCGATACCGCCCGAACTCGTCGAGGCCACCGCGTACTTCGCCGAGAAGCTGGCGATCCCGTTCTTCTGCGTGGACTTCCTGTACGACGGCGAGCGGTACTGGTTCTCGGAGCTGGAGCCGGACGGCGTGATCGCCCCGGACTTCAGCGACCCGGGCCGCGCCCTCCAGCGGGACATCACCCGCGCCCGGTTCACCGCCTACCGGGACGCGCACGCCAAGTGGCTCGCCAACGGCACCCCGGCCCGGCCGCTCGCCGACCGCACCCCGACCCCCGCCCCCCGATCGGAACCCCGATGACCGACGCGTTCTCCCTGCCGCCGGAGGCGGCCGAACCGCGACTGACCGTCGCCGCCACCACCCTGGAGCGGCTGCGGACGGTGCCCGCGCTCGCCCCGCGCTACGCCGGCCACCCCGTCGGCGTCCGCACCCTGGGCGAGCTGGCCGCGCTGCCGCCGCTGCTCAAGGACGACCTGAACACCGCGCTCACCCACCTGGAGCCGCGCGCCGAGGCGGCGGCCACCTGGCTGTTCCAGAGCGGCGGCTCCACCGGCGCGCCCAAGGTCGGCTACGCGCCGACGGGCTTCTACATGGCCGGGGTGCACGCCCACTGGCCGGTGCTCGACCGCGAGGACGTGTTCGCCAACGCCTGGGGCGCCGGCCGGATGTGGGGCGCGCACTTCCTGGCCGCCGCGCTGGCCGACCGGGCCGGCTGCCGGGTGATCGCGCTCGGCTCGATCACCCGCGAGGAGTACCCGGACTGGCTGGCCTTCCTCGCCGACCGCGGGGTGACGGCGATCGGCGGCACGCCGAGCGTGCTGCGGCTCTGGTTCGCGCACGCCCGCGCCGCCGGGCTCAAGCTGCCGAGCCTGCGCAAGGTGCTCTGGCTGGGCGAGGCCTGGCAGCCGCAGTTGGAGGAGGACCTCGCGGCCGTCGCGCCGCAGGCCCGCCGCTGGGGCATGTTCGGCTCCACCGAGACCTGGGTGGTCGGCACCAACACACCCGACTGCCCGGCCGACACCTTCCACCCGCTGCCCGAGCAGCTGGTGCACGCCGGGGCGGACGGGCTGCTGGACTTCACCACCCTCGATCCGGCGATGCTGAACCCGGTGCTGCGCTACCGCACCGGCGACGCAGGCGAGTTGACCGCCTGCCCGTGCGGTCGGCCGGGCCGGGCGATGCGGGTGCTGGGCCGGCGGGACAACGTCGTCCAGGTGCGCGGCCTCGGTCTGCACGTGGACGAGCTGGTCGCCCGGGCCGAACGCGAACCGGGCGTCTCCCGGGCGCAGGTGGTGATCACCGAGGACGGCGGCCGGGCCACCGGGGTGGAGGTCCTGCTGCTGGCCGCCCCGGGCGCCGGACCGGACCCGGCGGCGCTGCGCGCCGAGCTGCTGGCCGGCACGTTCACGCTGAGCACCGCGTTCCAGCACGACCCGGAGCACGTCACGGTCCGGGTGGCGGACGCGCTGGTCAGCAATGACCGGACCGGCAAGACGGCCTCCTTCGTCGTCCGCGAGGAGGCCTCGTGAAGCTGCGGCGGCCGGAGGACCTCGGGCGCGGCTTCAACCTGTTCTGGGCCGGCCAGACCGTCAGCGTGGTCGGCGACCGGATCACCGTGTTCGTCGTCCCCACCCTGATGATCTTCGTGCTGCACGCCTCCGCCCTCCAGGTCGGCGTGGTGGCGATGGCCCAGTACCTCGGCATCCCGCTGCTCGGCCCGGTGGCCGGCGTGCTGGTCGACCGCTGGGACAAGCGCCGCACGATGCTGGTCTGCGACCTGCTCCGGCTGGCCGCCGTCCTGGTGATCCCCCTCGCGTACTGGCTGGACCAGCTCTCCACCCCACTGCTGTTCGGCTGCGTGGCCGTGATCAGCGGCGCGACCATCTTCTTCAACGTCGGCTACCTGATCGCCGTCCCCGCCGTCGTCCCCGAGGACCGGATGGTGCGCGCCTACTCCCGGCTGGAGGGCAGCAACTCGGTCTCCGAGGTGGCCGGGCCGTCGATCGCCGCCGGGCTGTACAGCGCGCTCGGGGTGGGCGCGCTGCTGGTGGACGCGGCCAGCTACCTGGTCTCCGCCGCCTGCTTCCGCTCCATGCCGCGGTGGGGCGAGCGCACGGTGGTCGAGGGCACCGTCTGGGAGCGGCTCACCGCGGGCTTCCGGATGAACTGGGCCGACCCGGTGCTGCGCCGGGTGGTGCTGGCGGCCGTCACCCTCAACTCCGGCGGGCCGATCTTCGTCACGGTGCTGCCGGTGCTCGCCTACCGGGGCCTGGACGTCTCGGTCGGCGAGTTCGGCGCGGCCATGTCGGTGGGCGCGGTCGGCGCGCTCACCGGCGCCGTGGTCGCCCCCCGGATCAGCCAACGGCTCGGCCTGGGCCGGACCCTGGCCTGGTCGCTGCTGCTGCACTGCCTGGTCGGGCTGGGCGTGCTGGCCGCGCCCGCGCTGCCCGCCGGGCTCGTGATCGCGGTGACCATGGGCTGCTACGGCTTCTTCATGTCCTGCATCAACGTGTGCAGCGCGCCCACCCGGCAGGCCCGGATGTCGGCCGAGCACCAGGGCGTGATGCACGCGGCGTTCCGCACCGTCACCTGGGGCGTCATCCCGCTCGCCGCGCTGGTCGGCGGCCTCGCCGTGTCCGCGCTCACCGACCCGCTGGGCATCCGGGACGCGGCCCGCTGGGTGATGGCCGGCGGCACCCTGCTGGCCGCCTGCTCCTTCCTACCCGCCCTCGGCATCCAGCCCCGGTTGGACGCCGCGGCCCGCGAGGAGAAGCGGCAACCGGCGGACGCCGCACCCGCGTTGACGGAGAGCGCCTCGTGAGCGCCGCGCCGGGCGGCGGCGTCCTGCTGGTCACCGGCTGCTCCTCCGGCATCGGCCTGGCCACCGCCGTGGCCGCCGCCCGCGCCGGGTTCACCACCGTGGCCACGCTGCGCGACCCGGCCCGCGCCGGCACCCTGCGCGAGGCCGCCGAGCAGGCCGGGGTCACCCTGGACGTCCGCCGGCTCGACGTCACCGACCCCGCCTCCGTCACCGCCTGCGTCGAGGGCGTGGCCGCGACCCACGGGCGGCTGGACGCCGTGGTCAACAACGCCGGCGTCTCCAACTTCGACCCCACGCTGGAGATGTCCACCGACGCCGCGCTGCGGGCCAACCTGGAGGTGAACTTCTTCGGCGTGATCGCCGTCAGCCGCGCCGCGCTGCCGCTGCTGCGCGCCTCCGGCGGCCGGCTGCTCACCATCGGCAGCGTGCACGGCGTGGTCGGCCAGCCGTTCAACGAGGCCTACTGCGCCGCCAAGTCCGCCGTCGAGGGGTTCATGGAGAGCCTCGCCCCGGTGGCCGGCGCGCACGGCGTGCGGGTCTCCGTCGTCGTCCCCGGCTTCGTACCGGACACCGAGTTCGGGGTCTTCCCCGACATCGACCGCCGCACCATCGGGGCGGCCTCCGGCCCGTACGCGCCGACCTTCGCCGACTACCTCGGCTGGGTCGGCGGCCAGGGCTGGGAGGCCGCCGGGCAGCCGGCCCGGGAGGTGGCCGAGGTGGTGGTGCGCACGCTGCGCGCCGAGCGGCCCGCCTTCCGGGTGCCCACCAACGCCTGGGCCGCCGCCTACCTGGCGCAGAAGCTCGCCGACCCGGACGGCTCGGCCGTCCAGACCCTCGCCCGCACCTGGATCGGCCGCCCCGACTTCATTTAGCCACCCTCAGGAGCATCACCATGCCCGCCAAACCCCTGCCCGAGCTGATCGACTTCGCCCGGCGCAACTCCCCCTTCTACGCCGAGCTGTACCGGGACCTGCCGGCCCGCGTCGAGCGCCTCTCGGAGCTGCCGCTGATCGAGCAGACCGCCTTCTGGGCCGCCAACTCCTGGCCGGACAACCGGCTGCTCACCGGGCCGCTGCTGGACGGCGGCGTGTACAAGACCGGCGGCACCACCGGCGTCCCCAAGTTCTCCCCGTGGACGCGCACCGAGCACGCCGACTCGGTCACCGCCTTCGGCGCGGGCCTCGTCCAGGCCGGCCTCAAGCCCGGCCACCGGGTCGCCAACCTGTTCTGGGCCGGCGAGCTGTACGGCGGCTTCCTCTACATCGAGAACGCCCTGCACCACGCCCCGGTGGACAACGTCCGGCTGCCCGTCGGCGCCGCTCCCGACGCGTACGTGGCCGGGCTGATCACCGACTTCGGCGTGGACGTGCTGGCCGGCGAGCCGATGAAGCTCAGCTCGGTCGCCGAGCACCTGGTCAAGCACGGGCAGGTCGCCGAACGCATCGAACTCCTGCTGTTCGGCGGGGACCTGCTCTTCGCCGACCTGCGGCCGATCCTCTCCCGCGCCTTCCCCAACGCGGCGGTCGCCTCGATCGGCTACGCCTCGGTGGACGCCGGCCTGGTCGGCGCGCCGGTGCCCGGCGACGACGTCCGGGTGCACGAGGCGTTCCCGAACCGGACGGTGGTGGAGCTGGTCGACGATGTGAGCGGCGCGCCGATCACCGAACCCGGGGTGCCCGGCCGGGTGGTGGTCACCAACCTGTTCCGCACCCTGATGCCGATCCTGCGCTACCCGACCGGCGACCGCGCCGAGTGGGTCGACGCGGCCGGCGGCCGGTTCCGGCTGGTCGGGCGGTCGGTGGAGGGGGCCCGGGTGGGCACGGTGGCGATGCCGACCGAGGAGGTCCGCGCCGTGCTGCTCGCCCACGACCCCGACCGGCACATCTCCGGGATGCAGATGGTGCAGCGCCGCTGGGACGGCAAGGACGGGCTGATCCTGCGGCTCGGGTACACCGAGGAGCCCCCGGCGGAGCTGGCCGGGCGGCTGGTCGAGGCGGTGTACCGGGCGCGGCCGCTCTACCCGGACGACGTGGCGGCCGGGGTGATCCACGACCTCCTGGTGGAGTGGGTGCCCCGGTCCGAGCTGGTCACCAACCCGCGCACCGGCAAGCTCCAGCAGGTGGTGGACGAGCGCCCGCCGGCGTGACGCGACGACGGACGGTGGGCCGGGGGGATCCGCTTCCCCCGGCCCACCCTCGTCCTCAGGCCGTGTGCGGCTGCCCGGCCAGCATCACGCTCTGGCCGCGGAATTCCGCGATCACCTTTTCCGCGGCATTCCGCACCGTCACGTCGTAAATCCCGGTCCGCCCGGAACGCGTGCGCTCGACCGCCTCGGCGACCAGTTCGTCCCCGACCGCCGCCGGCGCCAGGAACGTCACCTGCGCGCCCTGCGCCACCGTCACCGGACCGTAGCTGTTGCAGGCGTAGGAGAACGCCGCGTCGGCGAGCAGGAACAGATAGCCGCCGTGCGCGATGCCGTGCCCGTTCACCATGGCCGGGGCCACCGTCATCCGCATCGACGCCCGGCCGGTGGACACCTCGTCGAGCGTGATCCCGAGGCCCTGGCAGGCCAGGTCGCGCTCGTACAGGGCGGCCATCCGGGAGTTCGGCACCGAGGCGCCCGTCGATGCCGCGGACTCCGCCGGTCCCGCGGAATCCTCGACGGCGACGGTGTCCACGCTCATGACGCCCTGCTTTCCCGGGAGACAGCCCGAAACGGTCGGTGTGCCGTGCGGCGTATCGCACCCGCATTACACCGAGGCCCGCGACGGGCTGTCAACGGTCCGCCGGAGAGAACGGAGCGTCCGTCAGAAGAACTCAGAGCAGCCGCTTGATGTCCCCCCGCGCCCGGTAGAACGAGCCGCTGCCGGACTCCAGCACCTCCGCCACCAGGTACCGCGCGCCGGGCACCCGGATGTCCTTCGGGAACTGCACCCGGCGGGTCGCGTCGAAGCCCGGCGACACCACCCGCACCCGCAGCCGGCTGCCGTCCTGCACGCACTCCACCTCGATGCCGCCCGCCGCGCCCGCCGAGCCGACCGCCACCGACTCGATCTCGGCGCCGGCCACCGAGGCCGTCCAGCCGCTGCCGTCCACCTCGGCGGCCTGCGGCAGCCGGCCCTCCTCGGCCGCGCGCACCGCCGCCTCGCCGGCGTCCAGGCAGACCAGCGAACCGTCCGTGGTCACCAGGTAGAGCCGGCCGTCGCGGTACTGCATGCTGTACGCCGAGCCGCAGCCGGTGCCGAGCTTCCACAGCCGGGTGCCGTCGGCGTCGAAGCAGTACACCGAGGAGTGGTTGTCCCCCGCGAACACGTACCGGCCGTCCGGCGAGGCCGCGCAGGAGAACACCGCGGCGTCGCAGCGGTAGCGGGCCACCTCCGAACCGTCCGCCTTGCGCAGCCGGTGCACCGAGCCGCGCGAAGTACCGGCGAACACCTCCTCCCGCTCCTGCCAGCCGAACAGCACCTCGCCGTCGGTGCGGGTGTGCCAGACCGGGGCGCCGCCGCGCGCCGCGTACCGGCTGACGCCGCGCGAGTGGCCGTGGTACACGCCGTCGCTGTCGCAGCGCACCATCCAGCCGTCGGTGCCCTCGGCCGAGCGCCGCCACTGGAACTCGTCCTCGTGGTCGACGGTGGTGATGCCGCCGCGCGCGTCGGCCACGCCGAGCACGCCGTCGTGGATGTCCAGCCAGTAGATGTCGACGTCCTCGGCTATCTCGTACGCCACCCGCGGCACCTTGCCGCCGAGGTCGTACACCTTGCCGTCGTCGCAGCCCGCGTAGATCCACCAGTCGTCCGCGACGATGCACTTGACGCCGTCGGGCAGCCCGTAGCGGCCCGTCACCTCGCCGCCGTGGGTCAGCGTGTAGACGTCGCCGCGCTCGTTGCCGACCCAGGCGTGCTCCTCGCCGACGAAGATGCCGAACGCCGCCGCACCGGACCGGAACCGCCAGAGCACCGGCGCCTGCCGGGCCGTCGAACGGCTGCTGGCGATCGCCCGCCGCGTCACCGCCCGCCGCTGCCGCACCCCGCGCACCGCCGGGGCGTAGCCCCTGCGGACCTTCTCGCCGATCTTCTTGGCGGCCGCCGCCGCGGCCTTCTCCGGCGAGGGATAGGCGGTGGTCTTGGTCTGGCCGCTCTCGCCGATCCGCCCGTAGGTGACGGTGACGGCCACGCCGGCCACCGTGACCTCGTAGAACTTGTGCGCGCTGCCGCTGTCCTCGGACAGTTCCAGGTAGGTCGACTGCTCGCCGGTGGCGGTGGCGGTGGCTGACATGGGCGGGGCCCCTTCCGGGCACGGGCATGACGGGGTGTGGAGGCGCCGCGGGCACGGTGCCCGGCGACACCTCAGAACCTAACTCCCAGCACCGACAACGCCCGTCCCCCGGGCCTGCCCGAACGGACCTTCCACCGCCCCCGTTACCGGCCAGGTCGGCCAGGTCGCCTAGCTCGGCAGGGCGTTCAGGGCGTCCAGGGCGGGGGCGATGGTGGCGAAGGCGCGGTCGGTCAGTTCGGCCGGGTCCTCGGCGCCGTCGCTGGCGCTCCACAGTTGCAGGACGACGTCGAACGCGGTCAGCGCCATCCCCGCCGCGAGCCGGGGGTAGAGGCCGGTGGCGGAGCCCAGGCCCAGCCGGTCGGCCAGCTCGACAGCCAGCTCGTCGCGCCACTGCGCCTGGCGCTCCAGGAAGCGGGCGAGCAGCGCCGGCGTGCCCAGGATCAGCTGCACCACCCGCAGCGCCTGCTCGGCGTGGCCGGCGCAGGCGTCGATGGAGACCCAGATGGTGTGCCGCAGCGCCACGGACGGCGACTCCTCGGCCGGCCGGCCGGCGAGTTCGGCCCGCATGCCGACGCCCATCTCGCCGAGGAACTGGACGACCACGTCCTCCTTGGACGCGAAGTAGCGGAAGAAGGTGCGCTTGGACATGCCGGCGGCGGCCGCGATCTCGTCGACCGTGACCGCGTCGAACCCCTTCTGCGCCAGGAGGTTCAGCGCGGCCTGGGACAGCTCGTCGGAGACCAGCTGACGCTTGCGCTGGGCCAGGCTCGCTTCAGGGCGGGTAGTCACCCCCTCATGTTACACGCCGCGCCGCTTTTGGCCCTCAAGGGCGCGCTTGACACTTGGTGACAGGTCGGGCAACGTGTGACGTATGACGAAGCAGCAGGACTGGACCGCCGATCAGATTCCGGACCAGACGGGGCGGGTGTTCGTGGTCACCGGGGCGAACAGCGGCCTCGGCCTGGCGACCACCCGGGCGGTCGCCCGCAAGGGCGGCCAGGTGATCCTCGCCGTCCGCGACGAGGCCAAGGGCCGACGGGCGGCGGCCGAGATCACCGCCGCGCAGCCGGGCGCCCTCCTGGAGGTGCGCCGCCTCGACCTGGCCGACCTCGACTCGGTCCGCTCCTTCGCCGACCAGCTGCGCGCCGACGGGACCCGCCCGGACGTCCTCGTCAACAACGCGGGCGTGATGGCGCCGCCGCGGACGCTGAACGGGCAGGGCCACGAGATCCAGTTCGCCGCCAACCACCTCGGCCACTTCGCCCTCACCGGGCTGCTGCTCGACCTGCTGGCCGAGGGCAAGGACCCGCGGGTGGTCACGGTGAGCTCGACCAACCACCGGCAGGGCAAGGTCTTCTTCGACGACCTCTCCGGCGAGCGCAAGTACTCGCCGATGGGCTACTACAACCAGTCGAAGTTCGCCAACGCGGTGTTCGGCTGGGAGCTCCACCAGCGCCTCACCGCGGTCGGCAGCCCGGTCCGCAGCCTGCTCGCGCACCCCGGCTACACCGCCACCAACCTCCAGACCAGCTCGCCGGTCGGCATGGTGAAGGTGCTCTTCGGCCGCATCCTGACCCCGCTCGCCCAGGCCCCGGACCAGGGCGCGCTGCCCCAGCTGTTCGCCGCCACCGCCCCGGACGTCGAGAGCGGGCAGTTCATCGGACCGGGCGGGATGGCCGAGCTGCGCGGCGCCCCGAAGGTGGTCCAGCTGGCCCCGTCGGCCGCCGACGCCGAGACCGGCAAGCGCCTGTGGGAGCTGTCGGAGCGGCTGACCGCCGTCCGGTTCGCCTTCCCGGCCGTCGCCTGACCCCGTCACCCGACGTCCCCGCCCGACCCCTGACCCCGCCGCCCGATCCGGCCGACGGGGCAGGCCCCCGTACCAGGGGCCGCCGCGCATGACGCCCCCGGCATGCGCGGCGGCCCCTGCATCACCACCCCGGCCCGCACCGCCCCCGCATCACCCGCCCCCGCATCACCCGCGCCAGCATCACCCGCGCCCCCGGCGCAGACAATTCGTACACTTCCCCCGAATCCCGGCCCCCCGTCCCGGCGGCGGCTCCGGGCATTTCGTCATCCCTATTTACAATTGCTCCGCAAGGAATCCCACTCCCACCCGGACGACACGAACGGAACTCCTCCCGCCGCTTACCGGAGGAGCTTCCAGAACGAACCAAAGATGCCCCTCCGGCCAATCGTCATGAGCATGTGAGGTGGATCACTATCGAAGATCCGTCCGATGACGACCTGTTAGGCTGGTACTTCAATGTCGAGCTCCATCCACGGGGGTAAAAGTGGGGGAAGTAGCAAGCGTTGATGTGGCCGCCTTTCCGGCGTTCCCGTTCATCGGGTCGGACGACGACCCCTTCATTCCGGTCAGAGATTACGACCTGAAGCACCTCGACGAGGCGAACGGCAGAATCAGGCTCCCGTTCGGCGGCTGGGCCTGGCTGATCACCAAGCACGAGGACGTGCGACAGCTGCTGCGCCACCCGGGCTTCAGCTCCGACCAGTACCGGCCCGGGTTCCCGGTCCTGAACCCGATCCCGCCGACGCGTGAGGGCGCCTCCGGGCTGTTCATCTTCATGGACGGCGACGCGCACAGCCGTTTCCGGCGCATGCTGACCGCCGAGTTCATGATCAAGAACATCCGGCGGATCGAGCCGCTGATCGAGGAGACCGTCAACGAGGCCCTCGGCCGCATGCGCGAGATCGGCCCGCCGGCCGACCTGATGAACGAGTTCGCGCTGCCGGTGCCGTCGATGACGATCTGCCACCTGCTCGGCGTGCCCTACTCGGACCACGACTTCTTCCAGCACCACAGCCGCGCGATCATGGACCGGAACTCCGGCCCGGCCGAAGTCGGAGCCGCCATGGAGGCCCTGAACGGCCTGCTGGGCGACCTGATCACGCACAAGCGGACCAACCCCGGCGAGGACCTGCTCAGCCGGCTGGTGGCCGAGCGCGTGATCCCGGGGGAGCTCAAGGAGGAGGAGCTCCTGAGCATGGCCATGCTGCTGCTGGTGGCGGGCCACGAGACCACCGCGAACATGATCGGGATGTCCGCGCTGGCCCTGCTGGAGCACCCCGAGCACCTGGCCGCCCTGCGCGAGGACCCGGGCGTGGCGCCCAACCTCGTCGAGGAGCTGCTCCGGTACTGCACCGTCGTCCGGACCGGCCTCCCCCGGCTGGCCATGGAGGACGCCGTCATCGGCGACCGGGAGGTCAAGGCCGGCGAGAGCGTCGTGGCGATGCTGTCGATGGCCAACCGGGACGGCTCGGTCTTCCACGACCCGGAGTTCTTCGACCCGCGGCGCAACGAGGCGCACCGGCACATGGCGTTCGGCTTCGGCCTGCACCAGTGCATCGGCCAGCCGCTGGCCCGGGCCGAGCTGCGGATCGCCCTGGTCCAGCTCGCCAAGCAGTTCCCCGACCTCCGGTCGGAGACGACCCTGGCGGACGTCACGAAGCGCCACGAGGCGGTCACCTTCGGGCTGGGCGAACTGCCGGTGACGTGGTGACCATGCACATCACCGTCGATCGGGACCTCTGCTGCGGGTCCGGCAACTGCGTGGAGACCGTCTCCGAGGTGTTCGACCAGGACAACCGGGACGGCATGGTGCTGCTGCGGATCTCCGAGCCGCCCGAGCACCTCCAGGAGGCGGTCGAGCGCGCCGCCCAACTGTGCCCGGTGGGCGCCATCGAGATCTCCCGCCGGAATTCGACGGGCTGACGCCCGACCGACGCCCGACTGGCACCTGACGACCGACGACTGACTGACAGACGCAGTACTGCACGGGGGCGAGCACGCCGCGTCTCGACAATCCGCCGTCCATCCCCGCCACCGGTATCCGGAATCCGGCCTCCCGCAGAATTCTCCCGCGCGGGCGGCCGGATCCGGCCCGGGGCGCCGCCGCACCCCAAAGCGGTTTCCCACGGATTTCCCGGCGATTTCGAACGCGTCTTTTACTGTCCATTTCACCCGGTCACGCGACCGCAATTTCGCGCTGCCCGGGAAATGCGGGCCGAACCGGGCACGCCGAGCGGTCGTACCCGGCCGGCCCCACCCCTCACCCCTGTGTGCCCACATAACAGGAGAGCGGAAAAGTTGGATAGTGGCAGCAGCCAGACACGAGTATTTGTATGCAGTAGACACCCCTACGCGCGACTGGGCATCCGTGGGGCGCTGAAGCGGGACGACGCACTGACCGTGGTCGGCGAGGCGGCCGACATCATCGGGCTGCTGACGGCGACGGCGGTGCGCGAACCGGACGTCGTGGTGCTCGAAGCCCGGAAGCAGACCGACCACCTGCGCGAGCTGACCGCCCTCGACACCGCCCTGGTGGTGGTCGTGGAGGACGCCGAGACCGCTGCCGACTGGATCCGCCTGACGCAGGCCAACGTGCGTGCCGTCGTGCACTCCGACGATCCCGAGGAGGTGCTCGTCGAAGCCGTCCGCCGGGCCACCGCCGGCGGCTGCTACGTCTCCCCCGGCCTCAGCGGCCTGCTCCTCCGGTTCGTGCGGGACACCCTACCCCGTCCCCTCTCGGTCGTCCCCACCCACGCACCCTTGACTTCGCGCGAGTCCGAGGTGCTCCAGCTGGTGCGGCGGGGCCTGGCCAACAAGGAGATCGCTCGCCGGCTGGGCCTGAGTGAAAAGACCGTCAAGTTCCACGTCTCCAACGTGCTCGCGAAGGCCCACATGGCCTCCCGGGCACAGCTGATCGCCTCGGCCGCGGCCATGTGAGACGACGGCCGCGGACGGCGAGGAGGACGACCGCACCACGGCGGGGCGTCCGCACGGAACCACCGTGCGGGCGCCCCGCCGTCGCGTTCAACACGCTTCCACCCCGTCATGACTGACGAACCGTCGGACCGCGTGCGCGGCGCCGGCGCCGGGCCCGGGGCCAGGTCGCTTGCCTTGGTCTAAAGTCCTGGTTTCGCGCCGCCGAGCCTGCCCTGAAGCCCTGCTCTCCTGCCGTTCCTCTGGCCGAAGTCCCGGTCCGGTCCGGAAACAGATACTTCCCGGTATGAAGCCCTCCATGTCCGGTGACCAGACGATCGGCCGCACCCACGACACCGCCATCGCCGTGATCGGAGCCTCCTGCCGGGTCCCCTCGGCATCGGGTCCGGCCGCGTTCTGGCGACTCCTGACGGAGGGCACCGACGCCCTCTCCCCCTGGCCCGAGCAGCGCGGCCCCGGCGGCGCGTCCTGGACCGGCGGCTTCCTCGACGAGGTCGGCACCTTCGACGCCGCCTTCTTCGGCGTCGAGCCCGACGAGGCCGCGGCCATGGACCCGCAGCAGCGCCTCGCCCTGGAACTCGTCTGGGAGGCCATGGAGGACGCCGGGCTGCCCGACCACCGGCTGCGCGGCTCGCGCACCGGCGTGTTCGTCGGCGTCTCCTCCGACGACTACGCCGCCCTCGCCGCCCGCGGCGACCGGGCCGGCCACGGCGAACTGCACGACTTCACCGGCCGGCACCGGGCCGTCGTCGCCAACCGGGTCTCCTGGACCCTCGGCCTCCAGGGCCCCAGCCTCGCCGTCGACGCGGCCCAGGCCTCCTCCCTGGTCGCCGTCCACCTCGCCTGCGAGAGCATCCGCCGCGGCGAGTCCGACCTGGCCTTCGCCGGCGGCGTCAACCTGATCCTCTCCCCGGACGGCATGCGGGCCGCCGCCGGCCTCGGCGCCCTCTCCGCCAAGGGCCGCTGCGCCGTGTTCGACGAGAGCGCCGACGGCTTCGTCCGCGGCGAGGGCGGCGGCGTCGTCCTGCTCAAGCCGCTCGCGCAGGCCGTCGCCGACGGCGACCCCGTCTACTGCGTGATCCGGGGCAGCGCCGTCAACAACGACGGCGGCGGGGAGCGGCTCAGCGACCCCGACGTCGCGGGCCAGCAGCAGGTCCTGCGGCAGGCCTACGCCAACGCCGGGATCGGCACCGAGGCCGTCCAGTACGTCGAACTCCACGGCACCGGAACCCCGGTGGGCGACCCGGTGGAGGCCGCCGCGGTGTCCGCCGTCATCGGCCGCGGCGCCGACGGCCGCCGGCCGCTGCGGGTCGGCTCGGTCAAGACCAACATCGGGCACCTGGAGGCCGCGGCCGGCATCGTCGGCCTGCTGAAGGCCGCGCTGGCGCTGCGCCACCGCCGGCTGCCCGCCAGCCTGCACTTCCGCACCGCCAACCCGGCGATCCCGCTGGACGAGCTGAACCTCCGGGTGCAGACCGAACTCGACGCCTGGCCGGACCCGGAGGCCCCGCTGGTCGCCGGGGTCAGCTCGTTCGGCATCGGTGGCACCAACTGCCACGTCGTGCTGGCCGAGGGGCCCTACGCCGGCCACCCGGCTGAACTCGCCGAGCCGGTCGAGGTCACCACGCCGACCGCCGCGCGCGGCCCGCTGCCGTGGGTGCTGTCCGCCCGCTCCGGCCGCGCGCTGGAGGCGCAGGCCGGCAAGCTGCTCGCGCACCTGGGCGGCACCGACGAGGCGGACGCCGCCGACGCCGCCGGGATCGCCCGCTCGCTGGCCACCGGCCGGTCCGTCTTCGAGCACCGCGCCGTCGTCCTCGGCACGGACCGTTCCGAGCTCACCGCCCGTCTGGAGCGCCTCCACGAGGAGGCCGTCAGCGGCCTCGCCGCCCCGGCCGGGCGGACGGCCTTCCTGTTCGCCGGCGGCGGCGCCCACCGGGTCGGCATGGGGCGCGAACTGTACGCCGCCTACCCGGTGTTCGCCGAGGCCCTGGACGAGGTGCTCGCCCACCTCGACCCCGCCCTCGGCCTGCGCGAGGTGCTGTTCGGCGAGCGCGCCGACGCCGGGCCGGCCCTGGACGGCATGCGCTACATGCAGCCCGCCCTGTTCGCCTTCCAGGTCGCCCTCTACCGCCTGGTCACCTCCTGGGGCGTCGAACCGGACCTGCTGGTCGGCCACTCCTTCGGCGAGATCGTCGCCGCCCACGTCTCCGGCGCCCTCTCGCTGCCCGAGGCGGCCGCGCTCGCCGCCGCCCGCGGCGAACTGATGGAGGCCCTGCCGGCCGGCGGCGCCATGATCGCCGTCGAGGCGACCGAGCAGGAGGCGCTCGCCGCGCTCGACGGCGTCACCGACGTCTCCATCGGCGTCATCAACGGGCCGACCTCGGTCGTCCTCTCCGGCGCCGAGGAGTCGGTGGCCCGGATCGCCGACGAGTTCCGCGCCCAGGGCCGCCGCACCACCCGGCTCCGGGTCCAGAACGCCGCCCACTCGCCGCTCACCGCGCCCATGTTGGACGAGTTCGCCCGCCGGATCGACGGCCTGACCGTCGCCGAGCCGCGCATCCCGATCGTCTCCACCGTCACCGGCCGCACCGGCACCCCGATGACCGAGGAGTACTGGATCGGGCACGTCGGCGCGACGGTCCGCTTCCACGACGCGATCACCGCCTGCCGCGAGCTGGGCGTCACCCGCTTCGTCGAACTCGGCCCCGACTCCACCCTGACCCCGCTGGTCCGGCCCGACGAGGCCGAACTCGCCGTAGCGCTCCAGCACCGCGACCACCCCGAACCGCAGACCCTGCTCACCGGCCTCGCCCAGGCCTGGGTCGCCGGCGCGCCCGTCGACTGGGCCGGGATCATCGGCGCGGCGCCGACCGTCGACCTGCCGACCTACGCCTTCCAGCGCGAGCGCTACTGGCTCGACGAGCGCCCCGCCGCACCCGCCGCCGAGCAGCACCTCAGCTCCGCGACCCTCGCCCTGCGCGACCGGATCCGCACCGAGCCCGAGGGCTTCCTCCGCCGCTGGCTCGCCGAGCACCTGGCCGAGAGCACCGGCGGGACCGGCTTCGCCGCCGACGAGACCTTCCGCGACCTCGGCTTCGACTCCGTGCTCTCCGTGCAGCTGCGCAACCGGCTCGCCTCGGCGACCGGCCTGCGGCTGCCCGCCAGCGTGCTCTTCGACTACCCGACGCCGAACGCCCTCACCGCGTACCTGCACGAGCGGATCGTCGGCGTGCTGGACGCCGCCGACGAGGACCGGCCGACCGCCGCCCCGGCCGCCGCCGACGACGCGGACCCGATCGTGGTCGTCGGCATGGCCTGCCACCTGCCCGGGGGGATCGACTCCCCGCAGCAGCTCTGGCAGACGGTGCTCGACGGCACCGACGCCATCTCCGAGTTCCCCACCGACCGCGGCTGGGACCTCGCCGGCCTCTACCACCCGGACCCGGCCAACCCCGGCACCAGCTACGCCCGCCACGGCGGATTCCTCACCGGCGCCGGCGACTTCGACGCCGACTTCTTCGGCATCAGCCCGCGCGAGGCCGCCGCGATGGACCCGCAGCAGCGCCTGCTGGTCGAGACCGCCTGGGAGGCCCTGGAGCGGGCCGGCGTCAACCCCGACGGACTGCGCGGCAGCCGCACCGGCGTCTTCGTCGGCGCGATGAGCATGGAGTACGGCCCGCGGCTGAACGCCCCCGTCGACGGCACCGAGGGCTTCCGCCTCACCGGCACCACCACCAGCGTGGCGTCCGGGCGGATCTCCTACCTGCTGGGCCTGGAGGGCCCGGCGATGACGGTGGACACCGCCTGCTCCTCCTCCCTGGTCGCCCTCCACCTGGCCGTCCAGGCGCTGCGCAACGGCGAGTGCTCGCTGGCGCTGGCCGGCGGTGTCACGGTGCTCTCCACGCCGGGCATGTTCGTCGAGTTCTCCCGCCAGCGCGGCCTCTCCGCCGACGGCCGCTGCAAGGCCTTCTCCGACGAGGCCGACGGCACCGGCTGGGGCGAGGGCGTCGGCCTGCTGGTCGTCGAGCGCCTCTCCGACGCGCGCCGCAACGGCCACCAGGTGCTGGCCGTGGTGCGCGGTTCGGCGGTCAACCAGGACGGCGGCAGCAACGGCCTCACCGCGCCCAACGGCCCCTCCCAGCAGCGGGTGATCCGGGGCGCGCTGGCGAACGCCCGGTTGGGCGCGGCCGACGTCGACGCCGTGGAGGCGCACGGCACCGGCACGACCCTGGGCGACCCGATCGAGGCCCAGGCCCTGCTGGCCACCTACGGCCAGGGGCGCGACGCCGAACAGCCGCTCTGGCTCGGCTCGTTGAAGTCCAACATCGGGCACACGCAGGCGGCGGCGGGTGTCGCCGGTGTCATCAAGATGATCGAGGCGATGCGGCACGGCGTGATGCCGCGCACGCTGCACGCGGACACCCCGTCGCACCACGTCGACTGGGAGGCCGGCGCGGTCAGCCTGCTCACCGAACAGCAGGACTGGCCCGAACTCGACCGCCCGCGCCGCTCCGCCGTCTCCTCCTTCG
>NZ_JBHSOF010000026.1:0-109763 GCF_042656005.1 Kitasatospora misakiensis | reverse complement strand
AACAGCGCCCCGGCGCCCCCCCCCGCCCCGACCTCCGCCGCGGCGGGCGGTGCCGCCGCCCCGACCGGCGCGGCCCCGCCCTCCGCCCCGGCCGCCACCGGCGCCGCGGCGGGGGGCGCGGCCGGCGGCGGCAGCCCGACCGGTGCCGCCGTGCCGTCGGCCGCGACCAGCGGCAACCCGATCGGCGGAGCGAGCGGCGGCAACGCCAAGATCAGCTTCGAGAGCCCGCTGCCGCTCACCACCACCGGCAGCTACCTCGGCAAGACCAAGGCCGACGTCACCCCGGTCTCGGTGGTCAAGGGCACCGCGGCCGAGATCGCGTCGTACAACTTCAAGCCGGCCGACACCGCGGGCAAGACGCCGTACTACGTGACGGTGAACTTCACCAACAAGACCGGCGCCCCGCTGCAGGACGAGTACTTCATGATGCGGTTCAAGGTGCACACCGAGCCGAAGGGCACCGGCATCCTGGCCGCCCCGACCATCCTGAAGTCGATCCCGCAGTGCGACTCCGGCAAGAAGCCGGGCACCCTGGCCGACGGCCAGAGCCAGCAGCAGTGTGCCGTCTATCTCGTTCCGGACGGCACCCCGCCGCAGTTCCTCGCCTTCGGTAGCGTTCTGGACACCCAGCCGCTGATCTGGAAGGCCAGCTGAGGTCTCCGCCTCCCGATCGAAGGAGTAGCGGAACAACAGCGTCCGGGCGGTCCGGCGGGTGTCCTTCGACACGCGCCGGACCGCCCGTCCGGGCCCCTAAAGTAGGCAGGTATGCAGGTCATCCAGTCCAGCAAGCTCGCCAATGTCTGCTACGACATCCGTGGCCCGGTGCTCGACGAGGCGATGCGGCTGGAGGAACAGGGCCACCGCATCCTGAAGCTCAACACCGGCAACCCCGCGCTGTTCGGCTTCGACGCGCCGCCGGAGATCCTCCAGGACATCCTGCGCAACCTCTCCTCCGCGCACGGGTACGGCGACTCCAAGGGCCTGCTGTCCGCCCGCCGCGCCGTGGTGATGCACTACGAGGAGCGCGGCCTGGACGGCCTGACGGTCGAGGACGTCTTCCTCGGCAACGGCGTCTCCGAGCTGATCCAGCTGGCGATGACCGCGCTGCTCGACGACGGCGACGAGGTGCTCGTCCCCGCGCCGGACTACCCGCTCTGGACGGCGTCCGTCTCGCTGGCCGGCGGCACGGCCGTCCACTACCGCTGCGACGAGCAGTCCGAGTGGTATCCGGACCTCGCCGACGTCGAGGCCAAGGTCACCGACCGGACCAGGGCGCTGGTGGTGATCAACCCGAACAACCCGACCGGCGCGGTCTACCCGCGCGAGGTGCTGGAGGGCCTGGTCGCGATCGCCCGCCGGCACCAGCTGGTGATCTACGCGGACGAGATCTACGACAAGATCCTCTACGACGACGCCGAGCACGTCCCGCTGGCCACCCTGGCCCCCGACCTGTTCTGCGTCACCTTCAACGGCATGTCCAAGTCCTACCGGGTGGCGGGCTTCCGCTCCGGCTGGATGGTGCTCTCCGGCGACCGCACCCGGGCCCGCAGCTACGTCGAGGGGCTGACCGTGCTCGCCTCGATGCGGCTCTGCGCCAACATGCCGGCCCAGCACGCGGTGGCCGCGGCGCTCGGCGGGCGGCAGTCGATCAAGGACCTGGTGCTGCCCGGCGGGCGGCTGCTGGAGTCCCGGGACGCCGCGTACCGGCTGCTCAACGACATCCCCGGGGTCAGCTGTGTGAAGCCGAAGGGCGCGCTGTACGCCTTCCCCCGGCTGGACCCGAAGGTCTTCAAGATCAAGGACGACGCCCGGATGGTGCTCGACCTGCTGCGGGCCGAGCGGATCCTGCTGGTCCAGGGCACCGGCTTCAACTGGCCCGAGCCGGACCACTTCCGGCTGGTCACCCTGCCGCGCGCGGAGGAGATCACCGACGCGGTCACCCGGATCGGCACCTTCCTCGGCGGCTACGCGCAGCCGTAGGCCGCCTGGGCTGAGCTGGGCTCGGCTGGGCTGCCCGGGAAAAGCGCTACGGCCGGAGCCCCGGGCAGGCGATCTCCTTGGTCGGGGAAAGATCGTCCGCCGGGTCTCCGGCCGTCCTGTCGCCGACCGGTGCGCGGTTCGTGCGGCGCACCGGTCTCTCTACCGCTCCCGCTGAGGCTGAGGCTCAGGCTCAGCCGAGGCGGGCGACCAGGTCTCGGTACTCGTCCCACAGCTCGGTGGGCGTGTGCTCACCGAACATCTCCAGGTGGGCCGGGACGAGCGCGGCCTCCTGACGCCAGATGTCGGCGTCGACGGTGAAGAGCAGGTCGAGGTCCTCCTTCGACAGCTCCAGGCCGTTCAGGTCGAAGCCCTCGACGGTCGGCAGCACGCCGATCGGGGTCTCGACGCCCTCGCCGTCGCCCTCCAGGCGCTCGACGATCCACTTCAGCACGCGGCTGTTCTCGCCGTAGCCCGGCCAGACGAACTGGCCGTCGGCGTTCTTGCGGAACCAGTTGACGTAGTAGATCTTCGGCAGCTTGGCGGCGTCCGCCTCGGCCCCGATCTTCAGCCAGTGGGCGAAGTAGTCGCCCATGTTGTAGCCGCAGAACGGCAGCATCGCGAACGGGTCGCGGCGCAGCTCGCCGACGGTGCCCTCGGCGGCGGCGGTCTTCTCGGAGGCGATGTTGGCGCCGAGGAAGACGCCGTGCTGCCAGTCGAAGGACTCGGTCACCAGCGGGACGGCGGTGGCGCGCCGGCCACCGAACAGGATGGCCGAGATCGGCACACCCGCCGGGTCCTCCCACTCGGGCGCGATGGTCGGGCACTGCGCGGCCGGGACGGCGAAGCGGGCGTTCGGGTGGGCGGCCGGGGTCGCCGTCTCCGGCGTCCAGTCGTCGCCGCGCCAGTCGGTCAGGTGGGCCGGCTTCTCGTCGGTCAGGCCCTCCCACCAGACGTCGCCGTCGTCGGTCAGCGCGACGTTGGTGAAGACGGTGTTGCCCCAGAGGGTGTCGATCGCGTTGGCGTTGGTGTCGAGACCGGTGCCGGGCGCGACGCCGAAGAAGCCGGCCTCGGGGTTGATGGCGTACAGGCGGCCGTCGGCGCCGAAGCGCATCCAGGCGATGTCGTCGCCGATCGTCTCGACCTTCCAGCCCGGGATGGTGGGCTGGAGCATCGCGAGGTTGGTCTTGCCGCAGGCCGACGGGAAGGCGGCCGCGACGTACTTGACCTCGCCGGACGGCGGGGTGAGCTTCAGGATGAGCATGTGCTCGGCCAGCCAGCCCTCGTCGCGGGCCATGGTCGAGGCGATCCGCAGCGCGTAGCACTTCTTGCCCAGCAGGGCGTTGCCGCCGTAGCCGGAGCCGAAGGACCAGATCTCCCGGGTCTCCGGGAAGTGCGAGATGTACTTGGTGCTGTTGCACGGCCACGGGACGTCCGCCTGGCCCTCGGCCAGCGGGGCGCCGACGGTGTGCACCGCCTTGACGAAGTCGCCGTCCTCGCCGAGCTGGTCCAGCACGGCCGCGCCCATCCGGGTCATCACGCGCATCGACACCGCGACGTAGGCGCAGTCGGTGATCTCGACGCCGTAGGCGGCCAGCGGGGAGCCGACCGGGCCCATCGAGAACGGCACGACGTACATGGTGCGGCCCTTCATGGCGCCGCGGAACAGGCCCGGCTCGCCCTGGGAGGCCCCCTCGCCGGTGAAGATCGCCCGCATCTCGGCGGGGGCCTTCCAGTGGTTGGTCGGGCCGGCGTCCTTCTCCTGCTCGGAGCAGATGAAGGTGCGGTCCTCGACGCGCGCGACGTCCGTCGGGTCGGAGGCGGCGTAGTAGGAGTTGGGTCGCTTGTCCTCGTTGAGCTTCTTGAAAGTGCCCTGGGCGACGAGCAGGTCCGCGAGGCGCTGGTACTCCTCCTCGGAACCGTCGCACCATTCGACGCGGTCCGGCTGGGTGAGCTCCGCGATCTCGCGCACCCACGCCAGCAGACGCTGGTGGCGGGTCGGCGCGGCGCTGAGAGCAGCCGAGTTCTCGTTCGACACGATCGCTCCGTTTCACGCCATCTCGGCGGGGAGACGGCGTAGCGGGGGTTGAGGGTGCTTGCAGCGTAGCTCCGCACCTTCGGCCGGAACGCGGCAAGAAGGCAAAGTTGACGCATCTTTTACTACAGTAAGGATGATTACTGGCCAGTACGGCACCCTCTTCGCCACCCCGGAGCCCCGTCGCACCTCGCTTCGAATACTCCAAAACGTCCAAGTCGTGATGAGCGCCACTTCCTACGGTTCGGTAACCTACGGAGCCGTAGGTAGCGGGTAGCATGCCGCTCATGACTGCTGAGCTCCTGGAGAGCACGGAGCGCGCCCTGGACAAGCCGATGTGGCGCGGCTGGCTGCACGCCGGAATGTTCCCCGCCACCGTGGCCGCCGGGATCGTGCTGATCTGCCTGGCCGAACCGGGGCCCGCGAGGATCGCGTGCGCGATCTACTCGGCGAGCGCCTGGCTGCTCTTCGGGGTCAGCGCGGTCTACCACCGGTTCACCTGGGGCCCGCGCGGCGACGCGATCCTGCGCAGGCTGGACCACGCGAACATCTTCCTGATCATCGCGGGCACCTACACGCCGTTCACCATCCTGCTGCTGGACGGCGCCGCCCGGCAGGTGCTGCTCTGGGCGGTCTGGGGCGGTGCGCTGGCGGGGATCGCGTTCCGGGTCTTCTGGGTCGGCGCGCCGCGCTGGCTCTACACGCCGGTGTACCTGGCGCTGGGCTGGGCCGCCGCGTTCTTCCTGCCCGACTTCCTGCACGCCGGCGGGGTCGCGGTCCTGGTGCTGATGATCGTCGGCGGGGTGCTCTACAGCATCGGCGGCGTGGTGTACGGGCTCAAGCGGCCCAACCCGTCACCGCACCGGTTCGGCTTCCACGAGGTGTTCCACGCCTTCACCATCGGGGCCTTCGTCATCCAGTACGTCGGGGTCTCACTGGCGGCCTACAGCGCGGCCGGCTGACCCCGGCACGCCGTGGCGGGCGGTCGACCGGTCGTGCGACCGGACGGCCGCCCGTTCCGCCGTCCACTCCCGGGCCGGGCGCTCAGGCGCCCGGTCGTGGCTCTGGTGCGGGTGCGGGGCACGCGGGTGCGGGGCGTGCGGGTGCGAGGTATGCGGGTGCGGGGCGTGCGCCTGCCGCCCGGTCTGCCGCGCGTCGATCGCCTCCCGGGCCCGGCGGCAGCGCTCGCAGTGCGCCGCGTTCACCGTGCCGCCGGCCGTCCGGTGGCCCCGCGGCGCCGCCCGGCGGTCCGGCTCGGGCGCCTGGTGGAGCAGCCGCCAGCGGCGCCCCACGTAGACCATCACCAGCAGCACCTCGACCCCGGCGACCACCAGCACCAGCGCGGCGCCGTTGATCAGATAGGCCGCGACCACGGCCAGCGCCGAGGCCACCACCACCGCGGCACCCCAGACCTGGGCGCCCGACTCCCGATCGGCCATTTCGGCTTCCCCTTCCTGCGCCGGGCTCGTGGTCGGCCCCTGCCGCCCCACCCCTTCTCCGCATCAGGCACGCGTCGGACAGCACTGACCGACGGCCACATGATATCTACCGACAGTCACCCGTAACCGCCCGAAAGCGGCGAACGACAGATCAACGTTGCATCAATTCCCCGTGCGGAACGCGCACTTCCAGGACACATCACGGAGCGTGACAGCCATTCAGCACCATGCGACATTGACGGCGGCCATCTTTTGAGAGTTACTGTCATTTGACAGCGACTCCCTTCGATGGCCCCCGGAGGTTCCCGTGCCCACCCCGTCCACCCCGCCCACCGACCAGGCGGCCCCGCCCGGACCGGACCCACGCCGCTGGCTCGCGCTCGTCGCGGTCGCGCTCAGCGTCCTGGTGATCAGCTTCGACATGACGGTCCTGAACGTCGCCCTGCCCACGCTGGCCTCGCAGCTCGAAGCCACCACCGGCCAGCAGCAGTGGATCGTCGACTCCTACACCGTGGTCTTCGCCGCCGTGATGCTCCCGGCCGGGCTGATCGGCGACCGCTTCGGCCGCCGCTTCACCCTCACCCTGGGCCTCGCCCTGTTCGGCCTCTCCTCCGCCGTCGGCATGCTGGCCGACAGCCCGGGCACGCTGATCGCCGCCCGGGCCGCGATGGGCCTGGCCGGCGCGCTGGTGATGCCGATGTCCATGGCGGTGATCCCCGGCCTCTTCCCGCCCGCCGAGCAGCGCCGCGCCACCGCGATCCTGGCCGCCTCGCTGGCCCTCGGCACCCCGTTCGGCCCGCTGATCGGCGGCTTCCTGCTCCAGCACTTCTGGTGGGGCGCGATCTTCGCGATCAACCTGCCGCTGGTCGTGATCGGCATCACCGCCTGCGCCGTCCTGCTGCCGGAGACCCGCAACCCGGCGGCACCCCGGATCGACCTGCCCGCCACCCTGCTCGGCGCGGGCGGACTGTCCGCGCTCACCTACGGCATCATCGAGAGCCCCGAGCGCGGCTGGACCGACCCGCTGGTGCTCGGCACGGTCGGCGGCGCGCTGGTCGCCCTCACCCTGCTGGTGCTGCGCAGCCGACGGCAGACCGACCCGATGCTCGACCTGTCGCTGCTCGCCGACGGCGGCTACCGCTGGTCGACCGCGGCCGCGACGCTGGTCTCCCTGGTGCTGTTCGGCGCGTTCTTCGTGCTCCCGCTGTACTTCCAGAGCGTGCTCGGCGCCGACGCCTTCGGCACCGGCCTGCGGCTGATGCCGATGCTGCTCGGCCTGATGGTGGCCGCCCGGCTCAGCGACCGGCTGGTCGCCCGGACCGGGCCCCGGGCGGTGATCGTCCTCGGTCTGGCCCTGCTGGCCGGCGCGCTGCTCCTCGGCAGCCGCACGGAGCTCTCCGACGGCTACGGGCTCGCCGCCGTCTGGCTCACCCTGCTCGGGATCGGCATGGGCCTGTCCCTCATCACCGCCCAGGCCACCGCGCTGCTCACCCTGCCGCCCGCCCGGGCCGGCGTCGGCTCGGGACTGCTGCAGACCTTCCGGCAGGTCGGCGGCGCGATCGGGGTGGCCGTCTTCGGCAGCCTGCTGGCCAACTCCTACCGGGGCGCGCTGGACACCGGCCGACTCGGGGCGGGCCTGGCCGAGCAGGCCGACCGCTCGGTGGTGGCCGCCGACGCGGTCGCCGCCGCGACCGGCGACTCCGCGCTGGCCACCGCGGCGCACGGCGCCTATGTGCACGGGATGACGGTCGTGCTGCTGGTCTCCGGGGTGATCGCGGCGGTGTCGGCGGTCCTGGTGGCGCTGCGGATGCCGGCCGCCGAACCGACCGGGCCCGCCGAGCGGGCCGCCGAGCGGGCGGACGCGGCCGACATTGCGGCTGTGGAGGACGCTGCGGGCGGGCCGCCGGCGGGCACCGGGCCGTCCGCCGTGCCCGCGACCGATCACGGATAATCGAAGACATGAGCGCAACGCGGCCGGCAGCGGCACCTCCGACAGGACCGGACAACCCGATCCAGGCGATGCTGGAGGCTCGGCTGCCACTGCGCGAGCGGAAGAAGCTGAAGACCCGCCAGACCATCCGGCGCGAGGCGTACCGGCTCTTCACCGAGCTGGGCTACGAGAACACCACGGTCGACCGGATCGCGGCCGCCGCCGAGGTCTCCCCGTCCACCTTCTTCCGCTACTTCGCCACCAAGGAGGACCTCGTCCTCAGCGACGAGTACGACCCGGCGCTGATCGAGGCACTGGTCGCCAGGCCCGTTGACGAACCGTTCCTGCACTCCTGCCGGGAGGCCCTCGTCGGCCTGGTCCGCCAGTTGACCCGGCACGAGCGCGAGGAGCTGCTGCTCCGGATGCGGCTGGTCAACGAGGTCCCCGCGCTGCGCTCCCGGACGCTGGAGTCCAACCCGCAGCAGCTCTACCTCACCGTGCTGACCCGGCGGGCCGGCGTCGGGGAGCCCACCCTGGCCATGCGGGTCACCGCCGCCGCGCTCGCCGCGGCCACCACGGAGGCCGTGCTGGTCTGGGCGGACAGCGACGGCACCGAGGACGTCGCCGACCTCGTCGACCGCACCTTCGCGGTCCTGGAGGACGGGTTCGCCGGACTCTGAGGCGTGTGCCGGCGGCCCCGGCCGGGCACGGCGACGGGGCCCGGTCGTCGCACCGGACCCCGCCGCTCCCGGCCGTGCCGCCGCGGGCTACCCGCGCCGCACGGCCGTCCGCCGCCGGAGCGCCAGGCCCGCGCCCGCCAGCGCGGTGACGCCCAGGGCCGCACCCGCCGTCACCGCCGGCACCGCCGTCAGCGCGGTACCGCCGCCCGCCGGAGCGCCGGCGGCCCGCTGGGCGGCGGGCTCGTAGCCGCCGCCCTTGCCCGCCCGGTCGTACGCCGAGCCGGGCAGCTTGTCGCCGTACCGCTGCCGGACCAGGCCCTGGTACGCGGCCAGGCTCACCCCGCCCTCGCCCACCGAGCGGCGCGCCTCCTCGTCCAGCGGCAGCACCCGGCCGTCCCGCAGGACGTACCAGGCGTTGACCTGCGGTTCGCGGAACGCCGTCCCGCCACCGCCGTCCGCCGCCAGCCGCGCGTAGTCGCTCTCGTCGCCGCCGGTGGCGATGTTGACGACCCGCCAGGCGCCGCCCTGCTTCACCGTCCAGACCGAGGCGACCTGGCCGTCCGCCGCGACCACCCGGCTCGCGGTGAACTCGGCCCTGGCCACCGGGGCGCCCGAGGTCCCGGACACGAAGGCCGCGTCCAGCGTGTACACCGGCACGGTGTCCCCGGACAGCCGGGGCGCGGCGGCGGCCGCCGCCGCGGCCTCCTCGGCCGCCCCGACGGTGAGCTTCGCCGTCGGCGGGAGGCCCTTGCGGGCGAAGAACCGGCCCAGTTGGTCCAGCACCGCCGGGCTCTGCACCGCTCCCCGGGCCTGGGCCAGCTCCGCCGCGGGCACCGGCTCGGGCACCCCGGCCGGTTCGACGGCGGACGCCGCCGGGGCGAGGACCAGGCCGAGACCGGCGGCCAGCAGGACGGCCGCCGCGCCGCGGACGACCGCGGCATCACGCATGCTGCTCATGTCGCCCCTCACGCGCCGATCCGGTACAGGGAGTGGGTCCAGGAGAACGTGCCGTTGGACACGTAGTAGTTGTAGTCCGCCCAGTTGTAGCGGTAGTTGGACGGCCACGGGTCGCCCCAGTAGACCCAGTTGCTGCCGGTGTCGTAGCCGTGGACGACGTGCATGTGGCCACCGCCGGAGCTCCACTGGATCCGGGTCTCGATCGGCCGGTCGGCGTTCACCTCGGTCTGCACCGTGCTGTAGCGCAGGTAACCGGTGACGTAGGAGCCCGGGTTGATGCCGATCCAGCGCAGGCCGTTCTGCACATCGCCCAGCGTGGCCTGGCTGTTGGGGCAGCTCGAAGTGGTCGAGCGGCCGAACGCGGCGTTGCAGAACTGGTTCTGGCTGTAGGAGTAGCCGTACCAGGTGGCGATGGTGTTGCCGCTCGCCGCCCAGCACCAGTTGGTCTGCTCCTGCTGCTGCATGGTGATGTTGAGCTTCTTGAACGTGCCGGCCGGATCGGCCGTGGCACCCGCGGCGGCGGGCCGCGCCCGCTGGACCGCGGCGGGGGCGGACGAGGCCGTGGGGGTGGCCTGGGCCGGGGTGACGGCCGCGACGCTGAGCGCCGGGCCGAGGACGCCGAGCGCGAGCACCGAGACGGTGCGGCGCAGGCGTGTCCGTGCGACTGACATGGGGGATTTCCTCCTTGCGACAGGCAGAGGAGTCGAGAGGTGTGGGGGTGCGGTCCGGATCGCGCCACCGAGCATCGCGCCCGTTGACATGGCCGGTCAACGCCCCTCGGCGCCCGTCCACCCGGGTGTGAACGGACCCGCCCCGGAGTGAACGCCTGTCCCGCAACCCCCGTCAGGAACGCCCCGACCGGTGACAAACCCCCTTCCACATGTGAATATTCACGACCAACCGGGCCCGCCCCGTCCGCCACCCGAGGAGGCCGCATGCAGCGGACCGACCACCGCGACCTCGCCACCGCGCTGCGGACCGGCCCGTTCCACCTCGCGCTGCGCACCGCCATCGCCGTCCGCGGCCTCGCCCTGCACCGCGTCCGCGACCACCTCGCGCTGCGCGGCGTCCACATCGGAATCACCAGCCTCAGCTACTGGCAGCAGGGCCACCGCCGCCCCGAGCGTCCGGAATCCCTGCGCGCCGTCAGAGAGTTGGAGCGCGTCCTGGACCTCCCCGCGCACTCCCTCACCAGACTGCTCGGCCCCCGGCGCGGCGCCCCCACCGACCCGGCCGGCCCGCCCGTCCGCCCCTACCGCGACCTCATCAGCCCGGCCACCGCCGTCGACGAGCTGCTCGCCGCCCTGGCCAGCCCGCGCGACACCGGCCTGCACACCATCACCCACATCGAGCGGATCCGGATCGGCGCCGACCGCCGACTCCTGCGCCGCGACTCGCAGCACGCCCTGCGCGCCCACCGCGACGGCATCGACCGCTACCTCGCCATCCACCAGGGCGACCCCGGCAGCGACATCACCCGGGTCGGCGTCCGCGCCGAGGAGAACTGCCGCCCCGGCCGGATCCGCCGCGACCAGGCCCACGACCTGCTGGTCGCCGAGCTCCTGCTGGACCGCCGGCTGCGCGCGGGCGACACCCACCTGCTCGGCTACGGCTTCGACGACGCCCCGTCCCCCACGCCCAGCTCCGAGTACATCCGCGGCTTCAACTCGGGCGCCGGACAGTACGTCCTCCAAGTCACCTTCCACCCCGCCGCGCTGCCCGTCCGCTGCCACCGCTTCGCCCGCCGCTCCCCCGCGGAGCGCCCCTACGAGACCGAGGAGCTGACCCTCGACGGCCACCACTGCGTCCACCTGGTCGCCACCGCCCTGCGGCCCTGCATCCTGGGCATCCGCTGGGACTGGGAGTAGGGCCGGTCCCTCGGTTCCTCTGGACCTTGCCGGGGCCGCCGGAATCCGCAGGACGGGCGCCCGGGCCGGCGGAGGTCAGTCGCCGAAGGCGAGCTCCAGGCAGTCCTCCACCGGTCGGTAGCCGATCTGCCGGTAGATCGAGTTGCTGGTCGGGTTGGCGAGGTCGGTGTACAGCAGCACCTCCCCGGCCCCCTGGGCGAGGGCGGCGGCCGAGGCGGCCGCCGTGACGCCGCTGGCGTAGCCGCGGCCGCGGGCATCGCGCGGAGTGTAGACCGGACCGATCCGGGACATCCCGGCGATCACCGCGCTGGCCCCGGCGACCGCGACCGGCCGCCCGTCGTCCTCCCACAGGTGCAGTTGGCCGCCGGCGGTCCGGTCGTCCACCACCCGTCCGATGTGCGGGATGTGGATGTCCACCTCCGCCGCGAACTCCTCGAACCACCGGATCAGCAGCTCGCGGTCGGCCGCCCCGGCGAGCCGGGGCTTGCCGGCCGGCGGGCGCGGCGGCTCGGTCAACTCGCCGAGCCGGTAGAGCCGTTCGTTGACCTTGACGGTGCCGGTGGCGCCGGTGGCCCCGGCCCAGGCGGCGCCGAAGGCCCGCACCGCCGCCGCCCCGCCGGCGACCCCGGCAAGCGCCGTGAACCCCGCCCAGGCGGCGGCGAGTTCGGTGGCGAGTTCGGCCGCGGCCGCCTCCGGCATCAGCCCCAGCCGCGGGGTGAACGGCGGGGTCTGCAGGAACGCGCCGGCCACCGGCCCGTCCGGCTCGCGCCGCCACCAGCCGAACACGGGCGCGCCGTCGCCGTAGTAGTACGGGCCGTGCGCCGCCAGCCGGTCGGTGATCGTGAGCAGCACGGTGTTCTCGGCCGGGTTCACGGCGAGGAAGTCGCCGGCCCGCGCGCGGAAGTCGTCGAGGGAGGTGCTGAGGGTCCAGGGCATGGCCCATCCTCACCCGCGGCCCGCGACCCCCACCACCGCTTTACGCCCGTCCGGCCGGACCTACGCCCCCCGCCCGGCCGAGCCCAGGCGCTCGGCGAGCACCGCCGGGTCGGTGGTCGGCGCGTCGCAGGTGAAGTGGCGGCAGACGTACGCGGCGGGCGCGCCGTCGACCAGCGGCCGGCCGGCGAGCAGCGGGACCTCGTCGCTGCCCGCGCCCGGTTCGCCGAGCGCGACCACCGCGCCGGGGGCGGTGCCAAGCAGCGCGGTCCGGTGCAGCGCGGCCGTCGCCGGGTCGCCGGCCGGGCCGATCACCGCGACCTCGCGCGGACCGTCGGCCAGCGCCTCGGCGGCGGCCAGGCCCCAGCCGATGAACCGCGGCGCGCGCGGAGCGAGCGCCCCGACGATGCCGAGGGCCTGTTCGGCGGCGGTCCGGTGACGCTCCGAGCCGGTGTACGCGGCGTAGCCGAGCAGGGCGTTCGCGGCGGCGGTCCAGCCGGACGGGGTCGCGTTGTCGGTCGGGTCCTGCGGGCGCCGGATGAGTTCCTCGGCGTCGTCGGCGGTGTCGTACAGCGCGCCGGTCTTCTCGTCGGTGAAGTGCTTGAGCACGGTGTCGAGCAGCCCGCCGGCCAGTTGGAGCCACTCGGCCTCACCGGTGACGGCGTACAGCGCGAGGAAGCCCTCGGCGGTGTCCGCGTAGTCCTCCAGCACGCCGGCGTTGGCGCCGGGGCGGCCGTCCCGGGAGGTGCGCAGCAGCCGGCCGTCGGCGGTGAGGTGGACGGCGAGCAGCAGGTCGGCGGCGCGTTCGGCGGCGCGGACGAGGTCGGGGCGCTCCAGCAGGGCGCCGGTCTCGGCGAGGGCGGCGATCGCGAGGCCGTTCCAGGCGGCGACCACCTTGTCGTCCCGGGCGGGCGCCGGGCGGGCCGCCCGGGCCTCGAACATCCGGCCGCGGAGGGCCTCGTACTCGGCGAGGTCCTCGGGGTCGGCGAGGAGTTGCAGGACGGAGGTGCCGTGCTCGAAGGTGCCGCCGGCGGTGACGGTGAACAGCCGGGCGGCGGTGGCCGCGTCGGCGGGGCCGAGCAGGTCGACCAACTGGCCCGGCTCCCAGACGTAGTAGGCGCCCTCGGCGGTGGCGCCGGTCTCCTCGTCGAGGCTGTCGGCGTCCAGTGCGGAGGCGAACGCGCCCTCGGGGGTGCGCAGTTCGCGCAGCAGGAAGTCCGCCGTGGAGAGCGCGACCCGGCGCGCCAGCGGGGAGCCGGTCGCCCGCCACAGGTGCAGGTACGCGCGGAGCAGCAGCGCGTTGTCGTACAGCATCTTCTCGAAGTGCGGGACCACCCAGCCGGCGTCCACCGCGTACCGGGCGAAGCCGCCGCCGAGCTGGTCGTGGATGCCGCCACGGGCCATCGCCTCACCGGTACGGACGGCCATCTCCAGCGCGGCCTCCGAACCGGTCCGGGCGTGGTGGCGCAGCAGGTACTCCATCACCATGGCCGGCGGGAACTTGGGCGCCCCACCGAAGCCGCCGTGCCGCTCGTCGAACTCCCGGCTGAGCCCCACCAGCGCCTCATGCAGCCCGGCCTCCCCCGGCGGCTGGTGCACCCCACTACCGACCGCGTAGACGGAGGCCCGCTCGGCCAGATCCGCCCGGATCCGCCCGGCCACCTCACCGACCTCCTCCCGCCGATCCCGCCACGCCGCGTGCACACCCTCCAACACCTGCCGGAACCCGGGCATCCCGTGCCGCGGCGCGGGCGGAAAGTACGTACCGAAGTAGAACGGCTCCTTCTCGGGCGTCAGGAAGACCGTCATCGGCCACCCACCCTGCCCGGTCGCCGCCTGCACGGCCTCCATGTACACAGCATCGACGTCCGGCCGCTCCTCCCGATCGACCTTGACGGCAACGAACCGCTCATTGAGGTACTCCGCCATGCCCTCGTCCTCGAAGGACTCGTGCGCCATCACATGACACCAGTAGATTACTAGAAGCATAAGTGGCAGGACGCATAGCCCACACTCAAGAGAATGGGCACGTCCCGCCGCTTGGCTTCATTGATCGCCTCCTCTCCCCATGGCCACCAATCCACCGGATTGGAGGCGTGCTGGAGCAGGTACGGCGACGTCGCGTTCGCGAGTCGGTTCATGCTGGCATCGTCGCACGATCACGACCGCCCAACCTAGCTTTCGAGGGGGTGGGTCCACGCATGCCACCATGCACTCAAGGGCCAGCAGACCCCACTCCCCGAGGGGACTGGCCTGAACGATCTCGGACTGTGTGGTGAGCCCGCCAGTCTCGCTCCCCGGGGGGCTTGCCCGCTTGCCATCCGCTCCGGCACTTCCCGGCGCCAGCTGGCGGCTCACCAACCGGGTCGCCGTAGGATCGGGGCGCCAGCACGAGGCAGGCAAGAGAGCAGGAGCACGCTGTGCATTTCATGGTCTTGGACGGGCCGGGGCACGTTCCCGCGAGAGGTCCACGCCCCTGGGTGCTCCTGCGCAAGGAAGCATGGGACGACTTCGGATACCGCACCCTGTTCGGGCTGTCGATCGCCGACTCCGACGGCACCGTGCACCAGATCGGCCAGGTCAAAATCGGCCGGCTCGGCATGGACGGTCACGAGAACGGCGACCCGGACGTGCCACGGAACTTCAACTCGCTCGACGACACGCTCTTCTCCGTTGGACAGGACGACACGTACTACGAGCGGCTGCGCCAGCTCGGTGACGACATACGTCGGGGCGTCCTGATCGGCCTGCGTGACATGGCCTTCGACAACAGCATCTTCGAAACCGCCCGCGACCAAGAGGTGACACGGACCTCGCTGTGGCGGTTCGTGAAGCCGTTCATGATCGAAGAGCAGTTCCGTCGCATCGCACGCGACGGCGACCGCGTCACGCCCTTTCACGTCTCCTACGAGGGCCCCGCGCCGGCCACCGCAGGCACAGACGGCCTTGAGCTGTCCTTCCGGGTGACACCACACAGCCAGCCCTCCAGCAACATCCACGTGCTTACCGGCCGGAATGGGGCCGGCAAGTCCGTCCTGCTCAACCGCCTGGCCCGAGCGGTCGCCGACCCAGAAGCCGACCCCTCAGAGGTCGGCCGCGTCATCGAGGACAGTCGAGGCCAGCGCCGGTCGTTCGGCAACCTCGTCAGCGTCTCTTTCAGCGCCTTCGACGACCTGCCCCTCCTCCCGCACGACGAGTCGTTCCCCACGACCCACGTCGGCCTGCGCATGCCTTCAGGCGGCACGCGTGCTCCACGTGTCAAGTCCCAGTGGCAGCTGAAACGGGACTTTGCCGAGAGCGTCGAGGCATGTCTGACCGGCGAGCAGGCGCACCGCTGGATCAGCGCGTTGCGGACACTGACATACGCCGGCAGCGGCCTGCTGGCCGAGGACTGGCTGGAAGACTTCCAGGCAACGCGCAGCCCCAATAGCCGGCGGGCCAAGGCCCGCAAGCTGTTCGCCTCCCTCAGCTCCGGCCACAAGGTCGTACTGCTGACTGTGACCCGGCTGGTCGAGCACGTCGGCGAGCGCACCCTCGTCATCATCGACGAGCCCGAGACCCACCTCCACCCGCCCCTGCTGTCGGCCTTCGTCCGGGTACTGTCCAGCCTGATCTCGGACCGCAACGGGCTGGCACTCATCGCCACCCACTCCCCCGTGGTCTTGCAGGAAGTCCCCGCCCACTGCGTCTGGAAGCTGCGCCGCTACGGGGACCACGTCGTTGCCGACCGCCCCGAAACCGAGACGTTCGGGGAAAACGTCGGTGTACTCACCCGCGAGGTCTTCGGCCTGGAGGTCACTGCCTCCGGCTTCCACGGGGAACTGAACCGCCTCGTCGACAACGGGGAATCCTTCGGCAGCATCCTGGAACGGTTCGGCGGCCGGCTCGGCGGCGAGGCACGCATCATCGTCCGGTCCCTGATCGCTCTCCGCGACCTCGGCGACGACGCCTGGGCACCGGAGGAACTGTCCTGATGTGGCCGATCCCGCAACCCGACCTCGACGCCCGCAGCGTCTACGCCACCTGCGTCTCCAAGACCCGCCCCGCGAAGGTCAAGGCCCGGCTGGAACTGCTGGAAGACGCCGTCGCCGCTGCGGCCGACGAGTACGAGAAGGCTGCCGCCACCGGGTCCCTGCACGCCCTGAAGCACTTGAAGGACCAGCCCGACGGCAACGACCCTGCCAAGGGCGACAACAAGAAGCTCACCGGCTGCTACACCAGCCGCATGGCCCGCAAAGGCAGCGCAGGCCGGGAGATCTACGACCAGCTGATCAAGAGCGCCCGCCGGGGGCGCTGCCCGCTGTGCGGGCACGGGTTCGCCGACACCATCGACCATCAGCTCCCCAAGATCGCCTACCCGCTGCTCGCCGTCACCCCGGCCAACCTCGTCCCCGCGTGCCTGCCCTGCAACAAGGCCAAAGGCGAAGCCATACCGGCTGTGGCCGAGCAGCAGACGCTCCACCCCTACTTCGACGATGTCAGCGGCCAGGTATGGCTGGCAGCCCGCCTTACCCCGCCACCGGAGCCGGGCGTCATCTTCTTCGTCGCCCCGCACCCCGACTGGTCGGCGACCTTGACCGCTCGCGTGCAGAGGCACTTCGCCACTTACAAGCTCGCCAGGCTTTACGCGGCACAGGTGGGTACCGAGCTGGCCGCACTCAGCGACTATCTACGCGGCAAGCCGTACCGGGCCGCCATCGACGAAATCCATGACCGGGCCGCAAGCTACGGAAACCGAAACTCCTGGCAGGCCGCCCTCTATCGCGCCCTGGCCGCCAATCCCTGGTTCATCAAATCCGGCTGCCTCAATGAATGGGACGACTGACCTGCCCTCCGTGGGCCCGCCCAATGAGCCAGGTGGCCGCCGACTGCGAAGCCACCGTCTCCAAGGTCGTGCACACCCACGGCCCCCGCAACAGCCAACCGCCGAGGCAGTCCGGCCAACCGCCTCCAGCAACTCTGTCACTACCGGATGACGGGGCAGCCTCCCGATCCGCACATGGGGTACCGGTCTCCGGGCCCGGGGTGTTCACGCCCAGTGGGCGAGTCCGTCGACTGGGCAAAGAGGTACGCCGCTGGCGTACCAGGAGGTACGCTGTCGACATACCTTTGCGATCTCAGCACCACACCTCCTGGAGTCGACGATGCGGGACAGCACAGGCCCGTTCGAATACGACGGGCCAGTCGCTGGTGACCAGGTGGTCGACAGGTGCCGAGAGGCCGAGATGATCAAGGCATGGGCCCGCGAGGGCCGGCTGATGGCGCTGGTGGCACCGCGGCGCTTCGGCAAGACGAGCCTGATTCACAAGATCGCGGCCGAGGGGCAGCGGGACGGCCTGACTGTGGTCACTGCCGATCTGTTCGGGGTCGCGAGCTTCTCTGACCTGGTGCTTCGCCTTGAGCGGGCGTGGGCGTCGTACGCACCCGAGGTGGTGCGTCCGGCAGTGAGCAAGATCTTGGCTGCCTCGCAGGCTGGAGTGTCGATCACGGGGTCCGGATTCGCTTCGGCCATGGATAGTCGGCCCGCAGCCGACCCGCTGGCGGCATTGAATGCTCTGCTGGAGCTTCCCTCCCTGTTGGCTCAGCGTGAGGGCGGGCGGACTCTGATCGTGCTCGATGAGTTCCAGTCTGCTGCTGGTGTGCCGGGGGCAGAGGCGTTGATCCGGCAGCATGCTTGCCGACAGCGGGCGGCCGTCTCCTACCTGTTCTCCGGGAGCAGGCCAGACATGCTGTCCACGGGGTCTGCCGAAGGGGAGGGGGAGCCAGTGTCCGCGCTCCGCCTTGGTCGGCTGCCCAAAGCGAAACTCCGCGAATCGATCCAAGAGCGGTTCGCTACCGCAGGGGACCGCGACGTGACTGGTGTGCTGGACGAGCTACTGGCTGCGGGCGAGGGGCATCCCCAGCGGACCATGCTGTTGGCTCACCTGCTGTGGCAAGAGGTCCCCGCAGGAGAGCCAGCCACCAGTGATCATCTCGATGCAGCGATTGCTGCGGCTCTGCGGCAGATCGACCCTGAAGCACGAGCCACGATGAGCGGGCTCAGCGTGGGCCAACGCAAGGTTCTCCGGGCGGTGGCTGAGTACGGCGCCCCGATGGCCGCGCGGGCTGTGCGGACACTGGGCCTTCCCAAGACGACAGCTCAGAAAGCGGCACCGCATTTGGTCGCCAGCGGGCTCATCGAAGACACGAGTCAAGGGTGGCGTGTGATCGATCCGTTGCTGGCCCGCTGGATCCAGACGAACTACGGGACTCGCGCATGAGTAATCAGCCGCAGGACGAGGTGTCATTCGAACGCGGGCAACGAGTGAGAGTCCAGGCCAGCGGAGTGCCTGAATTCGCCACTGTCCGCTTCGCCCTGCCCGGCGATGACCCGGGTTCGTGGGACCTCATCCTTGTTGACGACCAGGACCGACGGCACGAGGTGAACCTGGCCGCCGGAGACACCCAAACCGTGCGGCCCCTGGTCAGCGACGGTCGAGCCGACTCGGCCAGGGTGCTGGCAGCCATGTGGACCCAGTGGATGTATGCCGCCGCCACCAACGCCGAATCCAGCGCCATGGCGGCCACCCCGTTGAAGCCGTACGCGCACCAGACCACGGCTGTCTACGGCGCGATGCTGCCGCAGCCGCTGCTGCGCTTCCTGCTCGCGGACGAGCCTGGCACAGGCAAGACGATCATGGCCGGCCTGTATCTCCGGGAGATGCAGCGACTGGGCCTGGTCAAGCGTGCAATTATCGTCTGCCCGGCGAACCTGGCCACCAAGTGGGTCGACGACTTCGAGCGTCTGCTCGGCGGAGGACTGCGCCAGCTCACCTCGGCGACTGTGCGTGAGAACGCGCTGAATTCCAACGACCTGTGGGTGGTCTCTCTTGAGCTGGCGTCCGTCAACCCGGCCGTACAGGACGCCATTCGGCCGGACAAGGCCGGCTGGGACCTGGTGGTCTTCGATGAGGCGCACCGGCTGACTCCTACCGCCGCCGGATTCCACCAAGTCGGCCGCCTCCTGGCCAAGAACACCCCGCGGGCACTGCTGATGACCGCGACCCCGCATCGGGGCAAGGAGTGGCTCTTCCGGCACCTGCTGCACCTCGTGGACCCGGCGATCTACCCGGACCCGGGCAGTGACCCCAATGTGACGCTGCGTGCGCTTCGCCCGGGTCCGATCCATTTCCTGCGGCGGATGAAGGAAGACCTGGTCGACTACGACGGCAGGACCCGCCTGTTCAAGGGCCGCGCCGCGCACAACCACAGCGTCCCCCTGTCGCAGGTCGAATACGGCTATTACCAGGCCGCATTGGACATGGTCGACAGGTACTTCCCACCCGCCGCGCAGCCGCTTGCCCGCATGGTGTACGCGAAGCGGGCCGCTTCCAGTTTGTACGCGCTTGCCGAGACACTGCGCCGGCGCCACGACCACATGGGGGCGATGAGTGAGGCGGAGGCCGCTCTCATCGCCGAGGGCGACGGGCAAGGCGACGAGGCGGAGGTCGACGAGGCGAAGGTCGTCCACACGAGCTCGACCGCCAGCAGGGCCGAGCGGGCAGCGATCAAGAGCCTCGCAGACCAGATCAACGCCACACTCCGTGATCAGGCCTGGAAGCCGTCGAAATGGAAGCGGCTCACCGAGGACTGCCTTGCCCCGCACGGGGTCCTTCCCGGCAACGGCGAGCAAGCCGTGGTGTTCACCGAGTACGCCGACTCGGCCCAGTGGGTAGCACAACGCCTCGAAGCCGAAGGGTTCACTGCCAAGCTGTACTCGGGTCGGCAGAACAAGGCTGAACGCGACGACGTGCGCCGAGCCTTCATGCGAGGCGAGTTCCAGGTCATCGTCACCACCGACGCCGGTAACGAAGGCATCGACCTTCAGGCCGCGCACGTGCTGGTTAACTACGACATCCCTTGGTCCCTCGTGCGCCTTGAGCAGCGGATGGGACGTATCCACCGCGTCGGTCAGTTGCGTGATGTCCACCTGTACAACCTGATCGCCACTGACACGCGAGAGGGTGAAACCCTGCTCAGGCTGCTGGACCACTTCGTCACCGCGGCGAATGAGCTGCGTGGCCAGATGTTCGACAGTCTGTCAGCGGTGGCTGAGATCACCGGCGTTGACTACGACAAGTGGCTCTCCGACCTGTACGGCAACGACGAAGGCAGGAAACAACAGGCGATCGACGCCGCCAAGGCCGTCCAGTCCCAGGAGCTCACCCGGGCTGCCAGGCAGGTGCGGGACAACGAACGACGTCTGGCCAGCCAGGTCGACGCCGTCGCCGCGCTGACCCTGCTTCAGCGTGATCTGTTCGCACGGATCAACCCGGCGATCGTCGAGGCATACCTCGACCGGCTCACCGCTGCCCGAGTACTGCAGTCTTCCCCGACGGCCGCCGGCGCCGGATTCCGCCGGCTGTCGCTGGAGGGTACGGCAAGGTTCCCCGTCACCCTTGGCGGCGCTGGCGAGGTCCACATCGCCACCAGCGGCGACGCGGTACGCGAGGCCGCGGAGAGCATCGACGTCGGCGACACCATTACGCTCGGCCCGGGCGAGCCCGGGTTCACCGATCTGATCGGCATGGCGGAACACTCCCTCGCCGAGGACCTGCACCGGTCCGGCGCCGCTGCCGACCCCACAAGTCTCACCCCGTACGACCTGTACGCGTACACGGCGACCTTGACGGAAAGCGACGGGAAGCGCGCGAGCATCTGGGCGAGCCTGGTCAAGGTCGACGACAGCGGCAACGCCCGCCCGGTGCGGTGGGAAACGCTGGCCAACCTCGTACCTACTGGTCAGTACGGCACCGCGCCCCATCCCGCCCGAGAGGGGCTGGCGCTCTCGACTGCCCGGGAGGTGGCCGATGAAACTGTCGCCGAACACCGGCGCGTGCGCGCTGACTGGTTCGCCCAAGCGCGCAAGGATCTGACCAACCTGCCGCTGAGCCTGACCGAGAACATCGACGACCGCGCGGCCCGGGTCGAACTGCGGCGCCGGCTCCAGGCCCAGACCGCGCAACGACTCGACGAGCTTGAACGCCTTGCTGACGTGCAGTTGACCGCGCCGAAGCTGATCGGCCGTATCCGTGTCCTGGCGGCCGCTGATATCACGGTCCAGGCGGAAATAGACGCAGAGCTGGTCTCCATGCGCCACGTCCAGCAGCTCCTCGCCGACGATGGGTGGGCTGTGGAGGACGTGCACACCGAGGGCCGTGGCTACGATCTGGAAGCGCGTCGGAACAGCCAGGTCCGGCATGTCGAGGTCAAGGGCCTCCTGGGCAACGCGGCCAGCGACGGCATCCGGATGACCGGCAACGAGGTCCTGATCGCCACCCAGCACCGCAAGGAGTACTGGCTCTACGTCGTCGACCAGTGCGCTGACGGCCGCGGACGTTTCTTCGGGGCCTACCAAGACCCTGCCACCCTCTTTGCCAATGTCATGACCGGGAACGCGATCTTCCGCGTCCCCGGTAGCAGTCTCAAGAACGCCCCGGGGAGCAACACATGAGCCGGATGATCGAACGATGGTTTCCCAGCGCCGAGGTGTCGGCCAACAGCGACAAGGGCTGGGGGTCAGGGAATAGCGAGATCTCCCTGTTCATGTGGTTCGCCAAGCGGCCCACCGCCCAGGCCAAGGCCGCCACGATCTGCTCCCTGCTGCCGTGGCCCGACGAGGTCGGCGAGCAGACCCGGTTGCAGAACCTCGTCCGGGAGGCCATGACGGGACGCTACGGGGCGTGGGGCGAACTGCAGGCCGAGATCGCCAAGGCCAACCCGCAGGGCGCAACCACCCTTGATCCGTTCTCGGGACGCGGCATGATCCCACTGGAGTCGGCACGCCTGGGCGTCCAGGCATCCGCCGTCGACTACAGTCCGGTCGCAGTACTGGCCAGCCACCTGCTCACCTCGGCCCCGTTCGAGGACTGGAGCCAGGAGCCTGACCTTCCGTTCGGCGACCTCGGCCATCTGCTGACCTCTCGCACGGACCGGCTGCTCGGCGACCTTGAGACGCTGTTCGCCGAGATCCAAGCCAGGCATACCGCTGCGATGAGCGACTTCTACCCTCGCAGCAACGGCGCATTTCCATGGGGGTACCTGTGGGCCGTCGAGATCCCCTGCCAGGAGTGCGGGCACGCGTTCCCGCTCATCGGTTCCTACGAGTTGATGCCCGCTCGCGGCTCCCGCGAAGCGGTGGCGTTCTACATCGCCGCGGACCGGGCCTCCGGAACATGGGAGGCCGTCGTGACGCCGGGCAAGCCCTCCCGGGCCCCCACGCTGACCAACGCCGTGGAGAACGGCAAGAAGGTGCCGGGCAAGAGCGCGATCTGCGTGTTCTGCAGCCACGTCCACTCGCTGGCTGTGCACCGGCGGCTCTTGCAGGAAGGCCAGGGCCGCGACGCTCTCGTCCTGGCAGCAGATATCGACGCGAAGAGCCAGAAGACCTTCCGCCAGCCCACCGACGAGGAGCGGAAGGCCGCCGCTGCGGCCACCACTGCGCTGGGCTTCGAGCCAGCGTTCAGCCCCTTCCTCCCGGCGATCCCGGACGAGGGGATCGCCCCCGGCAACAACAACATCATCGGGCCGAGCATCTACGGGGCGAAGACGTACGGCGACTTCATGGTCGACCGCCAGACCCTCTCGTACGTGCGCCTGGCACGGATCATCAACGAACTCGGCGACGAGCTCACCGCAGCCGGGTTGTCGCGTGATTACGTGCGGGCCCTGTGCGGCTACGCGACGGCGGTCGTGGTGAAGAAGTTGCGGCGCTCCACCCGTGGCGCCCGGTTCCAAAGCAAGGGCGGTGCTCAGGTCGGGGACCTGTTCGTCAACGAGGGGTCCATCACTTTCTCCCACGACTTCTTCGAGTCCGGCATCGGCGACGGCCCCGGAACGTGGAAATCGATCTCGGACAACGTGCTGGCCGCCTGCCGGAACCTGTTCTCCGACCTGCGCGGGGTGCCCGCCTCGGTGCAGCGCGGAAGCGCGACCGCGCTGTCCTACCCGCCCAAGACGTTCAGCGCGGTGGTCACAGACCCGCCGTACGACCAGATGATCGCCTACGCGGACGCTTCGGATCTCTTCTACACCTGGGTCAAGCGTTGCCTGCACAACACCTGGCCGGAGCTTGCCGTCACCGCCGACCCGCACGGCTGCCAGGACAAGAGCCAGGAGATCATCGTCAAGCGGGTACGCGGTGAGGCCCCGAACGAGCACCGCACCCGCGAGCACTACGACAACCTCATCGCGGACGCCTTCGCGCAGATGCGCCTGGCCGTCCGCGACGACGGCGTCGTCACGATCGTCTTCGGCCATGGTGAGCCCGAGGTGTGGCAGCGGCTGCTGCACTCCATCGAAAAGGCGGGGCTGGTGATGACCGGCTCGTGGCCGGCCAACACTGAATCCGGCGGGCAGCAGGGCAAGGCGAATATCGAGACCACGCTGACCATGGCCTGCCGTCCTGCCCCGGCCGGACGGCCGGCCGGCCGCAAGGGTGCCGTCGAGGCGGAGATCAAGGCGGAGATCAAGCGCCGCTACCCCGACTGGGAGCGGTGGGGCCTGGCGCCCGCCGACATGCTAATGGCGGCGGCCGGCCCCGCGATGGAGGTTGTGGGCCGCTACAGCGAGGTCCTCGATGCCAAGGGCGGACCAGTCGACATCCACACGTTCCTACCGCTGGCTCGCGCCGCGGTCCAGGAAGCCATGGCTGTCGAGGTCAACAACCAGCCACTCTCGGCCTTCGACGCCCGCACCCGGTTCGCCCTCTGGTGGATTCGGCTCTACGGCCGACAGGTCCAGGCAAAGTCCGAGCTGCGCTGGCAGGCCTTGGCTTCTTCCCTCGACCTCGCCGCCGTACGCGATCTTGTGGGTGACGCCGACAAGGGGGTCCGCTTCATCACCTCGCGTGAGTACTACGGCAAGGTCGACGGCGACTCCGCCGCGGTCGACGTAGCACTCGCGCTCGCCGCGGCGTCCGATGAGGGCTTGCAGGCCATGGGTGAGGTCCTGGCGGCATCGGAGCGCGGTGTCGACGACACCTACCTCTGGTCGGCCATCCAGTTCCTCGCGGACCGGCTTCCCGACAACGACCCGGACTCCATCGCGTTCACCCGAGTCCTGCGCACCCGGGCCGGAATCGGCAGCGCCGCCGAGGCGGTCACCGCCAGCGCCTTCGAACGCGCGCGCCGACAGGGCGCCCAGCTGAAGCTGATGTGATGACGAGCACACCACGAGCACCCATGTTCACCAGCCCAGGAGATAAGTAGTGACGACGAGCGTGACCCCGTGGTGGAAGGCCCTGAAGATCCGTGAGGAGATCCTCAACGCCTCCGGCCAGATCGACGATGTGCAAATGTCGCTGTTCCGCGCCGTCCACGGCACCGCCATGGACCGGCCGCCGTATGCGGATGCGGCCTATTACGGTGACATCACCCACCCCACCGAGCGGCTGATCGACCTCCTCACCGAGATCGCGGTCCGCGTCGGAGGCGGTGACGACTACCTCAAGGCTCGGGCCGTCACCCGGCTCGACCAGGGCATGGGTGGTGGTAAGTCGCACGCCTGCATCGGAGCCTTCCACCTGGCTGCCAATCCCACGGCGTTGCTGTCCACCGAACTGGGCGAGAAGGTCGTCGAGCGGGCGAAGGCCAAGATGGGCCGAGAGCTCGCCCGGGACCTCGGAGGGCCGCATGTGGTCGTCCTCCCGTGCGACAACATGACCGCCGGTGCTGGCGTGCAGGAGCTCGACGGGCCGGCGGTCAGCCTCTACGAGCGGTTCCTGTGGCGGCTGTTCTCCAAGGACTACTCGCTCTACGAGCGCTACCAGCCCTTTTGGAGCGACAAGCACAAGATCGCCGAGGCCATCCGCGCCGTGAACAGGCCTGTGTTGATCATCGTCGATGAGGTCCTGGACTACATCGGCAACGGTCTCGACGGCACCAAGAAGCCCGATCTTGCAGCCCAGGACATGGCGTTCCTGCGCGCCCTTCTCGACGTCGTTAACGACGTCCCTCACGTGGCGATGCTCGTCGTGATGATCGCTTCCGACGCAGACAAGACCGCGCTCTCGCCGGCTGCCAAGGAACGCCGCGACGACCTCAACACCCTGCTCGAACGCAACGGCCTGCCGGCCACGGTCACCGAGGTCAGCGATTTCGCCGACATCCTGCGGCGGCGACTCTTCGACACCGAGCCAGCCGCCGAGGTACTCGCCGCGACGGCCCGCCTCTACGAGCCGGTCCTGGGCGACAACGGCTGGACCAAGCACGTCTGGGAGCAGATCGGTGCTGACTGGCGCCGCCACTGGTCGGACGAGGTTGCTGCCTGCTACCCCTTCCACCCGATGCTCGTGAGTCTGGCGAAGGACGAGTGGAGCAGAGTCACCGGATTCCAGCGTGTCCGATCCACGATCCGGATCTTCGCTGCCACCGTGTTCGCCCTGCAACAGCGAGGCAAGGCGGGAGAGTGGGTGCCGGCACTCATCGGACCCGGAGATCTTCCCCTGTCGGAGAGCACAGTCCGCGAGGCGCTCCTGGGCAGCGGCCTAGTGGAGGATGACCGCACGATCGCGAACTACCGAAGCCTCGCCGAAATCGAGGTCGTCAACCACGAAGGTTCGTCAGGAACAGCACGCCGCCAGGACCTTGAACGCCCCGAGGTGCCGTGGCATGGGGATAATCCGCGAGCCGCTGAACGCGCTGCCACCTTTATCTTCCTGGTGAGCATCGTCGGCACCCTCCGTCCCGGTCGAGGGCGCGGTGCCAGCGCGCCCGAGGTCAAGGCGGCCACCAGTGTCCCGCACACCAGCTACACCATCACCGACGCCGACATCGTCGTCGAAGAGGTTGTCAACCAGGAACGGGGCATAAGCGCTCTCGACATCGCCCGAGGCCAGGGCAACAACAAGCCCGCCCGTTACTTCATGTCCACCCGCCTCACCCACCAGATGCTCGTCAAGGACATCCGGCGCACCATCACCGAAACCGAGCGGGACCAGGTCATCGCCGACTTCGCTCAGAAGCTCGCCAACAGCGGCCCGTTCCGTGAACTCAAGTTCATTCCCGCCGATGCCCAACGCACCGCAGTCGATGTCATGGCCACCAGCGGCCTGGACATGGCCTACACAAACCGGCTCGTCGTGCTCGACCCTGCCCAGTTCAGCCTCCGCAACGGCATGGAGAAGCCGACGATGGAGGCGCTGACCGTCGCGATGGGCCTCGGGCAAGGTGTCCAACAGCTCCCCGTCCAGTGGGCCAGCAGCGCGGTCTACGCCGTGGCGAACACCCAGCGCCGCAGCCTGGTGCGCGGCCTGGCAGTGGAGTACCTGGCGCGGCAACGAGCCCTGGCCGCGCCCGAGGTGCAGAACGACAGCGAACTCAAGACGATCGGCACCAAGGAACTTGCCACGGCGAAAGAGCAGCTGGAGAAGGCCCTCAAGCGGGCCTACCAGCACGTCGTCTTCCTCGCGCAGCCTGACCCGGACGGAGAGCGCTACCTCGACGAACTCACCTACGACGACGACAACTTCACCGCTCTGAACGGTACTGCGGTCTGGAAGGCGCTGGCCGCGCGGGACAAGGTCTTCGATGTCGGGGAGTTCACTCCCCGAGCCCTGCACCACAACCTCCGCGACCAGGACTACGGGAAGACCCTCTCCGACATCCGGGCCGCGTTCTACAGCGCTCCGAGACTGCCGCTGCTCTACGGTGGGGATCGCGATCTTCAGCAAGCGATTCACGACGCCGTGGACCAGGGCCTGGTGAGCATCGTCGACGGCAATGGAACCGAGGTCGCTGTCACCGGGCCTGCGCAAGTCAACCTGGCAAGCACGAGCCTGCGGCTCTCGAAGCCGAAGCCTCAGCTCTGCCCGACCTGCGGTGAGCCTTCCCACGACGGCACCTGCACCGACACAAGCGAACCCTCAGCCCCGAATGACACGACACAGAGCGGGGCAGGGGCAGCAAGCGCCACTCAGGCGAACGGGGCAGCCGGCCACCAGGACACCGGAGCGGACGGTTCAAGCGACGACGTCCCTCAGCAGTCCGGTGGCAAGGACCAGAAGGCAGTGTTCTCGTTCACCTGCAACCTCCTGGCCGATGACGACACCGCTGATGGACTTGCCGCATTGTTCCGTTCGTTCTTCATGGCTCTGGACGAAAGGCAGATCAGCTACCTTCAGAGCACATTCCAGGTCGTACTGAGTGCCGAGGGAGCCGAGCAGATCCGGCAACGACTCGACGAGATGGGGATCTCGGCGACGTTCAAGGAGATCTAGACACTTGTCACAGCGGTCGAGTTATCGGCCATGAGGCATTGGAGCTGGGCGCCCTGGAGACCCCGACGTATGCGGGTCGCCCAACTCGCCACCATTGGCCCCAATGGTGAAGTGCGTGGGCGGACCGCCACTCCGGAGCCTGTGCGCCCGTCACCTCGCCGCGAGATGGTCGATGGCGGGAGTCCGGGGTAGGGCGGCGAAGATGATATGTGTCCCCCGCCGCAACTACCTCGGAGTCTGCGGCCCCGACAGACCCTCTGCCGGGGCGTGGCCCTCCTCGGTCTCAGGACACCCGATTGGATGCAGGACGGTTGTGCTTTCGGGTAGAGGCGGGAGATGGGTACCCGAGTCACACAGTCGGTCCCTGTTCGGCGGTTGCCCGGGACCACGCTCTTACCGTTATCTGGGCACATGACCGAGACCGCGTTCTCTCCGTCCGCGCTGGCAAGGTACATCGAGCTGCGCGGCATGGGCTCGGCCGAGCTGGCGAGGGCCGTCGGCGTCTCCGAGCGGGCGGTGCAGTACTGGCTGGCTGGGCGGAGCGCTCCTGGTGATCGGTCGTTCGGGCGGTTGCTAGCTGTCCTGCGGTGCGACGCGCAGGACTTGTGCGGCAGGCTGCGTGGAACCGAGACTCTTTCGGACCTTCGCCGGGACGCCGGGCTGGAGGTAGGCCAGGCCGCTACCGCAGTGGCCGAGAAGCCATGGGCTCGGGACTTGGGCTTCGATGCCGGGGCGCTCCAGGCCCTGGAACTCGGACGGACAGTTCCGGAGTGTGATGGAGGGGCCCCGGAGATGGCCGGGAGGGTAGCGCGTGCCCTGGCTCAGGTGTACGGGGTACCTGAGCGGGTGCTGCTGGATGCCTGGCGGCGCAGTCGGCCGGCTGACGAGACTGTGCCGGTCCTGCCCAGGAGGGCGTCCGGCAGTGGAGACTCGTCCGGGCCGATGGCGGCGTGGAAAGGACTGAACGAGCGTCAGCGTCTTTACTTGGCGTGCCTCTTCTGGCAGGACCAGGAGGAGGAACTGCTGCAGCGGCGGAGCCACGCGATGGGCGGCGTCCGCAGCGCTGCGCGCAAGTGGCGAATGATGCCCCTCGCGCTCCACGCGCCCAAGGAGCTTGTCGGACTGACTAGGCTTCAGGAACGGCTTCGGCAGGAAGGCGTGCGCGATCCGGGAGTGGGCTCGTCGGTCGCCGCACTGCGGCGCCGCAACATGGTCATCACGCACCGGGACCGCGTTTACGTCGACGGCGTCGGCGAGGTTGACCGAACGCTGGTTGAGGTGACGCGCCACGGGCGAAGCGTCGCGCGAGCGGGCCTGAAGGTTCCCAGCAGCAAGGGAGCGCCGGCACCGCTGCTGTCCCGCTGGTTGTGGAGTGTCCTGGTGCGCGTCGCCCGCGCCGACGGGGTCGGCGTGGACGGTTCGTTGGCGGGGCGAGCGCCGCACGCCCTGGCTGTCGGGCGAAGCCCGGACGGCCGCAACCCCAGCCGCGGGTTCATCGTTCTGCGCCACCCCGAAGGCGAGGAGAGCGGCCCGTACTTCTGGTTCCTGACCGACAGCGGGCGACAGCACGCGAAGGACTACCTTGACGCATATCAGGAACTGTATCCGGACGTTGAGACTTCCGACCTAAACCACTTGATCGAGTGAAGTCCGCTGCAGAACAAGCGAGTTCGCTCGTCGGTGCCCGTACCGTCCCGGTGTGGACAGCGAACAGGCGGACAACTCGGAGCAGTTCCGCCAGACGGAGGCGCTGCTCAGCGCGGCGATGGCCTTCGCGGTGTGCGGGGACGCACTCACACGAGACGACTTGAGCGGCCCGGGCCGACTGGAGCGCCTCATGGAGGCCCAAGGTGCGCTGATGGCCGCAGCTGGCCCGGGACACCGTGTCAGGTTCACCGGCCTGCTGGAAAGGCTGACCGGAGCAGAGACAGGTTCCATGGCGGGCCTGATGCCCGAGTGGGCGGATCCGGGCAGCCTGGACGGGCTTCGATTCCTCGACGTGGACGGAGTCACGCCGGGAGAGGCATTCGACTTTCGGCTGGAGGCCGAGCGGGTCATCCGGGCCGCGAAGAAGGTCGGCCGGTTCGCAGGGCGGGTCACGTTCACGGCCCTCGAAGACGAGCACAGCCAGGAATCGGTGTTCAGTGCCATCAAGGGCCCCTACTACGAGCGGCATCGCACGAACCTGATCGAGCACCCCGTCGTGCTGGAGAAGGAACCGGCCGATGCCATCAGTGACCGGCCGGCCCTTGCAGATCTGGACCTGCCCACCCGGGCAGTCGACTTCTACCGGCCGGTGCCTCAGCACGCGCGCTACCGCGGCTGGTGGTTCCCCTGCCCTGCGTGCAAGTGGCCGATGAAGGTCTCGGTGCACCACTCCGAGGGACGGGACCAGGGAAGCGCCTGGTGCCTCTACCCGTGGCATGAGCAGACCGGCGCGACCTACCGCTTCGAGCCGACCCAGGGCGAGCCGCCCGTGCTGAATCCCGTGTTCCCGTGTGGCGTTCCGCACGGACGGCAGGGTGAGCTGTGGACAGGGTGCGTCCCCGAAGTGCCGCAGGCGCAGCCCGTCGACGGCCACAAGGCGCTGGTGAGGTCGGTGTGGCGGAGCACCTGCGTACCCGGTCTGCCCGAGTTGAGACTGCACCGCGTCCTCAACCGCCATCTCCAGGGCACGGGTTGGCGCGCAGAGCTGTGGGTGGACGGCGACCGCATCGACCTGCACGTCGCCAAAGACGACGGCCAGCAGCGAAAAGCCGCGTTCCCTGCAGATTTCAAGGACTACACCTTCGTCAGTCACCTGGTCGACAAGCTGCACATGGACTCCGGTGACAAGGGCAACGCGAAGTGGCTGGTGGTGGCCGACCACCGGGAGGCGCAAGTGGCGACGCTCGACCCGGTGTGCCGCGGCTACGGGATGCGGGCGATCACCGCGAGCGGCTACGTGGACGAGGTGCTGGCGGCGATCCGGGAGGGGCGGGCGTGAACGGGGAGCTCAGCGGTGCGGAGGCCGGCCTCGTCGGGGCCCTGGCCTTGGCCTCGCACTGTATGAGGCGCAAGGACAACGACGGCAACGTGGTGGCCTCCTTCAGGGACGCGGCGTACTTCGCCGCGCGCAAGCCGCAGGCATGGGACCAATGGCCGATGCTGACGCTCGCCGAGCGGCGCGCGGTCCGCCAGGTGGCGCAGCTGATGCCAGCCGAGTGGTGGAACCCGAAGGCGTTCAGATCGGCTGTGCTGGCGTTCGTCGGCAAGCTCACCTCGGACGGTGACGGGCATGACAGGTCGGGCGGCACGGTCACCCTGGTCGGGGATGACCCATTCACTGCGGAGGCGGCCCTGTTGAAGGTCGGGGGTGATTTCCTCGGCCACGCCGAACGCCTGACGGGGCGGTTCTTCACTCCGGGCAAGCGGCCCAAGGCCGGGGAGTTCGCCGGGCCGGGTACGTGGAAGACCAGGACGACTTACCTTGGCCCCGAGCACGGGGTCACCAGCCGCGAGATCGAGTTCCGCGCCACCCCGCTGTTCGAGAAGGCGGCCGGGCACGAGGCGCTTCCGCATCTGGTCACCGCCGCGGCCCGTGACCGGATCACGGCGCCCGTGGCGCAGCTGTTGGAGGTCTCGCAATGGCTGTCCGAGCGCGACAAGTCGGTGGCCTACCTGCACACGGTGCTCTCGAAGTTCATCAGGGACCTCAAGAGCAGTGCTGGTGGTGAGCTGTCCGAGCTGGACCTGGTGTCCGGCCTGCTGCAGGTGCTCAACGCCCCGACCGGCAGCGGCAAAACGGTGCTCGTACGCGTCATGGCCTCGTGGGCGGTCCTCCATGGTTACCGACTGGCCATCGCGCTCACCGACGTTCGTGCCACCCTCAGCATGGCCTGGGACATCAACAACGACCTCGGCTGGCTCTTCGAAACCGGAAAGATCGACAAGCAGGCCACCTGCGCCCCGCTGATGTCGGCCGCCAGCATGCACAAGCGGGCCATGGACTACGCCGCGCTGACCCCCTCGACCAAGATCACCGAGTGGGACCTGCGAGGGCAGCGGGACATCGCCCACCTCGCGTACGGGTGCGCGCAGCGCGTTCTCATGGACCCGCCCGGTCTCTATCCTCCCGGGCAGGAGAACTGTCTGACGCTCCTCGCGCCGACAGCGGACAGCTTCAAGGCGCACGCCTGCCCTTACATCCCGGTGTGCGACAAGTTCCGTCCCGTCTACGCGGCGGCCGAGGCGGACATCGTGGTCACCAACCACGCCAACCTTCTCGAAGGGGCCCTGCGGATCGGGGCCGTCATCGACGGGCGGGAATGGCGCGGGCAGGTGCGCGGCACCGCTGGCGTGAGCGCCTTGGAACTGGCGCTGCGCTCGTTCGACGCGCTGATCGTCGATGAGGTCGACGCCTTCCAGAAGACCGCGATCGGCCGCTGCACCTCGTCCGTCGTGCTGGCCTCCCGCAAACGGGACAGTGCCCTGCGGGAGATCGACCAGGATGCCAAGCGGCTGCCGAGCGGGAACCAGGAACAGTTCCTCTCTCCGGTGAGCCACTCCCGTTTGATGGCGGAGTTCCTGCTGCTGTGGCTCTGCTCCCGCGCTCTGAAGCTCAATCCCGGCAATGAGACCGGGGGCTGGGGTGCCGCGGGGCGCGACAATGACGGGTGGCGCCTGACCCAGTCCCGTGACCGCGAGATCCTCCAGCTGCTCTTCCCCGAGCTGGTGCCCAGTGCGGACGCCGTTCCCCCGGAGCTCTTCGGCTTCCTCGAACGGATCATGCCCGAGCGGTGGAACGGCGCCGAGTCGGCCGGCGGCGCCGACTACCCCGCGTCGGCGGACTGGGATGCCCTCCAACGGGCCTTGGCCGCCCTGACCGCGCCCCGCGGTGAGAACTTCCTTGCCCTCGTGCAGCAAGAACTCCATGGTCTGCTGGGCAATGCCGTCCCTGTCGCCAACGACCGGGCCGCGGTGGTGAACCTGCTCGCCACTCGCACCATCCTCGGCGATCTCGACATCAGTATGACGAACCTCCGTCGGCAGGCCGCCGCCCTGAGCCACCTCGACCTGGCCTCCGTCCGCAAGATCCTCGACGGGCTGCACAAGAGCACGGTGACCGTCCTGTTTCCGCTCTCGACGCTCGGGCGTTCCATCAGCGGATACCAGATCCGCGGTTTGGAGGCCAAGGAGACCGAGGCCGAACTGCTGTCCCGCTGTTTCGAAGGCGACCCCCACACCTTCGTCTCCGAACTCGGCGGACTGACCGCGCTCATGGTCGCCGGTGTCCAACGCCCGGTGCTCGGGCTGTCTGCCACCGCCTACTTCCCCCAGGCCGTCCAGGAGCACGTCCATGCCCCGGTGAAGTGGTGGCTCCCCGATACCCGGCCGCGTTCCATCGTCACCCGTGCCACCCCCGTCATCGACCCGAGCTCGGGCGATGAGCGCGAGGCTCTGCGCGTAGGCGGTATCTGGGCGGACAAGAAGCCAGCCGTCCTGCGTGACCTGGGCCGGCTGCTGTACGAGCAGCACCTGGACAGGCGGCTGCGGCGGCTGGAGGGGCGAAAGGACGACCGGGCGCGGGTGATCCTTACCGCCAACTCCTACGAGCAGTGCGCTTACCTCGCTCACGGCCTGGCGCAGGCCGAGGGCCTGCGCCACCGCATCTGCCTGCTGGTCAAGGACTTCCACCAACGGGACTACGAGCAGCACCTGCCCTCTCACGTCCGCCGCATGGTCCGCGAGGAACTGGAAGACTTCCCCGACCACGGCGAGATCCTCATCGCCCCGCTGGCCGTGATCGCCCGAGGCCTGAACATCGTCGTCGGCACCCGCTCCGCCGTCAGCGAGATCTTCCTGTGCGTGCGACCGGTCCTGAGCATCGAGGACACCGAGTGGATCCACGGCTCGGTCAACGCGGCCGGCATCAACACCCTTCCACCGGGCGGCTGCGCTGACCCGCTGCTGGCGATCGAAACAGCCCGTGACGCGTCGTGGCGCCAGCTGCAGCGCATCCTGCGCTCCCCGTCGCGGTTCTCCCAGATGGCCCATGAGCTGCAGGAGGAACTGATCGCGGGCATGCTCGTCCAACTTGTGCAACTCGCCGGCCGGGCACGCCGAGGGGAGACGGACATGACCCTGCACATCGTGGACCACTCCCTGCACGACACGAAGTTCAGCTCCGACCTGTCCAGCATCATCCGCCGTATCCACGGCAACTGGACGCGAGAGCAGAAACGGGTCATGAACGAGCTCTACGGCCAGGCCCTGCACGCGTTCCTGTCCTACGCGGGCGTGCCCGACGCCGGCCTGTAACACGTCCGGGCCCACGGCCCACCCAGCCAGGATGACGAGAGAGAAGGGGACCGCGAAATGGGGCGACGTGCCGCCGAGCGGGATCTGACCGCGCACACCACGGCGATCCACTGCACCACCGACCTCCTCAAAGGCATGGAGGCGCTTGTCTGGGAGTTCGACGACGACACCCGCAACGAATGGCGCGGCCTTCAGAAGACAGCCCGCGCGAACGCCAAGGCGGTCCGTGACCAACGCGAGGAGGACGTCTTCCTCGTCCCCTACTCCATCGTCGTGACCGTACTGCAGCAACTCACCGACGGCTACGTCCACCTCGACAAGTACCTACGGTACATGGTGAGCCTCACCGAGATCACGCCCAGGACCCTGGCGAAGGTCTTCACTTTCCTGGAAGGAATCGTCCGGAAGATCCCGCTAGACGAGGTCCCCTTCCAGGTCGAGTCCCGGCTCGCCACGCTGATCGCCGCGACCACGGCACGCCGCCTCCCGCTGGCCGAGCACATCCTCGCCACCGGGGACGAAGGTGTGGTCAACCCACCCAGCTGGGCCTACGACGCGGTGAAATGGCACATCGCCAAGCGCCTTGCCGCCGTCCCCCTGATCGACCAGCAGATGGAAGGCGTCACGGAGGAGTACGTCGACAAGAAGGGGGAGACCAAGGAGCGGATCATCGGCTGGCAGGCCGCCAAGGACGAGGGCACCCGGGCCGAGGTGCACTACCGGCCGGCCAACGACGGAAGCCTCGTCGCCTGGGGCCACCCCATCGGCCCGACCTTCGCCGGCCGCGGCCACCCCATCAAGGCCGAAGACATCACCCGGGACTGGCCCACTGACGAAAGCTCCAGCAGGCTCCAGTACGCCATGTCCAGGATGACCGTCAAGATGGCCACCTACACCGCGGTCGACCACCCGATCATCAACACCGACGCCCACGTACGGCGGGTCAACAACGCCCTGATCTTCTCCCGCACCGCCCTCGTCGACCAAGGAACCGGCCGGCCACTGCTGAAGGTGACCCTGGACGGCCGAGGCCTGCGGCAGGCCAACTCCTACGCGCTGGAAATCCTCGCCAAGCTGGACGCCGACCGGACCGCTCTCAACGCGGTGGAGAACCGCGTCGAGCGCGAGCGAAACCTGTGGAACACCCGCGACGCGAACGGAAAGCGCGCCACGCTCCTCACCCCAGCCCCGGGCCCTGTCCGCCCCGTCGTACCCACTCCGCCGAAGTGGTTCGCCGTCGGCACCGGCGCCGGCCTGTACCACCTGGGGCTGCTCCGCGACCAGATCGAGAGGGCCTTCGACGGCGCCGCCCGCCTGCTGGAGCTCAAGTCCAAGGGCAGTGTCTTCTCGCCGCGCCCCTTCGAGACCATCTCGGCCGCGGAGAAAGCCGCCCGCAAGAAGGACAACCAATACATCGACCTCGTCGGCCTGCCCGATCCCGCCAGCATCCAGCGCTCGATCGAAGCAGCCGGGTACAAGACGCTGCGGATCCTGTGTCTGTACTACGAGGCGCCCACCCGCATGCGGATGCTCCACGGCCTGGCGCACTCCTACCGCCTCGACCCGTCCGACATCGACCGCAGTGTCGACGGCGACCGCATCGCGCTGGCGCCCGGGGTGGAAGCGGTCTTCCACTACGCCAAGGACCTTCTGGCCCACGGCCCGGTCACGACCCGGGCCACGGACACCCGCGCCGTGGTCGACGCCTACAGCGAACCGGGCGTCATGCTGGCCGCGTGGTGCGAGACCGAGAAGCCCATCGCCGCCGAGGAACACAAGCAGTTGAAGTCCTCCGAGGTGGAGAGGGCCTTGGAGGACAGCGACGCCAAGTTCCAGACCAGGCGCGCCCTCGCCGCCACCCTCACCCCCAGCCAGTACCTCATCGGGCGTCAGCGAGACGCTGTCAAGGGCGACCAGGTCCTCACCGTCCCGAAGAAGCCGTACGACGACCATCGCGTCTACATGGGGCTCCTCGACCTGTACCGCTCCTGCGGCATCATCGACGCCCGGTTCGAGGAAGCGCTCTACGGCCCGGACGACTCCTATTCGATCCCCCGCATGGCCTGGTGCGGCGTCCACATCCGCAAGCAGGCCACCGACCGAAGGTTCCGCGGCGAGCCCAAGCGGATCGTCACGGCCAGCGTGATCATCCCACCGGACACCCCTGAAGGCGCCTGGCGGATGCTCGGCTGGAGCAACCTCAGCCCGGTCTGGGAGCACTACCCCACCGCCCAGGCCCGCTTCCACGCCGCCAACTACCCGCTCCACCGAGCCGACGGCGACAACGAGATCCAGCGCTGGACTCAGGCCGGCCACGACGTCAAACTCGCTCTGCAGGACCTCGCCGACGAACTCGACGACCTCCCCTACGCCCTCATCATCGACGGCAGCGCCTGCCGCAGGATGTGGCCGGGGCTCAACAACAACAAGCAAGGCAAGCAACCCGACCCCACCGACTCCCGCCCGTGGCTCCCCAGTAGTGGGCTTCCGGTCCACGCGGCACCGGTGAGCGTCATCCGCCTCAACTGCAACCAGGAGGAGATGCCCCGTCTCGCCTATGTCACGGAGAAGCTGAAGAGTGGCAAGGAGAAGACCCTCAAAACCTCCAGCGACCTCTACTTCCCGGCCGAACGCACCGAAGGTCACCCCTGGTTCCTGTACACCGAGCCGCGGAATTACGGCAAGAAGCGCCACGGCCAGTACAAGACCCGCTGGCGTGCCGACCCGGGCCACGCCTCCGAGAATGCCGACGAGCGTAAGGAAAACGAACTCAACGCACCCTGGTATGCGATGAGCACTCGCGAAATCACGCCCATGTGCACCAACTCGGGCTACCAGCGCGAACACCTCGCTGTCGCCGCCGCCCGCCTCAGTCACCAAGCCTTGGCCTGGTCCGACCGCACTCGGTACGCGGCCCCGCAGCACGCAGCACTCCAGATGGACCTCGATCACCCGCAGTACCGCCGCTCCGCGCCCACGGATCCCGAATCGCTGAAGGTCATCGCAGACGCAATGAATGGCAACAGCAGCGTTGGATCATGACCCTCGGTCCTGGGTCCGCCGATATTTCACCTCGTGAATCCCGCCGCCCGCGGCACTCGGGAAATGAAATATAGGCCGCCCCTCACGCCAGTCCCGTGATGCGCGCTCCCGCGGCGGGCTGCTTGATTCAGGTACTAACACTGCGGGGGCACATCTATCCGAACCAGCGCAATTCCATGGATTGATTGCACATGAGCGCAAACTGTGACGAGGCGATCGACGCCTGGGTGGAGGAGCAGCTCGCCCTGTCGCCCGCCTGGTCCGTAGAGAGGTGGGAACGCATCTCGGCCCTGCTGAGGGCAGATGGCAAGGATCAAGAGGATCCGGCGTAGTCGACTTCCAGGCCCTTGGGCCTACCTACCACTACGGAACCCGCCCCGAAGTCCGCCTCTGTTCGGATCAGCCACCGGCTGGCACCGGGGCGCGCTGTCGTTACGCGCCCGGGTGCCAGCCGCACGGTGGTGCATGAGTTGAGCCGGCAGGCGCTACAGGTTGACGAAGCGCGCCGCTACTGGGAGCGGCGCGCTTGTGCGACTGGGGCACGCGAGACTCTTGGGTGGCTGACCTGGGCCTGTCTGCCCAGCTCAGCCACTCCGCGTTCCACCGGCCCCGCCGAAGGAGTCACAACCTCTCGGGCGTGCCGATGCCGAGGAGGTCCACGCCCTGTCGGAGGGTCTGACCGGTGAGCTGGCAGAGCAGCAGGCGGGTCTCCATGACCTCGGGGCTGGGGGCCTTGAGGACGGGGCAGTGCTCGTAGAAGGTGGTGTACGCCGACGCCAGGTGGTGCAGGTAGGCGCAGAGCCGGTGGGGCTCGAACGTTCCGGTCACCTGAGTGATGGTGGCGCCGAACTCGTCGAGGAGGAGGCCGAGGGCGCGCTCGGCCGGCTCCAGGGCAAGGTCCTGGTGGGCGGTCGGGATGACGCCCTCGGGGGCTTTGCGCAGGATGGACTGGATGCGGGCGTAGGCGTACTGGAGGTAGGTGCCGGTGTCGCCGTTGAGGGAGACCATGCGGTCGGCGTCGAAGATGTAGTCGCGGGTACGGGAGGTCGAGAGGTCGGCGTACTTGACCGCGCCGATGCCGACCTGCTTGGCCCGGTCTTCGAGTTCCTCGGTGGCGAGCTGCGGGCTTTTCTCGGAGACGACGGTGCGGGCCCGGTCGACGGCTTCGTCGAGGAGGTCCATGAGGCGGACGGTCTCGCCGGAGCGGGTCTTGAAGGGCTTGCCGTCCTTGCCGAGGACCGTGCCGAAGCCGAGGTGCAGGGCGCGGACGCTGTCGGGGAGCCAGCCTGCGCGGCGGGCGGTTTCGAAGACCATCTGGAAGTGGAGGGCCTGGCGGCTGTCGACGACGTAGAGGAGTTGGTTGGCTCCGAGCAAGCCGACGCGGTCGCGGATGGCGGCGAGGTCGGTGGTGGCGTAGCCGTAGCCGCCGTCGCTCTTCTGGACGATGAGCGGGGTCGGCTCGCCGTTGGGGCCCTTGATGTCGTCGAAGAAGACACACAGGGCTCCGTCGGAGCGGACAGCGACACCGGAGGCTTCGAGGTCTGCGCAGACCTCGGCGAGCATGGGGTTGTAGTAGCTCTCGCCGATGGCGTCGGCGTCTTCGAGGAGGACGCCGAGGCGGGCGTAGACGGCCTCGAAGTACACCTTCGACTCGTCGACCATGCCCTGCCAGGAGGCGACGGTCTCCGGGTTGCCGGCCTGGAGGTCGACGACGCGCCGACGGGCCCGGTCGGCGAAGTCGGTGTCGCTGTCGAACTTGGCGCGCGACGCCTTATAGAGGCGGTTTAGGCGGGACATCGACGGGCCGGAGTCAGCGGCCTCGGTGTCGTCGCCGAGTTCGTCGTGGTGCTCGATCAGGTACTGGATGAGCATGCCGAACTGGGTGCCCCAGTCGCCGAGGTGGTTGCGCTTGATGACCTTCTCGCCGGTGAACTCCAGAGTACGCACCAGGGCGTCGCCGATGATCGTCGAGCGCAGGTGGCCGACGTGCATCTCCTTGGCGATGTTCGGCTGGCTGTAGTCGATCACCGTGACGCCAGGCTCGGCGGTGCTGCCGACACCGAGCCGGGTGTCCGCCGCACGGGCGGCCAGCCGCTCCAGGATCGCGGCATCCGTGACCGTGACGTTGACGAATCCGGGGCCGGAGACCTCCAGGCTCGCGATCACCTCGTCCGCAGCCAGGTGTTCCAGGACGCGCGTGGCCACCTCACGGGGGTTGGCCCGCAGAGGCTTGGCGAGACTCATGATCCCGTTGGCCTGGAAGTCGGCGCGGTCACTTCGTCGCAGCTGGGGGTCGCTGTCCGCTGCGTCGGGAAACGCGGTGGAGATCGCCTGAGCAAAGCGCTGCTGCACCGCGTCGGCGATGGAGAGGACCGTAGCCATAGAACGAAGGACCACTTCTGTGAGAGGGCGGATCCGCGGACGGGCCGCGGGAGTCGCACAGCAACCGCACCAGGTGGACGGTCGGCGCCGCACGCCGATTGTCCCATGCTCTCGCGGGCGAGAGGCCGATTAAGCGTAGCCGCCCGGCACGACATGACTCCCCAACAGCATTGATGAGTCGCAGAACTGAATGATCATCAGAAATTGGGAGCCACCGTTCCGCTTCGTGCGGCTCCATACAGACCGGAAGCCGGTGGCCGAATCCGCTAATTCGATCGAACACACGGTGACGGAGCGGCTACGGTGACACATCTGCGTGCGGCACTCGGGAGGGGAGTGAAGTGAGCAGAACGACAAGGGGTGCGCGTGGTTCGGGGGACCTCGCGGTCTCAGTTCGGCAGGCGCTCGACAGGGCGAGCGGCCGGGTCACCTTCGATGACACCGACTTCGTCGACATTGGCGGGCGGGTGCACCGGTTTCGCCACCGTGGGCGCGACCTGGTGGCGAAGCTCCGGCCTCTTGGGGCTGCGCGCTCGGAGCAGGAGCTGGCCGCTGAGTCCGCGCGTCGTCTGGGCGGGTTGACTGTCGACGGGTTCGGCGCCGTGGAGGTCTGTGTTCCCGAGCTGGTCCCACTGCCCGGCCAGGGTGCCGCACTGGTTTCCCCGTATCTGGGCAGGCGTTTATCGGCCGGGAACGGGGCGAACGGTCTGTCCGTTCCCGTTGTCGCCGACCTGCTGGTGGCCTTGCTGGACCGAGGGGTCGAGGCGTCGGGGTGTGTGCCGCGGAACATGTTCCGCCGGGTCGGGCGGACGGTCCTGATCGACTGGGAGGACGCGCTCCTGGTGCCGGCCGGAGCCACCCCCAACGAGCTGACCCTGATGAAGTGGGACATCGCCTGGTCCGACCTGCTCGGGCACGACCTCAAGCTGCGGGACCGAATCCCCACCTCGCTACCGGGCGAGCAGGCGGTGTTGGACGACTTCGAGACCGTCCTGGCGAGCTGGTTCGCCCGGGGCGCGCCCCACGTGGACGTCCGCCGCTACGGGATCGAGGTGACACTCGCGAGCGAACTCCCGCTGACGAGGGCCGGATCGGCAAGCGCCGCCGCTCTGGGGCACCTCGCCGAGGACGTCCTTCCCGCGAAGCTCGGCGTCTTCCACACCGTGCTGACCGCACACCTGCGCGAGCAGCGCGGTGAGGACGCCTATGCGTCCCTGCTCGGACAGTTGGACGCCCTGGCGACAGGCAGTCGACCGGCTGCTTTTCCACCAGATCTGGCCGCATTACGGCGGGCTTGGGTCCTGGCACTGTTCTCGGCCGCCGAGTCGATCCCTCCGGCCGGAGCCGTGTCGCTTGAGCAACTGGCCGAGCGAATAGGCCAATTGGCTCGCGTGAGCGGCTGGGACGCGGCATGCGAGCGGGCTATGGTGGCCGAGGAGATCGCCGGTCGCCTCGCCGACGTCGTCCTAACCGTCCTGCGGATCGAGGAGCTGGACCTGCTGTTGCGGGGTTCTTGCGCCCAGGGGGTACTGGGCCTCGGCAGCGACATCGACTTCGAGTTGAGCTCGGCAGCGTTCCCCTGCGGGCACAGGCCGGCGGAGGACCTGCTGATCGAGGCACTCACCTGCCTCGGGCTGGAGGCCGAGGGCTCCGCCGCGCGCCCGGTCGAGCACGACCTCGTCAACGCCGACGGCAACGCGAGCCGCGACCTTCACGAGTGGTTCGAGCTCCGTCGGCCAGGCTCCGCCGTTCACGACCCAGGTTGGGCGACGACAGTCCTGACACCGCCATCCGCTGAGACCATCGGCCGCCCGAGCCAGTACGAAGAGCAGGGCCGCGAGTACACCGCCAAGTACCTGTGGTTCGAATCCCGGGCCGCGCTGGCGCGCCTCGCGTCCACCGGCTCGGGCACGACGCGGATGCCGGTGACTGTGGAGCGGCAACTCGCCCTCCTCCCACAGGTGATCGGCGCCGAGGAGGCCGCGGAGCTGCGCGATCTCGTCCACGCCACGTTCGCCCTGCGGGAGACAGCCGACCCCGCCCACCCGGCCGGCGGGCAGGCCGACGCTGAGATCACCCGGCTCGCCGCCCGGCTGAACCTGTTCCGCCAGCGCCTGGGACTGCCCGGCCCGCAAAACCCGTAATTCCCGTACCGCCCCGATCCGCACCATCTCAACCCGAGAGGTCCACCGTGATCAGCGACGCGATTCCACTCTCCACCAGCGACCCCGCACACGTCTCCTTCGCGGACGGCTACGTCTTCCACGTCCTCGGCGGCCAGATCACCGCCCCGGGCGCGCCGTGCCCGTGCGGCGCACCGGAAGCGGTGCACCAGATCACGTCCTACCGCGAGGCGTACCCGCAGGCGCAGCTCTCCCTCACCGACTCCTGCAACATGGGCTGCACGTACTGCTCGTTCCGCGACCGGGTCCACGCCGACGGCAAGCCCGTGACGATTCCCCTGGAGACGGTGGTGCAGGGCCTCGCCACCCACCGCAAGCGGCTCGTCGAGGAGGACGCGCGGTACAGCCGCGTCGACTTCGGGCTCGCCGGCGAAACGATGCTGGTGCGGCACATGCACGAGGAGGTCCAGTCCCTGGTGGAGGAGGGCCTGGCAGACTCGCCGGTCAGCGTGGTGTGGGCCGGGCCGATGGTCACCAACGCGACGCTGTCGATGACGCCGGAGCTCGCCGACCGGCTCGGCCCGCCCCAGGACATCAGCCTCGACGGCCCGAAGGATGTCCACGACCGGGTCCGCTTCTACACCAACGGACGTGGTGGCACGTACGACCACGTGCGTCCGGTCCTGGACCGGGTGCTGGCCCGTTACCCCGACATGGGCGTCTCCGCGGTCCTGACCGCGTACTGCACCGACTTCACCATGATCTTCCGCCACCTCTTCGAGGACGTCGGCGCCCGCAACATCTACATGAAGCCGGTCAACGCCACCTACGACAAGGACTACGCGCTCAACGCCGCCACGCTGCCGGCCTTCCGCCAGGGCTACGCCGACCTCGTCGAGCACCTCCTCGCCCAGCCGCCGGAGGGCATCCTCGCCCGGTTGCTCGCCCTGAACTCCGAGGACTTCTTCATGCGGTTCTTCTACCGGGTGAAGGACCGCGCGGCGCAGGTCTACCGGTGCGGGGCGGGCAAGAGCGGCACCTACCTGGACACGAACGGCAACCTCTACCCCTGCGCGCACTTCATCGGGAAGTCCGGCTGGCACATCGGGCACGCCTCCACCGGCGTGGAGGACAGCGAACGCAGCCGGTACCTCGACCTGGTGGTCGACCAGCGTGACGGGTGCTCCACCTGCCCGTCGCGGTACGTGTGCGGTGGCGGCTGCTACTACCAGGCTGTGTTGGCGAACGGGGACATCACCCGGCCCGACGAGGTCAAGTGCGACCTGATCCGGTTCATCACCGACCTCGCGGTCCGCCTCGTCATCACGCTCCGCGAGAAGCACCCCGAGGTCCTCGACGCGCTCCCCGCCCCGTACGGGCTCACCAGCGAGGCGCTCGCCGCATCCCCCGAGGCCGACTACCTGCCAGCCGCCCGCCTCCTGGCGGATCCGGGCCACGACGAGGACTCGGCCATCCCGCTGGGCGGTCCTGGCCGGCTGCGGGGCGGCCTGGCGACTTCGGCTGGTCTGCGCGCCCGGCTCGCGCTCGACGACGACCAGCTGGCGGTCCGCCTCGACCTGGGCGACACCCCCGATGCCGTGCGCGCCGTGAGGGTTCGCCTGCAGCCGCTGGGGTCGGGTGGCTTTACCCTGCATGACCTCGCCGCCCAGCAGGGGCCGGGCGAGCACCAGTGGCGTGCCACGCGCGACGGCGCCAGGCGGCTCCATGCACCCACGGATCGCTTCCGCCGCGTCCCACACCCCGATCCCATCTGGGAGGACGCCGCCGACGTCGACCTCTTCTGGGAAGCGGAACAGGTGCGGCTCCGTTTGCCCTTGCCCGCACACGGCGAGACCGGGGCCGGGCTCGGGGTGAACGTGTTCGTGGACTTCGAGGACGGCGGCTGGACGGCGCTGACCCTGCACGAGCCGTTCGCGGTCCTCGACCGCTCCCGCACCGGAGTGCTGCGACTGTCCGGACCGGAGACTCCCGCTGGCCCGGAGGCTGCCGGTGTGAACGGGCGGATGCCCGCCGGTCTCACCCCGGTCGGCCGCTGGGCCGGTCTCCAGGGCAACACCTGCTGAGGGGCGGAGACTTGCGGATCCTTCTGACCACCCACCGATTCGCCGGCGACGACGCTGGCGGCACGGAGATCCTGGCCGACGACCTCGCCCGGGCGCTGACGGCCCGCGGCGTGCACGTCAGCTGGCTCGCGGCCGGCGAGCCACCGCCACCGCATCGTCGCACGGCCGACGAGTACCTGAGCCTGCCCGCTGCCCTCGGCAACGACTACCCCGTCGGCTGGCGTGCCCAGGAGATGGAACAGGCCCGCAGGGTCGAGCGACTGCTTGCCGCACGTCCTGCCGTGGACGTCGTGCATGTGCTGCACTTCAGCCGCATCGGCCTGGAGTTCCTCGACCTCCCGTCCCTGGCCGGGGTGCCGGTGGTCGCGACGCTGACCGACTACACCGCGATCTGCCCCGACCACCAGCTCGTCATCCGGGCCACCGGCACCCAGTGCACGGCGACAGCTCCCACCCGGAACTGCCTCGGATGCCTCAATGCCCCCGAGAACGCGCACGGCGACGTGGCCTCTTGGCGGGCGCGGAACATCGCCTGGCTGAACGACCGGGCCCGGGCCCTGTGGACGCAGACGCCGCACCAGGCCGCCGAGTTGGCGAAGGCCGGCGTCGACGTGGGCAAGGTCGTCCGCGACCGGGCCCGCTACGGACTGCCAGCCGTCTGGGCTCCGCTCGCCACCAGCGCAGGCGGCGGACGGTATCTGCTGTTCCTGGGCAGGTGCTCGCCCGAGAAGGGATTGCATCTCCTGCTCGACGCCTTCCGCCGTAGCTTCACCGACCTGCCGCTGGTGATCGCGACCGTGCCGGACGACACCGCCTACGAGGAGCGGATGCGCGCCGTCGCCGCGGCAGATCGACGGGTGCGCTGGCTTCTCCCGCACTCCCGTGCCGAGGTCGGTCTGGTGCTGGCCGACGCCCGGGCGCTGCTGGTGCCCTCGCAGTGGTGGGAGAACCACCCATTGGTGGCGTACGAGGCCCGGGCCCTGGGTGTCCCGGTGTGGTCCTCGGCCGTCCCGTCCATGCACCACCTCGCAGACGACCCCAGCGTCCACCTCGTCGAGGACTACCGCGATCCGGTCGCCTGGACCCGGGCGATCGACGCGGCATCCGAGAAACTGGCCCCTCGGGTACCGTCGTTCGACCGCAGGGTGGAGGAGTTCGCCCTGTTCGCCGACGAGACCGTCTCCGTCTACCGGAAGGCGGTGGCCGGGTGATACCCGAACACGCGCCGCAGATCACGGTGCCCGAGCGGTTCCGGAAGTTCCTCGTCACCGACGACTTCGACCGCTACGGCCTCACCCCCGGACAGCCCACCGCCATGCCGCAGTACCTGCAGGTGGAGCTCACCGACCTGTGCAACCTCGCGTGCGCCGGCTGCCTTCGGGCCGTGCACGAGAGCAGTGGTGGGCACCTGCCCTTGGAGGCGTTCGTCGCGCTCCTCGACCAGCTCCCCGACCTCGGCCACGTCTCCTTCGTCGGCGGTGGGGAGGCACTGATCGTCCGCGACTTCGCCGCCTACGTCCAGGCATGCACGGACCGCTCCGTGTTCACCTCGACGAACACCAACGGCCTGCTGGTGCGCCGCCGTCTCGAACCGGTCCTGGCTGCCGGGCTCGGACTGATCGCCATCAGCGTCGACGGCGCCGACGACGCCACGCTCGGGCGGATGCGCTCCGGGCTGCGCCTGACCCAGCTAAGCGCGGCTCTGCGCGAAGCGGTCGCACTGACCGAGGGACGGGAGACGGGACTGTCCGCGGCCGTGACGCTCTCGGCCGCGAACCTGGAACAGTTCCCGGCGATCGTCGACTTCGTCGCCGACCACGGCCTGGGGCGCGTCAGCGTGGAGAGCCTGCACCACTGGGGCGAGGACAAGAGCCTCAACACCGAGTCCCTGTTCGCCCTCCCCCCGTACGACGTCGTCCCGCACCTGGAGGCCGGCCTCACCCGGGCCGAGGAGCACGACCTGCAGCTGTCGATCTTCGACTACTCCCGCCTCACCTCCCCGGCCGCCGCGAACGCCGTATGTCCGTGGCCGTGGGACGCGAGCTACCTCACCAAGGACGGCGACGTCACGCCGTGCTGTGTCCACATGGAGTCCAGCCCGGGCAACGTGCTCGGCAACATCCACCAGACGCCGATGGCCGAGATCTGGACGGCGTCGCCGTACCAGTCGCTGCGGGACTCCTTCATCGAAGGCCCCGCCTGGTCCTCGTGCGAAGGCTGCGTGTATCGAATGGAGTTCGGACGTGCCTGACCCCCAACCGCCCGCCCTGCTGAGCAACCGTCCCCGGGACGACAGCCGGCGGATGCTGCACCAGGCGGTCGACCTCGGACTCGACTTCACCTCCGGTGAGCTGCGCGACCACCGCGTCCTGCGGCACGCGACGGTCGGCCAACTCATCGACCGCCTCGCCGGGCCGATCCCCCACACCGGGACCAGCGACGACCAGCTCATGGACTCCCTGGCCGAGATCGCCAGGTGGTCGATCTCCCAGGCCGACCCGCGCTACCTCGCGTTCCCTGACACCGGCGACAGCATCGCCGCCCTCGCCGCGGACATCGTCGCCACCTTCCTCAACCAGAACCTGATCGCCTTCGACCGCAGCGCGCCCGCCGCCAGCGTGATCGAAGCCCAGCTGATCATCTGGCTGCGGGAACTCATCGGCTACAAGGCCGCACCGCTCACCGCCTACCAGGGCCTCGCTTCGCTCGGCGGGATGTGGACCTCCGGCGGCAACATGAGCAACCACATCGCCATCGCCGCCGCCCTCGCCCACACCTACCCCGAAGTCCGCCACAGCGGCCTGCGCGCCATCCCCGAGCAGCCCGTGATCCTCCTCGCCGGCGGCGTCGAGCACTTCTCCTACCTCGCCGCCGCCCAAGCCCTCGGCCTCGGCACGGACGGACTCCTGTGGGCGGACGCCACCCCCGACTTCACCAGCGACCCCGCCTCGATCGCGGGCCTGCTGGCCTCACCGCCGCCCGGCAAGCGGATCTTCATGGTCGTCGGCGTCGCAGGGAACTGCCGCACCACCGGCATCGACGACCTGCAAGCGCTTGCCGACCTCTGCGCCCAGCACGGCGTCTGGTTCCACGTCGACGCCTGCCACGGCGGCAGCCTGCTGTTCTCCGAGAAGCTCAAGGTCCAGCTCGCCGGCATCGAACGCGCCGACTCCGTCGCCCTCGACCCGCACAAGGGCCTGTTCGTCTCCTACCCCTCCAGCTACGCGCTCTTCCGCGACCCGGCCGTGCTCGGTCACTTCGCCCGCTACCCGGACCGCGCCGACGACCCCGACTGCCTCGACCTCGGGCTGATCACCCCGTTCTACGGATCCCGCGGCTTCGAATCACTCAAGCTGTGGGCCCTGATGAAGCACCAGGGCACCGACGGCATCGGCCGGCTCGTAGAAGCCCGCCAGGCCACCTACCAGCGGATGGTCGACCTGCTGGAGCGCACCGGCAGCTTCCGCCTCCTCGGCACCTCCGACTTCTACCGGTGCGCCTTCGTCTTCCTCCCCGACCAGGTCGCCCACGCCCTCCAGGAGGCGTACAGCCGACCTGAACTCCACGGGGCGGTGCGCGCGCTCGTGTCCCGCTACACCGCGGCCTTCGCCGACCGCCTCTACCGCAGCGGCACCGTCGTCTTCGACCTCTTCGCCCTCCAGGACCTCGCCGACCGCATCGGACTCGGCACCACTGCCAAGTACCAGGTCATGGGCATGTGCGTGGGCCACCCCCACATCCCCGACGACATCGAGCGCGGAATCGAACGGGCCATCCTCGACCACTCCCGGGAACTCACCGCCGCCATGCTGACCGACGCCCACGCACTGCTCACCACAGCAGCCCCGCCAGACAGCGGCGCCGCGGCGGACGTGACCGGACCAGCAGGGTGGTGACCCCGGTGGCGTACCCGCCCGCGTTCACCATCGCCTACCTCGTCCATAGCGACGTCGAACTCCTGCGCCGCACCATCCCCGCCACCCTGGACGCCCTGTGCCGGGGCACCCGCCACCCCTACGACCTGGTCCTCGTCGTGGACGGCGCCGAGAGCGCCCCGATCGAAGAGATCACCGAACTCGCGCACTCCACCTGGGGATTCGACGAAGTGCGGCTGCGCTGGCGCACCCGCCACCGGGCCTCCGGCGACCAGGCCAACAACATCCACACCCACTTCGTCACCGACAAGAGCCGATTCCTGATCACCATTGAGGGCGACGTCGTCGCCTTCCGCGACCCCAGCGTCACCGACGTCCTCGCCGAGATCGCCGACACCTTCGACCGCTGCCCCCAGCTCGCCCTCGCTCAGCGCATCGACGACCACGACTGCTGGCAATGGAAACTCGAAGACGCCGGCCCCGTCCTCAACGCCGAGGCCCGCTCGGTCAACCGGGTCTCCTCCCACTTCCTGATCTACGACACCCACCGCGCGCGGCCCGTCATGGCCGCAGCTGGCGGCATCCCCGGCGACCGGTTCCACGACGACGGCCAGAGCTGGCTGAACTACGAGGACTGGCTCTCCCACACCTTCGCCCACCCCGCCGGGCCCGGCATCGGCTACCTGCACCAGCTCCCGCTGCGGATCTTCCACTGCGACGAGAAAACCGCCCCCGGCTCAGCCCACTACCGCCGCGACCTCGAAACCCGCCTGCGCGTCTTCGCCGAACGCGAGCACCAGGTGAAGAAGGAGTTCCGTGCCTGACCAGCGCCTCGTCCCCGCACCCGTCTTCATCCTCTCCCCGATCCGCTCCGGATCGACCCTGCTGCGCTGCCTGCTCGGCTCCCACCCCGACGTCCACGCCCCGCACGAACTCCACCTCGGCGGCCTCACCGTCACAGTCGACGACGAGTTCACCGACCTCGCCATGCGCACCCTCGACCTCGGCCGCCAGGACCTCGAACACCTCCTGTGGGACCGGCTGCTGCACCGCCAACTCACCGAAGCGGGCAAGACCGTGCTCGCCGAGAAGTCCCCCGGCAACGTCTTCATCTGGCAGCGCCTCACCGCCTGCTGGCCCGACGCCCGCTACATCATCCTGCGCCGCCACCCGGTGGCCATCGCCGACTCCATCCGCCGCGCCGGCGACGCCACCGACCTCGCCGAAGCCGCCGTCACCGTCGACAAGTTCGCCACCGCCCTCGACGAAGCCGCCGCCCACGTCCCCACCTCCGTCAGCGTCACTTACGAGCAGCTGACCGCTGAACCGGAAGTCACCTGCAAGACCCTGTGCGAGTACATCGGCATCCCCTGGGAGCCGGCCATGCTCGACTACGGCCGCCACGACCATGGCCCGTTCGTCTACGGCATCGGCGACTGGTCGCCCCAGATCGCCTCCGGCCGGATCCAGGACGCCACCCCGCCGCCCGAAGACGCAGACGTCCCCCCGTTGCTCAAGCACTGGTGCGAGAGGTGGGGCTACTCCGCGTGACGCACCCAGCAGCCTCCGCGGTCTTCTGGCTCATGGGCCTGCCGGCTTCCGGGAAGACCACCCTCGCCCGCCGACTCCTCGCCCACCTTCAACCCGAGCACCGCGACTGTGTCCTGTACGACGCCGACGAACAGCGCGCCACCGGCGTCCTGCGAGACCTCGGCTGGTCCCCGGAAGACCGCATCGCCACCATCGAGGCGCTCGCCCAGGCCGCCCTCCGGCACCCGATCAGCATCGTCACGCTCGTGACCTCCACGCCCGCAGAGCGGCAGCTGGCCGCAGATCTGCTCCGCGAACGACTCCACCTCATCCACGTCCGCGCACCCGAACAGCTCCGGCACGCCCGCGACGCCCTCCGACCCTCACCCGCCTACCGCGCCAACCCCGCACCCGACGCGCCCGAACTCTCCTGGACCGACCCTGAGCACCAGGTACTCACCCTGGACACCACAGCTCCGCTCGGGGTCTCGGAGAAGGCCATCTGCTCATTCGCCGACAACGTGCTCCGGGGCCGCGCCGTGCCATAGCCGTCCGTCACGCAGCGGCGGAACGCCCCGACGCCCAGCGGTCCTCATGCCCGGGCAGGACGCCATTCGGTGGAGCGGTGGCGCCGGCCAGGCACCCATCGCTTGGGCGCTCGGCGACCGCGATGAAGGCCAGCTCGGAGAAGAAGAACCCGCCCAGGCGATCGGCCTCCTGCACCGCCGCGTACCACTTCTCCACCTCAGCTGCAGTGACTGTGCCGCGACCATGCTTGTCCGCGGACAACAGCGCCTTTCGGATCTCTCCGATCCGGGCCTCCGCGTGTCCCGACAGCTCGGTCGACCACGTCAACAGCGGCTCGACGCTCACCAGCCTCAGTGCACTCCGCGCCAGCAGCAGCCCCAGCTTGCGGCCGATCCGCCCATCCGCGTGATCCATCCAGCCCTGCACGTCGTCCGCGAAAGCGTGACAGACCCGCCGATCAAGGTCCGCATCCGCGCCGGCGATCACCAGAGAATCGAAGTCGACGTGCGCAAGGACCACCCGCCCACCTGGCCGAAGAACCCGAGCAATCTCGACCAGCAGATGCTCCGGGTCCGGGAGGCACTCAACCGTGTTGTACGAGAGAACAGCGTCAGCACTCTCATCCCCGCACGGCAGCGGAGTCCGAAGATCTGCAGCGAGGGCCATCACCGAGCCGAGGTGACCATGGAGCTCCTGCTGAGCTTGCCTGAGGAACTCCGCAGACCTGTCTATCCCGATCAACGTGGCCTCGGGAGCCACACGGCTCAGCGCCAGCAGCGTCGGTCCGGCACCGCATCCCAGGTCGATGACCCGGCTGCTGGCCGTCGGAGCGGCGAGCTCGGCAAGCCGGTTGTGGATCGCTTCGGCGCTGTCCGACACAGCACGACCCCTCTCCCTGACCCGCGCTGGAGCCGAAGCGACAGCGCATCCGACGCATAGCTGCACAATATGTGACAAGTCGGATGGCGTCCTGTCGGGCAAAGACAGAACCTTCAGAGCGCGAGAGGGCTCGCAGATGGGCTGCCTCGGCGACATGGGCGGCCCCACTCGCGGTCGCGCAGGTCAAGATGACACCTGCGGGGAAAGCACGACGGAGGGCCGGCAATGACCTGGCCCCAAGCAGTGTTCGGATGATCCAGGAGGGGTGAGGTGGCGCAGGGGGTAGCGGCAACGCAATGGGGGACGCCGAAGGCGGTTGGGGGCAGGCGGATGGCGGGTGGCACTGCCATCGACCCGGTCGATGGCACCTTCGACGCCGTACCCAAGAACGCCACAACGGCAGGACAGGACCAGTCGGGCCGCTACAGGGCTACCGGCTCGAATCCCGGCCGATCCCCGTCCACCACGTGATGGCTCATGAGTGCAAATCAGCCAAGCAGGCGGAGGTGTGCGGGTCCCGCACTTGAGGTCGGGACTGTGTGAGAGGCTGTCTCGCACGGACAGGCGGGCTGGCGTGACCTCGCCTTATCTGCTTCAGCACGCCGAGAATCCGGCCGCCGGGCGGCCTTGGGGTCCGAGGCGTTCGAGGGGGCACCGCGGCGCAAAATACTCTTTCTGCCACCAGTCGATTACGCAGCGTGCCACTGGCACCAGCTGATGGGTCGTCAGAAGCGATAACCAATGGCAGGATGCGTACCCCACCGAGAGGAGGATGGGTACGTCCCGCCTTGCCGCTTCTGACATCGCCTCCTCTCCCCACTCCCACCAGTCCACAGGATTGGTGGCGTCCTGCTGGAGATACGGCGACTGGGCATGGACCAGTCGATTCACCATGACGGCAGTATCCCAGCCGCCCGGCACGCAACCGGGACTGATCCAGCGAACACGCCGAGAGGGTGGCCAAAACACTGCCGAGACGGCTGCCGCGGATCACAAAGGTGACTGACAGCCGAACCTCAGCTGGCGAAGCCGGAGTCGCTGGGCACGGAGGCGGCGATCTTGTTCACACCGACCAGCGCGCTGAACGTGGTGCCCGACTCGCTCCGGTTGGTGGTGGTGCCGGCGCCGCGCCCAGCAACCGCCGGGCACCGGCGCGGTCGGCCGCCTGTTCCGGCACGGCCTCGGCTGGCTCGCCAGGTCCCGCCACCGGGACGGCCAGCGACGGCGGGGCGCTATCGCGCGCCCGAATAAACGTTTCCGCATTCATGCCCCGAACTGTGGATTCACGCAGATCCGGACAGAAAAGACTTCAGCGACGGGGCAGGAGAACTCGCACTACATCTTTGACACGAGGCTGCGGTCGCGATATCTCTACGTACACGCTTGATTTCAAGTGGGCACAATTTCATCCCATACCGTTCGGCTGGCGCAACGGGAGAATGACTATATGGTAAATGTACGGACGGGCCGCCGGGCGAGAACGATCCTGCTGATCGCGCTCGCTCTCACGATCACCACCGTCACTCCCGCGTCCGCCGATGAGTCGCCCGACGACGACTACGCCGCGGGCGTCAATTCCGACCTGACTTTCGTCAATCCGTACAGCATCCCGTGCGACGGTGCACTGTATGCGGTGGCGCTGCCGTACCAGACCTGGCATTTCGAGCCGGTCGGGACGCCGAAGACCATTGACGACATCGGGATCGAGCGAACCCTGACCGTAGGGAAGAGCGAGAGCACCACGCAGACGGTCAGCTCGTCGACCACGGTCGGGTACAAGGTCGGAGCAAAACTGACCGGGAAGTTCAACGGCATCAGAAAGTGGTTCGCCAACCCCAGCAGCCCTGGCCCCGGACTGCCGGGCCCGGCCGCCGGTGCGGTCGTCGGTGCGGCCAGCCCGCCGGAGGCCAGGCAGCATCGTGACCCTGTCAATGGTGATGTCACCCCCTATGTCGACATCTCCGGGGAGTGGAGCCACACCTCGACCGAGACGGTGTCCGAGGCCAAGACCGTCGGGTGGTCCGAAAGTGATTCTTTCAAGATCACGCCGAAGAGGCGGATGACCGCAGCGGCCAAGTACCTCCGCCAGGAGTCGTTCTCCGATTTCTGGACGAAATCGCCGTCCGACGGCTGCAAGCCGATCAAGACCAACAAGTGGACGTATTCGGACATGGTCGCTTCCATGGGCTGGTATCTCGACTGCGGGGGGAAGCTGTGCCAGCCCGATGTCGACTACGTGGACGGAAGCAAGCCGAAGAGCCAGGCGCTCGTGGCGGAGCCGGTGGAGGAGAACGTCGACGGCCCGTCGACGGCCATCACCTATCCGTTGATCACCCGGAACGTGAACCTCGCCTACGAGGCCACGCGCGAGTGCAAGCAGAACCCGCCGTTCAAGAAGACCCTCTGCGCCTACCAGACGCCCAAGATGTGCACCGCCAAGACCGAGGGCACGTTGAAGAACTTCCCGCGCCGGGGGACCGAATGGGACTTCGTCTACTCGTGCCCGCAGCCCACCGGCCAGACGCCCGGTACGCCGAGGGCCTGGCGGCTGATGGGCACGGATGATTACGACGGGGGCACGCCGGGCTGGGATTTCGGCACCAAGTGGTCAAAATTCACCGAGGACAACGCCTCGCACCGGTGGTCAAACATCGCCTTCCACGGGGACGACATCTTCAAGGACAGCGCCAGCAAGATGTTCCTGATGCCGCTGTACTAGCAAGTCGCGAGCACTCGAAAAGGATTCTCCATGACCCATAAGCGAATTCCTCGCCTCGCCCTCCTCGCGCTGGCCGTCGCCGTGGCGGTTCCGGTATCTCTGGCGGAAAGCGATTTGGCGGGCGCGGCCGACCCGGTCGAGGCATCGTGCGCCGGTGCCAAGGTCGTGACGATGGACAGCAAGCGTCCCTTGACGATGACCGACGGGTCGGCCGCCTACGCCGTGAAGATGGTCCCCTACCTGAAGCACTGCGCCATCCTGGTCGGCTCCGTGCGCATCGGGGCGGGCAAGGGCGCGAACTACCAGGCAGATGTCTTCCCGTCCGAGTTCGGGGCACAGACCGGCGGATACGGAAAGGGTGACATCCAACGGAATCTGGAATTCAGCGTGATCGACCGCCCGACCGGCGGGGGAACGGGCATCGCCACCGAGCAGCAGGCGACCGCCTGCTATGACGCCAGCGCGGTCTGCCCGACCCCCGACACGCCGTGGACCGCCCTGAAGATCGAGTAGACCGTAGAACCGGTACGCGTGGAATCCAAATATCGAACAGGAAAGGCTGTCATGACGACTGTTGATGCGACGGACCAGATCACCCAGATCATGATCCTTGCCGAGGGAAGCGGCCTGCAGAAAGGGTGGAAGAAGCTCACGCAAAATCTGAACCACGGCACGGAGGGACGGCCGCTGCGGATTGCCTATGAGATGAAGACCGGAAGCGGAATCACGAATATCCTCGTCGTCGTCAAGGACGGCTGGATCGGCAAAAACATGCGCGACTACGAGATTCTCGAAGACGCCAACCTGAACCTGGGGAACAAAGGCGCCCCGCTGACGTTCGCGGTCACCGTGCACGACCGAGAGGGGACGGGAAAGGGGATCACCGAACTCCACGTGCAGGTCACGGCACTGGACCCCAACGGACCGGTAGGTGATCGATGGCACAAGCTCAACGCAGACCTGAATCTGGGCGCGCCCGACGCGACCGACCCGACGAAGCCCGCCAAGCCGATCTACCTCTGGTACCGGCTCGCCCCCTGACCCGAAGCGAGCGACCGGCCGCGCAACTCCACGCGGCCGCCCATCCTGCCCGGAGAGGAACGGCACCCGCATGACGCCAGGAAGAGTGACCGTCATGGCCGGCGGCGGCACCAAGGACGAGGACGGATCGCCCGCCACAGAGGCGCTGCTGTGGGACGCCACGGGCATCGCCGTGGACGGCGCCGGTACCACGCTCTACATCGCGCAGTACCGCACCGGGCGGGTGCGGGTGGTCTCGAACGGCGTCATCCGGACGCTGGCTGGCGGTGGCGAGCAGGACGGGGACGGCGCGGCCGGCGCCCGGTCGCGGCTGTACGGGCCGCTCTGGGTCGCCTGTGACCAGTCAGGCCGGGTCTTCGTCTCCGAACTGGGCCGGGGTCGGGTGCGCATGGTGGAGGCTGGTGGGGCCATCACGGACGTGGCCGGACGAGCGCCCCAGGGCGTCGCGGCGGACAGTCCGGGCAACCTGTACATCGCCGACTGGAGCCCCGGAAGCCTACTCAAGGTGGCCCCGCCCCCGGGCGGGAAGGTCTCCGACGCCGCCACCGGCCTGCTGTGCCCCCGCGGTGTGGCCGCCAACTCCACCGGGGACGTCTACTTCACCGACGAGACCGACCACCTGGTGCGGAAGCTGTCCGCCACCGGCAGCCTCGCCGTCGTCGCCGGCGGCGGCACTGCGTACCGGGACGGCGACCTCGCCACCAGGTCCGCCCTGGAGAACCCCACCGGCCTCGGGCTCGACGCCTGGGGCAACCTCTACATCTCCGAGGGCACGGCCGGCCGGGTCCGCCGGGTCGGCGCCGACGGGATCATCACCACCGTGGTCCGCAGCACTGCGGCCGACGGCACGTCCCCGACCGCCGAGCCGGGCCTGCTGGCGCACTTCCGCCCCTTCGGCCTGGCGGTCGACGGGGACGGCAACCTCTACGTCTCCGACACCGGGGCGGGCCGGGTCCTCTGTGTGGAAGCCGCACACCGGATTCCCGTTCCCGACCCCGGGGCGACCGACCTGTATCCGGAACTGGTCAGCCCTGTCACGGTGCCTCGTGGCAAGGTCTTCGACCTGGGCGCCCGGCTGCGCAACCGCGGACCCGCGACCGTGGACGGGGCCCGTGTCAAGGCGGCCCTGGTCCTCCCGGAGGGCCTGGTCTCCGACGGGAAGACCACCACCCGCCGCTGCGAGCGAACCTTCCCGGGGCAGTCGCTCAAGCCTCACCAGGGCTTTCTGGACGCCGTATTCAAAATCCACGCCGAGCCGTCGGCACGCGCCGACACCTACATCGCCCGGCTGACCGTCGACCACGGGGGCGAAAAGGAGAGCCACTGGCTCCCGGTCACCGTCAGCACGCCCGTGTGCGACGCGACCGAACTCGCTCTGACGGTGTACCAGGTGAACATCCCGGACACCAGACCGGGCGGCGACACCGCGTTCCGCATCGAACTCGTCGGGCGGGCCTTCCAGGCCGTCGTCCCCGGCCCCATCGACCAGACCTTCACCGCCCCCTCCGGGTTCGTCTTCACCGACTCCCCGGCGACCTTCGGGTACTACGGGGCGCCCGGCCACGTCGCGCCCGGGCTGCTGAAGACGCGGCTCCTGGACGGTGGACGCGTCCTGACCGTGACCGGAAACCCGCACGTGAACAGCGCCCCCAACGGCTCCGACCGCAGCCCGCTGATCTACACCCTGCCCGCCCGGGCCCTGGGCGACGCGGCACCCGGCACCAGCACGGACGGGCGCGCCCGAATCGGCCGCCTCGGGCCGGTGCCGCTGGCGGGCAGCATCGGACCGTCCGGGCAGACGGCGGTCGCCCATCTCCACACCTACCCCGACGAGGCCGGACAGTCGGCCCGCAGCGGGCAGATCTTCCCCAGAACACTGCACGTCAGGGCCCTGGACGGGAAGAATCCCGGCTACGCCGTGCCCGGGGCACTGATCCGGCTGACCGTGCTCGCACCGAACCTGACGGGCAGTACGTTCCTTCCGGCGACCGGCCCGAAGGACTACGTCGAGGTGCGCACCGGACCGGACGGCGTCGCCACGGCGCCGGACCTGCTGGCCGGCCGGATGCCCGGTGACGTGGTCGTCTACGTCACCGCCCCGGAAACCCCCGAGGCGGAGGCCAGGACCGTCAAGCTCACCGTGACGGTCGGCGCCTGAGACGCGCGGACAGCGGCCGTGTCGCGTCCGCACATGGCCGTCATTGGCCCGGACCGCAAACGTCGTAGCCGGACCGAACTTCGGCCTCGGCCCGGTGGATGACTTCGTGGTGGCGCATCCCGATGACCCCGGCGGCTACCTGATCGCCATCGACGGCGAAGTGGCGGCCCGGCCTCGGGAGGACGCGGCGACGGTGCCGGAAGAGCACGGCTTCGTGGTTGCGGCCGACGCTCGCGACGACGCCAGGACCGATCACGGCTGGATGCAGGTTGCTGCCGCACTGTGGACTGCTCCGTGTCAGCCCACCGCTTGACCCTAGCGGCTAGACGCCCTCCGGGCTGACTGAGCCCGGCTCTGCCGATCTTCTTGTCAACCGGTGTGGTGCCGTGCACGTCGGCCGGTCGGTCCACGCGCACGGCACCACTCCTGTGGGCCGCGATCTGCGGTCTCGTGCCCCTACTCGTCGGCAGCGACGGCCGAGGTGCTGCCCTCCAAGCGCTGGCGGATGCTGGCGTACTTCTCGGGCCCCCACTCGGGCGAGGCGGCTAGTTCGGCCTCCACCCAGGCGTCTATGTTCTTCCCCAGTTCCTCATCGTACGTGTCCATGCGCTTACCCCTTGGCAACGCCCCAGGTCAGGACTACCTGGTTGTGTTAAGTCATTGGCACCAGTGACACGCCGCGTACCCCACACTCAGCAACACCGGCACCCCCCGCCGCGCCGCCTCCGCGAACGCCGCGGGGCCCCACGGCCACCAGTCGACCGGGTTCTCGGCGTGCTGCTGCAGGTACGGCGACGTCGCGTTGGCGAGGCGGTTCGGCATGCCCCCATCCTTGCGCATCGGCGCGGCGGACGGGGGTTTGGCCTCACTCCTTCGGGGCCTCCGGCTCCTCGGTGAAGTCGACCTTCTTGAACTGCCGGTTCATCGACTTGACCAGGAACCAGGTGGCCACGCCGAGGGCGGCGAAGACGATGAAGCCCAGCAGGCCGGGGGTGACCTTGGCGTCGTCGACGGCGAGGTCGGCGGCGAGGTGGGTGAGGTTCACGGGGGCGCTCATATCTCTATGGTGGCCCGGCTCACGTGGAGCCGGGCCGTCGGGGGGTGCTTCAGTCCCGCGTGTCGGCCGACTCGGCCGTCAGGCTGGGGGTGCGCAGGCCGGCGAACAGGTCGTCCTCCGGCAGGTCCGTGTCGACCAGGGTACGGGCGAGTTCGTAGTCCTCGGTGGGCCACACCTCGCGCTGGACCTCCAGCGGAACGCGGAACCACGGGCCGTCCGGGTCGATCTGGGTGGCGTGCGCGATCAGCGCGCGGTCCCGGGTCTCGAACCAGTCGTCGCAGCGGACCCGGGTGGTGATCTCGCGCTCCGCGCGGCCGCTCTTCTCCCAGCCGGCGATCCACTCGCCGTAGGGGGAGTCGTGGCCGTTCTCGGTGAGGTACTTGTGCAGGGCGCGGATCCGGCCCATCGGGAAGCCGTGGTTGTAGTACAGCTTCAGCGGCTGCCAGGGGTCGCCGGCGTCGGGGTACGCGTCGGGGTCGCCGGCGGCGTCGAAGGCCAGCATGGTGATCTTGTGGGTCATGATGTGGTCGGGGTGCGGGTAGCCGCCGTTCTCGTCGTAGGTCGTGATGACCTGCGGCTTGAACTCCCGGATCAGGCGGACCAGCGGTTCGGCCGCCGCCTCGACCTCCTCGAGGGCGAAGCAGCCCTCGGGCAGCGGGGGCAGCGGGTCGCCCTCCGGCAGGCCCGAGTCCACGTAGCCCAGCCAGGCCTGCTTGATCCCGAGGATCGCGCGGGCCTCGTCCATCTCCTTGCGCCGGACCTCGTGGATGTTCTCCTCGATCTCCGGCTTGCCCTGCAGCTTCGGGTTGAGGACCGACCCGCGTTCCCCCCCGGTGCAGGTGGCCACCAGCACGTCCACCCCCTGGTCGACGTACATGGCCATGGTCGCCGCGCCCTTGCTGGACTCGTCGTCCGGGTGTGCGTGCACCGCCATCAGTCGCAACTGCTCAGTCAACGCGTGCGTTCCTTCCACAAATGTCCGGGCGTCCCGGGCAATCCGGTCTGCCCACCGTCCGAGCCGCTCTGGGGCCGCGTCACCGCGGGACCGGCCGCCGTGCCCAGCGCCGACACGGCCGAGCCCCGCCCCCGCCGGACCGGCCGCGGGCGTGCCCCTCCTATAGTGACGGACTGGAGGAGCCCCGCATTCCCCCGTCCCACCCCCGTACCACCCGCGCGGCCCCCCTCCGCACGAGAGGACTGAGCCCCATGAGTGCTGGCACCCGGACCCCGCGGCTCCCCGAGGGGCGCTACGGGCGGCGCGCCGACCGCGAGACCGACCGCCGGCTCAAGGTGATCGGCGCCGTCTGCGGAGTGCTGGCACTGGGCCTGATCGCCTGGCTGGGCAGCTCCTACCTGATCCGCGAGACCCGGATGAACGCCACCGTGCCGATCTTCCAGGCGCTCTCCGACACCGAGCTCCAGCTGCACCTGGCGGTGCGCAAGAGCGACGGCACGGCCGGCAGCTGCACCGTCCGCTCGCAGGGCGAGGACGGCGCGGTGGTCGGGGTGGCCGACTTCCCCGTCCCGGCGGAGGGCACCGCCTACGACGCGGTGGTCAGTCTGCGGACCACCGCCCGCGGCACCACCGCCGAGCTGCTGGGCTGTACACCCGCGTAGCACTCCGGACGGCGGCAGCAAGGGGGGCGCACCGGGGTATTCGGTGGCGGCCACCCCGGTGGTGGGCGCATATTCGCTCGGGGGAGCGGGCATCCGTAGAGGAGCCCCGCCCACCCGTCCTGTCCACCTTGGCGCAACGCTGTCGTCAATGGCACGCCAACGGCTCTCCCGCTTGTCGGTGGGAGTTGTTAGGCTCGTGGTTTCGCCCCTTCCGCACCAGCTGGTACGGGAGCGGGCGTTGCTTTGTAGTTAAGACCGTTATCAGCACACCGACCTACGCGCTGACGACTCACACCCTCAGCACAGCCCCAGCACCTACGAGGAGCACCCGTGACCCAGACCAGCGAGAACGTGACCTGGCTCACTCAGTCCGGCTACGACCAGCTCAAGGCCGAGCTGGATCACCTGACCGGCCCCTGGCGGATCGAGATCGCGCAGAAGATCGAGGCCGCGCGCGAGGAGGGTGACCTCAAGGAGAACGCCGGTTACCACGCCGCGAAGGAGGAGCAGGGCAAGTACGAGCTGCGGATCCGCCAGCTCACCCAGCTCCTGGAGCGCGCCAAGGTCGGCGAGGCGCCGGCGGACTCGGGCGTGGTCGCCCCGGGCATGGTCGTCACGGTCGCCTTCGACGGCGACGAGGACGACACCATGAAGTTCCTGCTGGGCTCGCGCGAGGTGGCCGGCGACGACGACCTGGAGATCTACTCGCCGCAGTCGCCGCTGGGCCGCGCGATCGACGGCAAGACGATCGGCGACGACGCGACCTACGAGCTGCCGAACGGCAAGCGGGCCATGGTCAGGATCATCGAGGTCAAGCCCTACGCCGGCTGATCCTCCCCGCCGCGACAGCCGCAGCAGAAGCAGCAGAGCAGTAGCAGAGCAGCAGCAGCCGCCGCGCGGCGAACGAGTGACCGGGCGGGCGTGGCAGGTGCCACGCCCCCCCTCGGCGTCGGTGCGCCCCGGCTCAGCCGGCGGCCGAGCGGTACTTGCGCACCGAGAGCCAGGAGAACACCGCGATGATCACCAGCGACCAGAGCACCGACATCAGCTCCGCGTGCTGCATCGGCCAGACGTCGTCCACCGGCCCCACCTGGTTGCCGAAGAGGTTGCGGCAGGCCTGCACGGTGGCGCTGAACGGGTTCCAGTAGGCGATCGCCTGCAGCCAGCCCGGCATCGAGCTGACCGGCACGAAGGCGTTGGAGATGAAGGTCAGCGGGAACAGCCAGATCAGACCCGCCGAGGTGGCCGCCTCCGGACTGCGCACCGAGAGGCCGATCAGCGCGCCGATCCAGGAGAAGGCGTAGCCGAGCAGGAGCAGCAGTCCGAACGCGGCCAGCGCCGACCAGAACCCGTGGTGGATCCGCCAGCCGACCAGCAGGGCGACCACGGCCAGCACCACCAGGGTGAAGGCGGTCTGGCAGAGGTCCGCCAGGGTGCGGCCGACCAGCACCGACGAGCGGGCCATCGGCAGCGAGCGGAACCGGTCCACCAGCCCCTTGGACATGTCCTCGGCGATACCGGCCGAGGCGCCGGCCACCGCGAAGGTGACGGTCTGGGCGAAGATGCCGGCCATCAGGAACTGGATGTACGTCGAGGAGCTGGACTGCGTCCCGGGGATCTGGATCGCGCCGCCCATGACGTACGAGAACAGCAGCACGAACATCACCGGCTGCATGAGGCCGAACACCACGATCTCGGGTATCCGGGTCATCCGGCGCAGGTTGCGCTTGGCGACCACCCAGGAGTCGTGCAGGACGGCGGCCACACCCCGGCGCTGCCGGGGTACCGCCCCGCCGATGGCGTGCTCGGTGGCGGTGGTCATCTCACAGCTCCTTCCCGGCCGGGACGGCCCGCTCGTCCGTACCGGAACGGGGGTCGCGGTCCCCGTCCCCGTCCCCGTCCCCGTCCCCGTTCCCGGCACCGCCCTCCTCCTCCGCGGCCTCGGTGTGGTGGCCGGTGAGCGAGAGGAAGACGTCGTCCAGGGTCGGCCGGCGCAGGCCGATGTCGTCGATCTCGATCCCGCGGGCGTCCAGCTCGCGGATCACGTCGGCGAGCACCCGGGCGCCGCCGCTGACCGGGACGGTGATCCGGCGGGTGTTCTTCTCCACCGCCGGCTCGCCCAGCGCGTAGCCGGAGAGCGCGGACAGCGCCTCGCCGACCAGGTCGGCCCGGTGCACCACGACCTCGATCCGCTCGCCGCCGATCTGCGCCTTGAGCTGGTCGGCGGTGCCGCGCGCGATCACCCGGCCGTGGTCGACCACGGCGATGTCGTGGGCGAGGCGGTCGGCCTCCTCCAGGTACTGGGTGGTGAGCAGCAGCGTGGTGCCCTGCTCGACGAGGGTCTCGATGACCTCCCACAGGGCGAGCCGGTTGCGCGGGTCGAGGCCGGTGGTGGGCTCGTCCAGGAACATCACCGGCGGGCGGACGACCAGGGCGGCGGCCAGGTCGAGGCGGCGGCGCATGCCGCCGGAGTAGGTCTTGGCGGTCCGGTCCTTGGCCTCGGTGAGGTTGAACCACTCCAGCAGTTCGAGCGCGCGGGTCTTCGCCTCGCGGGCGGGCATCTGGTAGAGCTCGCCGACCATCTGGAGGTTCTCGAAACCGGTCAGGTACTCGTCGACCGCGGCGTACTGGCCGGAGAGGCCGATCAGGCTGCGGACCCGGTTGGGGTGCTTGAGGACGTCGAAGCCGGCCACCGTCGCGCGGCCGGAGTCGGGGCGGAGCAGGGTGGTGAGGACGCGCACGGTGGTGGTCTTGCCGGCGCCGTTCGGGCCGAGCAGCCCGAGCACCGTGCCCTCGGGGACGTCGAGGCTGACGCCGTCCAGGGCTCGTACGTCACCGAAGGTCTTCACCAGGTTCTCGGCTTGGATGGCTGGCGCCATGGGCCTGTCTCATCTCCTCGGGGAGGGACGGAAGGGCTGGTGCGGGTGAGCGGGACAACACACGGTCTGTCCCACTGTGCCCCCATTCAGGGCGGCCCAGCGACTCCGGAGCCTCCCGGATCCCCGATGCCCGAGACCGGAGCCCGACGACCGGACCCCTACGAGGAGACCACGTAGCCCGCGTCCCGCAGCTCGCCGAGCACCGCCGCGCAGTGCTCCGGCCCCTTGGTCTCCAGGTGCAGGTCCACCTCGACCTCGGTCAGCCCCAGCCGCGGATCGACCCGCACGTGCGCCACGTCCAGGACGTTGGCGTCCACCCGGGTCAGCACCCCGAGCAGGCCCGCCAGCGCCCCCGGCCGGTCGGCCAACCGCACCCGCAGCGAGAGGTACCGGCCGGCCGCCGCCAGCCCGTGCCGCAGCACCCGCTGCATCAGCTGCGGGTCGATGTTGCCGCCGGAGAGCACCGCCACCACCGGCCCCTCGAAGGAGTCCGGCTGCTCCAGCAGCGCGGCGACCGGCGCCGCCCCGGCCGGCTCCACCACCAGCTTCAGCCGCTCCAGCCCGAGCAGCAGGGCCCGGGAGAGCGAGTCCTCGGAGACCGTCCGGACCCCGTCGGCGAGGGTGTTGACGATCTCGAAGGGCACGTCACCCGGACGGCCCACCATGATCCCGTCGGCCATCGTGGCGAAGCGCTCCAGCGAGACCGGGTGCCCCGCCGCCAGCGAGGGCGGGTACGCGGCGGCGGCCGCCGCCTGCACCCCGATCACCCGGACGTCCGGCCGCAGCGGCTTGACCGCCGCCGCGATCCCGGCCAGCAGACCGCCGCCGCCCACCCCGACCAGCACGGTCCGCACCTCGGGGCACTGCTCCAGGATCTCCAGCCCGACGGTGGCCTGCCCGATCACGATGTCCCGGTGGTCGAACGGGTGGATGAACACCGCCCCGCTCGCCTCCGCGTACCGCTGCGCCGCCCGCAGCGCCTCGTCCACGGTCGTCCCGTGCAGCCGCACCTCGGCGCCGTACTCCCGGGTCGCCGCGATCTTCGGCAGCGGCGCGGCCAGCGGCATGAAGACGGTCGAGCGCACCCCGAGCAGCGCGGCGGCCAGCGCCACGCCCTGGGCGTGGTTCCCGGCGCTCGCCGCGACGACCCCGCTCGCCCGCTGCACCGGGGAGAGGCCCGCGATCCGGACGTACGCCCCGCGCAGTTTGAACGAGCCGGTGCGCTGGAGGTTCTCGCACTTCAGGTGGACCGGCGCGCCAACCAGCGCCGAGAGATGGCGGCTGCCCTCCATCGGTGTCGTGCGGGCCACCCCGACGAGCATCTTCTGGGCGCCGCGGACATCGTCGAGGGTGATAGGCCAGCTGTGCATGACAGCAGCCTAGGACCCCGCGGCACGCCCTCCGGGGACGTCGGCCCTGTTCCCGGGCCCGCCCGGCCCGCGTACGCTGCTGCTTCTGAGCCTCTCTCACCGCACGACGATCGTGAGCCGCGATGATGACGACCTCGCCCCAGGCCTCCGACCTCACCGACCCCGTGCACACCCAACTCCAGTACCAGCTGGCGGTGTTCGCCCGTCGTATGGAGCAGGTCCGCGGCTCCGACGGGGTGGCCGCGCTGGTCCGGGCGGCCTATCTGCTGCTGGAGCGGCTGGAACGCCTCGGCCCCGCCAACGTCAAGGCGCTGGCCTACGCGCTGGGTGTCGACTCCTCCACCGTCACCCGGCAGGTGGCGCCGCTGGTCGCGGCCGGCCTGGTCGGCCGGGTGCAGGACCAGGCCGACCGGCGCGCCGTCCGGCTCGCCCTGACGCCGCTCGGCGCCGGCCGGCTGGCCGAAGTCCGGGCCGGCCGCACCGAGTTGACCCGTCAGCTGGTCGCCGACTGGCCGCCCGAGGAGCAGCGGGCGTTCTGCGCCCTGCTGGCCCGCTTCAACCACTCGATGGAGTCGTACTCGGCGGGCCGGCAGGGCCCCTAGAACCCGTCCAGAAGCTGCCGGGACTACTTGCCCAGCGCCTGCCGGAGGTCGGCCAGCAGGTCGTCGATCGACTCGATGCCGACGGAGACGCGCACCAGGTCGGCCGGCACCTCCAGGGCCGAGCCCGCCACCGAGGCGTGGGTCATCCGGCCCGGGTGCTCGATCAGCGACTCCACGCCGCCCAGCGACTCGCCGAGGGTGAACAGCTCGGCCCGGTTGCAGACCTCGACCGCCGCCTCCTCGCCGCCGTGCACCCGGAACGACACCATGCCGCCGAAGGCCTTCATCTGCTTGGCGGCGATGTCGTGGCCGGGGTGCTCGGGCAGGCCCGGGTACAGCACCTCGCTGACCTTGGGGTGGCCCGCCAGCAGCTCGGCGACCTTCTCGGCGTTGGAGCTGTGCCGGTCCATCCGGACGCCCAGGGTCTTGATGCCGCGCAGCACCAGCCAGGCGTCGAACGGGCCGGAGACCGCGCCCATCGCGTTCTGGTGGTAGGCGACCTCCTCGGCGAGGCCGGCCTCGGCGATCACCAGGGCGCCGCCGACCACGTCGGAGTGGCCGCCCATGTACTTGGTGGTGGAGTGCACGACCACGTCGGCGCCCAGCGCGATCGGCTGCTGCAGGTACGGGCTGGCGAAGGTGTTGTCGACGACCAGCAGCGCGCCCGCGCCGTGCGCGATCTCGGCCAGCGCGGCCAGGTCGGTGATGCCCAGCAGCGGGTTGGACGGGGTCTCCACCCAGACCGCGCGGGTGTTGGGGCGCAGCGCCTCGCGGACCGTCGACAGGTCCTGGGTGTTGGCCACCGAGAACTCGACGCCCCAGCGGGTCAGCACCTTGGCGAACAGCCGGAAGGTGCCGCCGTAGGCGTCGTTGGGGATCACGATGTGGTCGCCCGGCTTGAGGATGGTGCGCAGCAGGGTGTCCTCGGCGGCCAGGCCGGAGGCGAAGGCGAGGCCGCGGGCGCCGCCCTCCAGCGCGGCGAGGCACTCCTCCAGCGCGGTGCGGGTCGGGTTGGCGCTGCGGCTGTACTCGTAGCCGCCCCGCAGGCCGCCCACCCCGTCCTGCTTGTAGGTGGAGACCTGGTAGATCGGCGTGACGACGGCCCCGGTCTGGGGGTCTGCTTCCTGACCCGCGTGGATGGCGAGGGTCTCGAAGCCCTGGGGAAGCTGGTGCTCGGTCATGCTCCGAGCGTAGTCGGCGAACGGCCGCCCGCCGCCCGGAAGGTGCCGGGCCGCCGCGGCCCGCCGCGGAATCCCCGGGCGGGCGGACGCGTTGGAACGTGCGCAACCCTCGCCGAACCGTTGGAGCAGGCCGTGCTGTTCAACCGCCACAAGACCTCGCTCGTCCCCGCCGACCAGGCGCTGCCCGGCCGGGCGGCGCCCGGCTTCACGCTGAGCGAGCCGCACACCGTGCTGGGCCACCCGCTGACCGGCCCGTACCCCGCCGGGCTGGAGGTGGCGGACTTCGGACTGGGCTGCTTCTGGGGCGCCGAGCGGACGTTCTGGCGGCTGCCCGGGGTCTGGACGACGCTGGTCGGCTACCAGGGCGGGCACACCCCGAACCCGACGTACGAGGAGGTGTGCAGCGGTCTGACCGGGCACACCGAGGCGGTCCGGGTGGTCTTCGACCCGGCCGTGCTCTCCTACGAGCGGCTGCTGAAGACCTTCTGGGAGGCGCACGACCCGACCCAGGGCAACCGGCAGGGCAACGACGTGGGCACCCAGTACCGCTCCGCCGTCTACACCCACTCCCCCGAGCAGGCGGCCACCGTGACCGCGACCCGGGACGCCTTCCAGCCGGCGCTCACCGCGCTCGGCCTCGGCCCGATCACCACCGAGATCGCCCCGGCCGGGCCGTTCTACCCGGCCGAGCCCTACCACCAGCAGTACCTGTCGGACGCCAAGAACCCGAACGGCTACTGCGGTCTGGGCGGCACCGGCGCCAGCTGCCCGATCGGGGTGGCCCGGACCGGCGGCCAGGGCTGACCACCCCTGGCCCGGCTTTCCGCCCCGGGCCCGGAGGCGCAGACTGGAGGGACCGGTAGGGCGGCCGCGTCACCGTCCCTGGTGACGCGGCCGCCCTCGTTCCCCGAGGAGCACCTCATGGCCGGCCTCATCCGCAAGAACTTCGACACCGAACCCGAGGAAGTCCGCCCGTTCGAGGAGGACAAGGGCGAAGTGCGCCTGGTCAACCTGGACGGCGGCCCCGTCGGACGGGCAGTGTTCCAGCCCGGCTGGCAGTGGTCCAAGCACATCAAGCCGATCGCCGGGACGGACAGCTGCCAGGCGGCCCATGTCGGCTACGTCGTCTCCGGACGGATGAGGATCGTCATGGACGACGGCGAGGAGGCCGAGTTCGGCCCCGGCGACTTCATGATCTGCCCGCCCGGCCACGACGCCTGGGTGCTCGGCGACGAGCCGGTGGTCGCCCTGGACTGGCAGGGCTTCGGCGACTACGCCAAGCGCTCGTGACCGGCCCGGCGGTGGTCAGCCCCGCCGGACCTCGTGCATGAAGCACCCGAAGTCCACCGCCCGGACGTGCACCACGGCCACCTCCGGATCGGCCAGCAGCGCCGCCGCGCCCGCCTCGGCGGCGTCCGGCCCGACCAGGACCCCGCCGAGGATGTGCCCGCGCCGGTCGTAGGCGCGCAGCACCCGCTCGCCGCGGTGGAAGCCGGCCGGCCAGCCCGGTCCGGCCGGCCCCTCGCACGGGCCGTCGTGCACGAACACCGGGCCGAGTTCGTCGTACGGGCCCGGCTCGGCCCCGGTCTCGGCGGCCCAGCGCCGCAGCGGCGCATAGCTCAGCAGGGCGATCCGCTCCCCCGCCCGCGCCCGGGTCAGGCAGCAGCGCAGCGGGGCACCGCCGGTCTCGTCGACCGAGCGGACCGGCGGGCGGCCGGCGTCGTCGCGCACCAGCAGGGCGCGGTGCACGGCCGGGTCGACCGCCCGGACGGCGAGAACCGACGGGGCGGACGGGACGGACGGGGCGAACGGGAGGGCCGGGCCGGACCCGGCGGACGGGGTGGTGGTGGTCGTCATGCCCCCACCCTCCCGCCGCCGCCCCCGGAAGTCCGGCGGAAATCGGCCGTCGCGTTCACCCCGTCCGCGTTCACCCCGGCCGCGTTCGCCCCGTCCGCGTTCAGTGCGCGGCGGGCGCCCCCGCCCCGCCGCCCGCGGTGGCCCACGGGTCGGGCCGGCGCGGGTCGAGCAGGTCCGCGAGCCGCGTCCCGTCCGCCGCCCACGCCGCCGCGACGGGCCTGCTGCCCGGCCCCTCCGACGCCGGGGGCCGGACGTTGGCGGGGAGCACCGCGTAGTAGGCCGTCCAGCCCTGCATCCCCGCGGTGGTGACCAGGGTGGCGCCGACCTCGGTGCCGCCGAGCTCGACGGTGATCCCGGCCGGCGTCGGCCCCAGGTAGAGGCCGGTCACCACGGTGCGCTGGGCGTCGCCCATGCTCTGCGCGCCGATGGTCGGCCGGGTGTGGTCGAGGTTGTCGCTGGTGGCGTCCCGGCAGCCGAACGGCTGCTCCCACGCTCCGGTGGCCTGCTCCCACTTCTCGACGCAGGACACGGTCGCGGTGACGCTCATCCGATAGCCCTCCGCGATCGGGACCTGCTCGCCGGGTGCCACCCGCAGGACCGGCGAGTCCGGCCGTGCCTGCGGCGCGGACGACCCGGTCACGGCGGACACCACCGCCGACGCCACCGGGGCCGCGCCGGGCAGCACGGCGACCCTCGACGTGGCCGTCCCCGCCGCCACCACGCCGTCGGCCGGCCGGGCGCCCCCGAAGGTCAGCGCCGTCCCCCCGCAGACCAGCGCGACCGTGAGCGCGACCGCCCCCGCGCCGACCCGCCGCCGGGCCCGGCGGCGCCGCGCCCCGGCGATGACCACCGCCGGGTCCGGTCCCCCCGCTCCCCACGCCGTGTCCTGCCCCGTCAGCAGCTCACCGAGCCGCTCCTCGAATCCCGTATCGCCGTTCTTGCCGCTCATACCGCTCGTACCGCTCATACCGACACCTCGATGTCGCTCGGGTCGTGGCTCGCCGGACCGCCGTGGCGGTCGGCGAGCTCGGGCCGTGCGCGCAGCTTCGACAGTGCCCGGTGCAGCGTGGACTTGACCGTCCCGGGCGCGATGCCCAGTTCGGCGGCGGTCTCGGCCTCACTCAGGTCCCCGTAGTACCGCAGCACCACGACCGTCCGCTCCCGCCGGGTCAGGCCGGCCAGCGCCTCCCGCAGCAGGGCCCGCTGGGCCTGCTGCTCGGCGAAGTCGGCCGGCGCCGGCCGGTCCGGGGCGCGGTCGGTGGGCAGCTCGCGGTTGCGCAGCCGCCGCCACCAGTCGCGGTGCTGGTTGACGACGATCCGCCGCACATAGGCGGCCGGGTCGTCCGCGTTCGCCGTGATCCTGGGCCAGTGCAGGTAGGCGCGTTCGAGCGCCGACTGCACGATGTCCCGGGCCCGGTGCGGATCACCGGTCAACAGCTCGGCCAGCCTGATCAGACCGGGTCCGACGCCGACGACGAACGCGCTGAACTCGGCGTCCAGGCGCTCCCTCTGCTCGCGTTTCACACCCCCCTGACTCCTCGGGGGGCGGGCGGGGTTCTGTCGTTCCCGGGGGGATTTCCGGGCCGTCCGGAACCGTCAGACGGCGCTGCCGGCCTTCCAGTCGGCCCAGTCCATGTTCCAGCCGTTGAGGCCGTTGGACGGCACGACGGTCTTGTCGCCGGAGTTCACGACCTCGACCACGTCGCCGATGATCGAGCTCTTGAAGAACTTGTAGCCGTCCGCGCCGGCGTCCTGGCCGCCCTTGACGTCGCGCAGGCCGACACAGCCGTGGCTGGTGTTCTGGTTGCCGAAGGTCGACGCCGGGGCCCAGTAGTTGCCGTGGATGAAGGTGCCGGAGGTGCTGAGCCGCTGGGCGTGCGGCACATCCGGGATGTCGTACTCGCTGCCGAGGCCGACGGTCTGCGAGTTCATCCGGGTCTGCTGGTACTGCTCGGTGATCACCATCCGGCCGCCCCAGGTGCGGAACTCGGGCGAGCCGCCGGAGATCGCGTAGACGGCGCTGACCTGGCCGTCGGTGGTGACGGTGAGCCGCTTGGCGGCGAGGTCGGCGACGCTGGTCTGGGCGCGGCCGATGGTGAAGTGGACGTCCTTGGACTGGGTGCCGTAGACGCCCTTGGCGCCCTGGACGTCCTTGAGTCGGAGCTGGAGGGTCACCCTGGTGCCCGTGGCCCAGTACTCCTGCGGGCGGAAGTCGAGGCGGGTGCTGGAGAACCAGTGCCCGACGATCTCGACGCCCGGCTCGGCGATGACGGTGATCGCCTGCTGGACGGTCTTGCGGTCGGTGACGGGCTTGCTGAAGTTGATCGAGACCGGCATGCCGACCCCGACGACCGAGCCGTCCTCGGGGGTGAAGTAGCCCACGAAGGTGTTGGCCGGGGTCGCCGTGGTGAAGACGGCGTTGGCGTCGGCCTCCAGCTTGTCCTTGTCGACGGCGACCGCGGCCACCGTGTACTTGGTGCCGCTGGCCGGGGAGGTGGCGGAGGTCCAGACGGTGCCGTCGTCGGACAGCTTCCCGGCCAGCGCCTTGCCGGCGGAGTCGGTGACCTTGACCGTGGTGAGGGTGCCGCCGGCCACGGCGACCCGGACCGGATCGCTGAAGCCGGCCGCGGTGGTGCCGTCGGCGGGGGTGACGGTGATCACGGCGGCGGAGATCTTGGGGGTGCTGGTGGCGCTGGGGGTCGGCTGTCCGGTGCTGTCACCGGTGCCGCCTGTCCCGCCCGCGCCTGTCCCACCGGTGCCCGGGGCGACGCTCTTGGTGTCGTTGCAGGCCGCCACCAGCAGCACCGGGGCGCCTATCAGGCCGGCCAGTACGCCGCGCCGGCTCCACATGCTCCCGGCCGACCGGCCCTGACCTTCCCGTGCCGTCACGTCGCCCACTCCCTGCTGCTCGTTCGGGCCATACGGATACAGAAACGCAATCCGCGCGTTCACGGTTCCCTCACAACGACTTGCGATCGTATGAGAAGACGAAACCGAGCGCCAAATATGGACAAAAAGCCCGGCCTGCGGAGAGCAGACCGGGCGTTCACCGATAGGGGCGGTCGCCTACTCGGCGGCCTCCTCCACCGCGTACTCGTCCCACTCGTCGCTCTCGGGGTCGAAGTCGGTCTTCGCCGACTCCCAGGTCGCCGAGGCGAGCTCGACCCCCGGGACATCGCCGAGCAGTTCCACCGGGTCGATGAAGTGGGCGAGCGAGCCCGACGGATCCACCTCGATGGCCTCGACGGACTGCGCGCGCTCCTCGTCGTCGAGGTACTCGTCCGCGGACACCTGCTCCAGGGCCGCCGCCTTGAGGGCGCCCTCGTCGGTGATCTCGGCGATGAGCTCGATGACGAGCCGGACGTAGTGCGGGCTGTCCTGGCCGGTCGTGTCAGTGCTGGTCATGCGCCGAGCCTACGGGATCCCACCCGCCGCCGACGCCGGAGAAAGCAGCGGGGCCGGTCCCCCCTAGGGAGGGACCGGCCCCACCGCCCCCGCCCGGCTCCCCCACCCGGGAGCCGCGCGGATGCGCCAAGCGGCGCGTTCGCCCGGGAAGCCGCCTCACCCTGGCGACCGGCCGGAGCCGGGCAGGGGCGGGACAACGGCGTCTCCACGGGCTGGGACACCACCGGCCGGGTCAGGACCGACCGTCGTGCCCGAGACGAACCGTGGCGCCGGGGAGCCGCTCCCGGTCAGTCACCGCCGTCTCGTTCGGCGTCTTGCCGTGTGCACAACGATGCCCCAGCCGTGTTAAGCCCGTGCTGCACGGAGATGACGCCGGTGTACCGGTTCGCCTGGAAACGGAACCGGTGCCGCACGGTTCCTCAGCCGCCGGGTCGGGAAAGGCGACTGACTCCGGCTCAGTGGCCCGGGCGGCCCGGCGGCTCAGTGCCCGGCGCGGCTGCCGGTCAGGAAGCCGAGCAGGTCCTGACGGGTGACGATGCCCTGCGGCTTGCCCTCCACCAGCACCACCGCGGCGTCGTCCTTCTCCAGCACCGACATCAGATTGGTAACGGTCTCGCCCGAGCCGACCACCGGCAGCGGCTTGGACATCACCTTGTCCAGTGTGTCGGTCAGCTGGATGTCGCCCGCGAAGACGCCCTCCAGCAGCAGCTTCTCGACCACCGAGCCGATCACCTCGCCGGCCATGATGTCCGGGTGGCCGGCGCCCGGCGAGACCACCGGCATCTGCGAGACGCCGTACTCGCGCAGCACCCGGACGGCCTCGGCGACCGTCTCGTTGGGGTGCATGTGGACGAACTGCGGGATGCCCTCGTGCTCGATGGCGTCCTTGCGGCCCAGCACCTCGCCGATGTGCGCCTCGTCGGTGGCGGACGGCAGGAAGCCGTAGTCGGCCATCCAGTCGTCGTTGAAGATCTTCGAGAGGTAGCCGCGGCCGCCGTCCGGCAGCAGCACCACGACGACGTCGTCCGGGCCGAGCTCCTTGGCGACCTCCAGCGCGGCGACCACCGCCATCCCGCAGGAGCCGCCGACCAGCAGGCCCTCCTCCTTGGCCAGGCGGCGGGTCATCTGGAAGGAGTCCTTGTCGGAGACGGCGACGATGCCGTCCGCGACGCCGCGGTCGTAGGCGGTCGGCCAGAAGTCCTCACCGACGCCCTCGACCAGGTACGGCCGGCCGGTGCCGCCGGAGTAGACCGAGCCCTCCGGGTCGGCGCCGATCACCTTGACCTTGCCCCCGGAGACCTCCTTCAGGTAGTTGCCGGTGCCGGAGATGGTGCCGCCGGTGCCGACGCCCGCCACGAAGTGGGTGATCCGCCCCTCGGTCTGCTCCCACAGCTCCGGGCCGGTCGAGTGGTAGTGCGAGGCCGGGTTGTCGGCGTTGGAGTACTGGTCCGGCTTCCAGGCGTTCGGGGTCTCGCGGACCAGGCGGTCCGAGACGTTGTAGTAGGAGTCCGGGTGCTCGGGGGCGACGGCGGTCGGGCAGACGACCACCTCGGCGCCGTAGGCGCGCAGGGTGTTGATCTTGTCGGTGGACACCTTGTCGGGGCAGACGAAGATGCACTTGTAGCCCTTCTGCTGGGCCACGATCGCCAGACCGACACCGGTGTTGCCGGAGGTCGGCTCGACGATGGTGCCGCCGGGCTTCAGGGCGCCGGAGGCCTCGGCGGCCTCGATCATGCGCATCGCGATGCGGTCCTTCACCGAGCCGCCCGGGTTGAAGTACTCGACCTTGGCGAGCACGGTGGCGGTGATCCCCTCGGTGACCTTGTTCAGCTTGACCAGCGGCGTGTTGCCTACCAGGTCGATGATCGAGTTGTGGTACCGCACGGGGGTCCTCCCGGTTTGTGGGCGTGCCTTCGGTACTGCAAAGCCTAGGCCGTACCAGAGGCCCCGGCTGGCCCGTGCGCCCCACGAACGGCCCACCCCCGTCGTAGGCCGCCGCCATCGCGGGTACTAGGGGTGTACACGCATCGGGAACGGCCCCCGCCGGGGTGGCACGAGGACGCGAAGGGGGCACCGGATGCCAGGGGCACAGGAGTCGAGGGCCCGGGTGGCCCGCCGGATCGCCACCGCGGCGGCGTACGGCGGCGGCGGGCTCGGGGTACTGGGCGTGGGGCTGGTGGGCCTGCTGCTGACCGAGAGCAGGCTGGCCGTGCAGGCCATCGGCGTCCTGGAGGGCGACCCGCCCAAGGCCGACGGCGTCTACGGCGAGGCCTTCGCCGACACCGCGGCCGCGCCGCAGCCGCCGCTGGTGCTGGCCTTCCTCGGCGACTCCACCGCCGCCGGTCTTGGGGTGCTGCGGGCCAGGGAGACCCCGGGCGCGCTGCTCGCCGCCGGCCTCGCCTCGGTCGCCGAGCGCCCCGTCCGGCTGATCAACGTGGCGTTCTCCGGCGGCCGCTCCACCGATCTGGCCGGCCAGCTGGAACAGGCCCTGCCGCACCTCCCCGACATCGCCGTGATCATGGTCGGCGCCAACGACGTGACCCGGCACAGCCCGGCCCAGCTCGCGGTTCGCCAACTCGGCGAGACCGTCGCCGCGCTGCGCGCCACCGGCTGCGAGGTGGTGGTCGGCACCTGCCCCGATCTCGGGACCATCAAGCCGGTCCGCCCGCCACTGCGCTGGGTGGCCCGCCGGCTCAGCCGCCAGCTGGCCGCCGCGCAGACCATCGCGGTGGTGGAGGCGGGCGGCCGGACGGTCTCGCTCGGCTCGCTGCTCGGGCCGGAGTTCGCGGCCCGGCCCGAGATGTTCGCCGCCGACCGCTACCACCCCTCGGCCCAGGGCTACGCGACGGCCGCGATGGCCGTGCTGCCCTCGGTCTGCGCCGCACTGGGCCTCTGGCCGCAGGAGGAGCCGGCGGACGGGCCGGTCCCCGGCGAGGCGGTGCTGCCGGTGGCGGTGGCCGCCGCGGCCGCGGCCGGCCGGTCCGGCAGCGAGGTGGCGGCGGTCGACGGCGAGGACGGCGCGGCCGGGCGCTGGGCGCTGCTGCGCCACCGGCTGCGGATCGGCCCGCCGGGCTCCGGGCCCGCCGACGCGCCGGTCGGCGCGGGGCTCGGCCGGTCGGCCGCCGGAGGGCTCGACGGGCTGCCCGGGGCAGCGCTCGCGGGGCCGCCGGAAGGGCCGCCGGCGGGGCCGTCCGAGCGCTCCGGGCCGGGCCCCGGCAACACGTCGGCCAGCTCACACAGCGGGGCGGGTGACGACTGAGCTACCAAGCGGTAACTTTCCTCCCGGACGCCTGTCCGCCGCCACTCAGCGAGGAGCCCGCCATGCCCGAAGCCGTCATCGTCAGCGCCACCCGTTCGCCGATCGGCCGGGCCTTCAAGGGCTCCCTGAAGGACGTCCGCCCGGACGACCTGACCGCGCACGTCATCCAGGCCGCGCTGGCCAAGGTGCCGGAGCTGGACCCGCGCGAGATCGACGACCTGATGCTCGGCTGCGGCCTGCCCGGCGGCGAGCAGGGCCACAACCTGGCCCGCATCGTGGCGGTGCAGATGGGCATGGACTACCTGCCCGGCACCACCATCACCCGCTACTGCTCCTCCTCGCTGCAGACCACCCGGATGGCACTGCACGCGATCAAGGCCGGCGAGGGCGACGTCTTCCTCTCGGCCGGCGTGGAGACCGTCTCGCGCTCGGTCAACGGCACCTCGGACGGCATGCCGGGCACCATGAACCCGCTGTTCGACGAGGCCCAGGCGCGCACCGCCCATCGGGCGGAGACGGGTGGCGGCGAGTGGCACGACCCGCGTGAGGACGGGCTGCTGCCGGACGCCTACATCGCGATGGGGCAGACCGCCGAGAACCTCGCCGCGCTCAAGGGCATCACCCGCGCCGAGCAGGACGAGTTCGGCGTCCGCTCGCAGAACCTCGCCGAGGCCGCCATCAAGGCCGGCTTCTGGGAGCGCGAGATCACCCCGGTCACCACCCCCGACGGCACCGTGGTCTCGGCGGACGACGGCCCGCGCGCCGGCGTCACCCTGGAGGGCGTCTCCGGCCTGAAGCCGGTCTTCCGCCCGGACGGCACGGTGACCGCCGGTAACTGCTGCCCGCTGAACGACGGCGCCGCCGCGCTGGTCATCATGTCCGACACCAAGGCCCGCGAGCTGGGCATCACCCCGCTCGCCCGGGTGGTCTCCACCGGTGTCAGCGCGCTCTCCCCCGAGATCATGGGCTACGGCCCGGTCGAGGCCTCGAAGCAGGCGCTCCGGCGGGCCGGCCTCTCCATCGGCGACATCGACCTGGTCGAGATCAACGAGGCCTTCGCCGCCCAGGTGATCCCGTCCTACCGGGACCTCGGCGTCGACCTGGACCGGCTGAACGTCAACGGCGGCGCGATCGCGGTCGGCCACCCCTTCGGCATGACCGGTGCGCGGATCACCACCACCCTGATCAACTCCCTCCAGTGGCACGACAAGCAGTTCGGCCTGGAGACCATGTGCGTCGGCGGCGGCCAGGGCATGGCGATGGTGCTGGAGCGCCTCAGCTGACCCCTCGCTGTCAACCCCGAAGGGTCCAGACCACCCATTTGGAGTGACGCAGCGTAATTGAGGGCCGGATCACACCGAGAGGTCGATCCGGCCCTCATTTCTTTCGTTTCCGGACCGGAAATCGACGGTGCGGAGCGGATCAACTCCGCAGCGTAGAGCGGTACTACCTAACAATTTGGGGACAAGCGCGAAAGTCACCGACAAATTGGACATTCGCCACTGCGGTAACAGCACCGGATGGGGCAGTGTGGAGAGGTAACCCCGTTCCGCTCCTCGCTAGGAGTACGTTCCGTGAGCGCCGTCTACACCATCCTGCTGCTGATCCTGATCGCCGTGTCGACCGCCGTGCTGCTCCACCTCCGGGCCATCTCCCGCCGGTTGGACGCGCGCGACGCCGCCGCCGCCCCGGCCGTCGACGAGGCCGCGATACGCCGGGCCGTCGCCGAGGCGCTGGCCGCCGACCGCGAACGGGAGATCACCGAGGCCCGGGCGTTCTGGGCCGAGCAGGAGGCCCGCGCGGCCGAGGACGCGCCGCTGTTCGACTCCCCCTTCGCCGGTGTCTTCAGCACCACCGACGAGTGGCCGCTCTTCTTCCCCCGCCCCACCGGGCCGAACGAGGCCGCCGACAACGCCGGCACCATGGACCCGGAGTTCGGCGAGGCGCTGCGCTCGGCGCTGGAGGACCTCATCGACGGCGGCGGCAGCGCCCGCCCGGCCGAGCCCGAGACCGAGGGCGGCAGCCCGCTGCGCCCCGGCCACCCGGCCGGTCACCCGGCCGGCCACCCTGCCGACGGGCCCACCGGGGACGCCCGGGCCCGCCGCGAGGCCGACCTGCTGGCCACCGGTCTGGAGGCCGGGCTGCTGGACACCGGCGCGACCGTCGAGGAGGCCCCGGCCGCCGCGCCCGACCCGCGCCGCCACCCCTCGCACCCCGACTTCGTGCCCAGCCAGGCGCCGTCCCGGGAGTGGACCGACACCCGGCTGACCGCGCTCGCCGAGGAGGGCACCGCGCTGATCGACGTCCGCCCCGGCCCGCTCGGCACCCTGGACGTCTACGCCTTCGCCGACGGCACCACGCTCTGCGTGGCCCCGGGCGACCGCGAGGCCGCGTACCGGCTGATCGACGCCGTCCGGGCCGGTGAGAACGTCCGGCTGCTCGGCGGCTCGCGGTTCTCCGGCTCCTACTCGCTGACCTTCTCCACGGACGAGGACGCGGTGTACGTGCTCGCCGACCGGGTGGTGGCCAGCATCTGACCCGAGCGCGCGGGGCCGAGGGCCGACCGGATCGCGGGGGTTGCCGATCCGGTCGGCCCTCGGCGCGTCCGTCCAGGCCCCTCCAGGCAACACCGGGCGGCCCCGGGCCGTCACAGGGCGGCGGAGGCCTCCGCCAGCCGCCGCACGGCCAGCTCCCGGACCGTCTCCGCCGCCACCGCGCCGTCGTCCGGCAGGGTCACCGCGGCGTCCCCGGGCAGCGCGGCCAGCGCCGCCGCCAGGTCGTGCCCGACCACCGCGAGCTGGTCGCCGACCGCGAACGCCCCGGCCTCCGGCAGCTCGCGCGGCGCTCCGCCGACCGCCCCGCCGTCCGGTCCGCCGTCCGCCCGGGCCGCCTCGGCGGCCTGCGCCGCGGCCGCCAGCCAGCGGGCCAGCTCCAGCCCGGCCGCGGCCCGCGAGGAGTGGCCGGGGACGGCGCCGAGCAGCCGGCTCTGCGGCATCGAGCGGAACCGGTCGGCCAGGGCGTCGACCGCCTCGGCCAGGGTCTTCGGATCGGACGTCTCGGGCATGCCGCGAGCATACGGGCCACCGGGGACCGGGCCGGACGGCACCCAAAAGCCGCCGGGCCCCGGAGCGGATGCTCCGGGGCCCGGCGGCAGTGGTGCGCGCCGAGGGCGCGCGGGGGGGGACGGCGGGATCAGTCGTCGCCGCGCAGGATCGCGATCAGCCGCAGCATCTCGACGTAGATCCAGACCAGCGACAGGGTGAGCCCGAAGGCGGCCCGCCAGGACTCCTGCTGCGGCGCGCCGTGCGCGATGGCCTCCTCGATGGCCGCGAAGTCCAGCGAGAGGAAGAACGCGCCGAGACCGATGCCGATCAGGCCGACCACGATGCCCAGCGGGCCGGAGCGCAGCCCCATGTCGGCGCCGAAGACCAGCGAGGCGACCAGGTTGACCAGCATCAGCAGCACGAAGCCCATGCCGATCGCGATGCCGATCCGGGTGTAGCGCGGGGTGACCCTGATCCGGCCGGTCTTGTAGGCGATCAGCATCGCCGCGAAGACCGCCGCGGTACCCAGCACCGCCTGGACGGCGATCCCCGGCCAGATGGTGTTGAACATCTTGGTGATCGCACCGAGCGCGAAGCCCTCAAGGCCCGCGTAGAGCAGGATCAGCGCCGGGCTGACGCTCCGCCTGTAGGAGATCACCACGCCGAGCACCATGGCGACCAGCGAGGCGCCGAGGGCAAGGCCGAGGTTCCGGTCCGGCAGCGCGAACCAGGCGAGGCCGCCGGCGGCGACCAGGGTGAGCAGCGTCATCGCGGTGCGCGCGACCACGTCGTCGAGCGTCATCCGACCCGTCGCCAGCGGACCGGCGGACGGGGCGTCGTACATCGCGCCGAGCTGCTCGTCGGTCAGCGACGGCTGCCCCTGGGGCTGCTGGCCGTAGGGGTTGTCGGCGTACGGGTTGTTGCCGTACGGGTTGTTGCCGTAGGGGTTGCCCGCGTACGGGCTCCCGGCCTGCGGGGTCCGGGTGGTGCCGAAACCCGCGTAGCCGGACTCGCGGGTGAAGGACCCCTCCCGCGAGAAGACCGGGTTGCTGCTTCTCATTGCTCATTCCCTCCGTGGCGGCACTGCACCGCCCGAACCACAAGGGTAATGGCTTGGCAAAAAAATGGGCATCCGCCGCGAGAAGGATTCGGCCACTGACGTCCGGCGGGGACGCCGGTCGGCGTCCCCGCGGGGGTTTGTGCCCAGAGCCGGACTCGAACCGGCACGGCCTTGCGGCCAAGCAGTTTTAAGCTGCCCGTGTCTGCGTTCCACCATCTGGGCGTCCTGCGAACCGGCCCCGCCGACGGAACGGAGAGCACTGCTCCGCCCCCGCTTGGGCCTCCCCTGAGCCTAGTCGCCCGGCCTCCTCTTTCGCATGTTCCGAGGCGGGGAAGTTGTCATGTTTCCTTGCCATCTGACGAACAGTCCGTGATTTGGCCACCCGACCCGCTCGATCCGGCCACCGGCGCTCCCCTCAGGGGTCGTGTCATACCGCAGGAGGAGGGGCGTCACCTGGGCGTACGCCCAGCGGTGGTCAGGCCAACCGTCCGGCGGAGCGACGAGAAACCATGATCACCCGACGGAGCATGGAGGTACGGCCGGACAGCCCTGCGAGGGCCCGGCCGCCCACCCGATCCGGCGCCGTACGGCCCGGCCCGCCATGCCCGCGACCCGAGGAGCACCCCGTGACCACGTCGACCGCAACCGCCGTCCGCACCGGCCGGGCGGCCGCCCGCGCCACCGGCCTGAACAAGGTCTACGGGGAGGGCGAGACCCGCGTCGTCGCCCTGGACAACGTCAGCGTCACCTTCCCCCAGGGTGAGTTCACCGCCATCATGGGCCCGTCCGGCTCCGGCAAGTCCACCCTCATGCACTGCATGGCCGGCCTCGACACCGTCAGCTCCGGCTCCTCCACCATCGGCGACACCGAGCTCGTCGGCCTCAAGGACAAGCAGCTCACCCAGCTGCGCCGCGACCACATCGGCTTCATCTTCCAGGCCTTCAACCTGCTGCCGACGCTCACCGCCCTGGAGAACATCACCCTCCCCATGGACATCGCCGGCCGCAAGGCCGACAAGGCCTGGCTCGACCGCGTCGTCGAGACCGTCGGCCTCTCCGGCCGGCTCACCCACCGCCCCAGCCAGCTCTCCGGCGGCCAGCAGCAGCGCGTCGCCTGCGCCCGCGCCCTCGCCGGCAAGCCCGACATCATCTTCGCCGACGAGCCCACCGGCAACCTCGACTCCCGCTCCGGCGCCGAGATCCTCTCCTTCCTGCGCAACTCCGTCCGCGAACTCGGCCAGACCGTCGTCATGGTCACCCACGACCCCGTCGCCGCCGCCTACGCCGACCGCGTCGTCTTCCTCGCCGACGGCCGCATCGTCGACGAGCTCACCCACCCCACCGCCGACACCGTCCTGGACCGCATGCGCCGCTTCGACGCCAAGGGCCGCACCAGCTGACCCACCGCGCCGGCTGACCCACCGCGCCCGCCCCGAGCAGGCCCGCCCGTCCCCTCGCAGATCCAGGACCCCAGGACACCCCATGTATCGCACCGCACTGCGCAATGTGCTGGCCCACAAGGGCCGACTGCTGATGACGGCTCTGGCCGTCATGCTGGGCACCGCTTTCGTGGCCGGCACCATGGTCTTCTCCGACACCTTCGCCAAGGCCATGCGGGAGAACAACTCCAAGAGCTACTCCGACGTGTCGGTGCAGGTCGTCGACCACGCCGCCGGCGCCTCCGCGTCGCTCCGGGAGCAGAGCGAGAAGAGCCCGGTCACCCTGACCGACGCCACCGTCCAGCAGCTCGCCGCGCTGCCCGGCACCGCGAGCGCCCGCGGCGTGGTCAGCGGCTTCACCGGCGTCGCCGACCGGAGCGGCAATCTGATCGGCCAGTCCTGGACGGCCCGGGGCGTCAACTTCGCGCCCGGCCCGGACGGCAAGGACCCCCGCTACCCGATGGTCGAGGGTCAGGGCCCGAAGACCGGCAAGGAGATCGCCCTCGACCGGAAGACCGCCGAGAAGGGCGGCTACAAGGTCGGCGACACCGTCCGGGTCGCCGCCAACGGCCCCGTCGTCGAGGCGAAGCTCACCGGTGTCTTCACCAGCGACGACCCGGTGGTGAACAGCGGCGGCTCGCTCACCCTGTTCGACCGCGCGACCGCCCAGCAGCTGCTGCTGGAGCCCGGCCGCTACAGCAGCATCGTGCTCACCGCCAAGCCCGGCACCGGCCAGGACGCCCTGCTCGCCGAGGTGAACCAGAAGCTCCGGCCGGAGCAGCGGATCGAGACCCGCACCGGCGCCGACCTGAAGGCGGAGGAGGAGCGGATGATCACCCGCGAGACCGAGAGCATGCGCACCATGCTGCTCGCGTTCGCCGGGATCTCGCTCTTCGTCGGCATCTTCATCATCGCCAACACCTTCACCATGCTGATCGCCCAGCGCACCAAGGAGCTGGCCCTGCTCCGGGCGATCGGCGCCAGCCGCAAGCAGGTGACCCGCTCGGTGCTGATCGAGGCCTTCGTCATCGGCACCCTCGCGGCCTCGGCCGGCCTGGTCGCCGGCCTCGGCATCGGCGCCGGGCTGCAGTCCCTGATCGCCTCGCTGAACGACGGCCTGCCGACCGGCGCGCTGGTGATCAAGCCGACGACCGTGGTGGTCACCCTGGTGGTCGGCGTCCTGGTGACGGTGCTCTCCGCCCTGCTTCCCGCCGTCCGCGCCGCCCGGATCGCCCCGGTCGCCGCGATGAGCAGCGGTGACCAGCCGGCCAGTCAGAAGTCCCTGGTGGTCCGGAACGTGATCGGCTCGGTGCTGGCCGCCGGCGGCATCGCCCTGATCGCCTTCGGCGCCGCCAAGGGCAACGCGGACGGCCGGATGCCGGTGGCGCTCGGCGCGCTGCTCGCCATCCTGGGCGTCTTCGTCCTGCTGCCCCTGCTCTCCCGGCCGGTGATCGCCCTGGTCGGGCCGGTCCTCGGCAGGCTGTTCGGCACGCCCGGCAAGCTGGCCCGGCAGAACGCGGTGCGCAACCCGCGCCGCACCGCCGCCACCGCCGCCGCGCTCACCATCGGCCTGACCCTGGTCAGCGGTCTGACCGTGATCGGCGCCTCGGTCACCGACACCGTCGACCGGGCCATCACCAGCACGATGCGGGCCGACTACGTGGTCGCCACGGCGAACAACATGAGCCTGTCGGACACCGTCCCGGCCGAGGTCGCCAAGGCCGCCGGGGTGGCCGCCTCCTCGCCGATGACCCAGGTCTCCTGGGAGCTCAACGGCAGGACCCGGAGCATCTCCGGCTTGAACGCGGACAGCCTCGACAAACTGGTCTCGGTGACCATGAAGAGCGGCTCGCTCGCCTCGGCCGCCCAGGGCCAACTGCTGATCGACGAGGAGCTCGCGAAGAAGCTCGGTGTCACCACCGGCTCGACCGTCGAGGTCGCCTACCCCGGCGCCGCCAAGGGCACGCTGACCGTCGGCGGCGTCTACGAGAGCGGCGGCATGCTGGGCTCGGCCCTGCTGGCCAACGGCGAGATCCTCAAGCACAACCCCCAGCCGTACGTGGAGCGCGTCCTGGTCAAGGGCACCGACGGGGAGACCGACGCGCTGAAGAAGGCGCTCAAGGACGCCACCGGCGCCAACCCGGTGATCGAGGTGCAGTCGCGCCAGGACGTCCGGGACAACTTCAGCCAGAACATCACCTTCGCGCTGAACATCATGTACGGCCTGCTGGCGATGTCGGTGGTCGTCGCGATCCTCGGCGTGATCAACACCCTGGCGATGTCGGTCTTCGAGCGCAAGCGCGAGATCGGCATGCTGCGGGCGATCGGCCTGGACCGCTCCGGCATCAAGCGGATGGTCCGCCTGGAGTCCGTGGTGATCTCGGTGTTCGGCGCCGGCATCGGTCTCCTGCTCGGCTGCTTCATGGCCTGGGCGATCAACGGCACCCTCAAGTCCAGCCTGAACGGCCTGACCACGGTGCTGCCGTTCGGCCAGCTGCTGCTCTTCCTGGCCCTGGCCGGCCTGGTCGGTATGGTGGCCGCCTTCTGGCCGGCCCGCCGGGCCGCCAAGCTGGACATCCTGGACAGCATCAAGACCGACTGATCACCCGCACACACCAGAACGCCCCTGCCGGAGGGTTTCGGCAGGGGCGTTCTCGTACTTCTCGCACTTCTCGTACTTCTGTACTCCGCCCGACTCGCACAGCCGGCTGAGCACCACGGAGGTCGTGGTCCGGCAACGCTGCCGGGCGGAGGGCCTCCGACGCATGCCCGGTGCTCCCACACCGGGACCCTGGTCGCTTACTTGCTGGCGGCGAGCTCCTTGTCGGCCGGCTTCGCGTTGTCGGCGGCCGGCTTCGCGGCCTCGACGGCGGGCCGCTGCGTGGGCGCCGTGACTTCCTGGATCGGCTGGTACGGGTTCTCCATCTGGGAGAGGCCGACCATCTCGCGCTTCAGGAAGACCGCGAGGGTCCAGTCGGTGAAGACGCGCACCTTGCGGTTGAAGGTGGGGACCATGGCGCCGTGGTACAGGCGGTGGAACCACCAGGCGGGGCGGCCCTTCAGCTTGTACTTGCCGAAGAGGATCGCCACACCCTTGTGCAGGCCGAGGCCGGCGACCGCACCCAGGTTCTTGTGCTTGTACTCCTGCTGCGGGAAGCCGCGCATGCCGGAGATCACGTTGTCGCCGAGGACGGCGGCCTGGCGGACGGCGTGCTGGGCGTTCGGCGGGCACCAGGCGCCCTCGCCGGCGGCGAGGTCCGGCACCTGGGCGTTGTCGCCGGCGGACCAGACGTAGTCGAAGCCCTGGACCTGGAGGGTCGGCGCGGTGTCGACGTGGCCGCGCGGGCCCAGCGGCAGGCCGAACTGGGCCAGCACCGGGTTCGGCTTCACGCCGGCCGTCCACACGATGGTGGAGGCGTCCATCTCCATGCCGTTCTTCAGCACGACGTGGCCGTCGAGGCAGGAGTCCATCGAGGTCTCGATGTAGACCTCGATGTTGCGCTCTTCCAGCTTCTCCTTGGTCCACAGACCGAGGTCCGGGCCCATCTCCGGGAGGATCCGGTTGGCGGCCTCGACCACGACGAAGCGCATGTCGTCACGGCTGACGGTCTTGTAGATCTTGGCGGCGTCGCGCGCCATGTCCTCGATCTCGGCGATCGTCTCGACGCCGGCGAAGCCGCCGCCGATGATGACGAAGGTCAGCGCCTTGCTGCGGACCGCCTCGTCCGTGGTGGACTCGGCCTTGTCCAGCTGCGCCATGACGTGGTTGCGGAGGGCGATGGCCTCCTCCACGGTCTTCATGCCGATGCCGTGCTCGGCCAGACCGGGGATCGGGAAGGTCCGGGAGACCGAACCGGTCGCGACGACCAGGTAGTCGAAGGGCAGCTCGTACGAGTCGCCCGCCGAGGGCTGGATCGTGGCGATCTTGCGCTCGTGGTCCACACCGGTGACCGCACCGGTGAGCACCTCCGCGTTCTTCAGCGCGGTGCGCAGGGGCGCGACGAGGTTGCGGGGCGCGACGTTGCCGCCGGCCGCCTCGGGGAGGAAGGGCAGGTACGTCATGTACGACCGCGGGTCCACGACCGTGACGGTCGCTTCGCCGTAGCGCATCTTCTTGAGGATGCGCATCGCGGCATACAGGCCGACGTAACCACCGCCGACAATGAGGATGCGAGGACGCTCCGTGGTGCTCATATCCGAAAGTATCCAGCACCGTCCGGAGCAGCCTTCGTGAGCCCGCTCACAAGCGTCTGGACCCCCTCTGCTACACTTCGCGCCCCCGTTTCGGCCCCTCACCGGACACCTCACGGCCATGGCGACCCCCCGGTGAGCACGCCCGTACGAACGGCCCCGCTGAGCAGCAACGATCCGTGGCGGGGCCCGGTTCCCGCACAGGATTCCGATTTTCAAACCTCTGACGAACCGAAACCTGCGATCCAGCGGTTATCACGCCCAGCGAGCCTTCGGTCTCACAAATCGGACGGACCGGACCGCCCGGCCCACCGAAAGAGCGGATCCTCATGTGAAGAAATTCACGAACTTTTCCGCAGCGCCCCGGGCGCGCCCCGGCCCCGGGACCCAGGACGGGCCTCCGGGGCCGGGGAAGTAAGCCCCGTGCCTGGTCAGCGGGCGATACTCCAGGCGATGCCGTCCAGGATGTCGTGCTCGCTGACGACCACCTCGGCGGCGCCCGTCCGCTCCATGATCTCCAGCAGCTCCAGCGCGCCCGCCGCGATCACGTCCACCCGGCCCGGGTGCATCGACGGGATCGCCGCCCGCTCCGCGTGGGTGGCGTGCAGCAGCCGGTCGGTGATCTCGGCGACCCGCTCGCGGGAGATCCGGGAGTGGTGGATCGCCTCGGAGTCGTACCGCGGCAGGTCCTGGGCGATCGCCGAGATGGTGGTGACCGTCCCGGCCAGGCCGACCAGGGTCGCCGCGCCGGTCAGCGGGACGACCTCCTCGGCCCGGTCCAGCTCCGCCCGCACATGCGCCCGCGCCTCGGTGATCTGCGCCTCCGAGGGCAGCTCGGCACCGTCGAAGTGCCGCTCGGTCAGCCGGACGCAGCCGATGTCCACCGAGCGGGCGGCCCGGACGTCCTCGGCCCCGAGCACGAACTCGGTCGAGCCGCCGCCCAGGTCGAAGACCAGGTACGGGGCGGCGAACCGGCCCCCGGTCAGCTCCTTGGTGGCACCCACGAAGGAGAGGTGCGCCTCCTCCTCGCCGCTGACCACCACCGGCTCGACACCCAGGGCCGCCCGTACGCCGTCGACGTACTCGGCGCTGTTCTCGGCGTCCCGGGAGGCGCTGGTGGCGACGAAGCGGATCCGCTCCGGCCCCACCCCGAAACCGGAGATCACCTCGGCGTACTCCTTGCAGGCCGCGAAGGTGCGCTCCAGCGCGTCCGGGTGCAGCCGGCCGGTCCGGTCCACGCCCTGGCCCAGCCGGTTGATGATCATCCGCCGGTCGAGGTCGGTGATCGCCCCGGTCTCCGGGTCGAGGTCCGCGACCAGCAGCCGGATCGAGTTGGTCCCGCAGTCGATCGCGGCCACCCGGGTGGTGCTCATGCCTCGGCCTCCCCAGCCTCGTCCGGCTCCCGGGCCGCCCGCTTGGCGGCCCGCTCGGCGGTCTTCTGCTCCTTGGCCGCGATCACGGCCTCGTGGTCCTGCTCCTTGGCCCGGTTGCGGAGCACCCGCTCACCGGCGGCCTCGACCTCGGCGGCGGACACGCACGGGCCCTTGGCCCACCAGTCCTCCAGCATGCCGATCGCCTCGTCGCCGAGCGGGTTGACGCCCTCGCCGGCCGCCAGCGAGTGGCCGACCAGCACGTGCAGGCACTTGACCCGGTCCGGCATGCCGCCGGCGCTCGGGAAGCCCTCCAGCACCTCGATGGCGTCGCGGCGCGCGATGTAGTCCTCGTGCGCCTTCTGGTAGGCCGCGGCCAGCTCCGGATCCTCGGCGAGCCGGGCGGTCTGCTCCTTCATCACGCCGTCCGCCTCCAGGGTGCCGATCAGCGAGGCGGCCTTGGGGCAGGTCAGGTAGTAGAGCGTCGGGAACGGCGTGCCGTCCGGCAGCCGGGGGGCCGTCTCCACGACGTCCGGGTTGCCGCACGGGCAGCGGTGGGCCACGCCGCGCAGGCCGCGGGGGACCCGGCCGAGCTGCGCGGCGATGGCCGCGACGTCCTCGTCGGAGACGGTGGGGTGGTTCTCAGTGGTCATGGGAGGAGCTGTCTCCAGCGGGGGCGGGGGCGGGTGGTGAGGAAGGGGCGGACTGCGCCGGGGCGGCGGGGGCCGCGGGAGCGGTGGGGGGCACCGGAGCGGCGGCGGGCACGGGAGCGGCGGCGGGCACGGGAGCGGCGGCGGCGTCCACGGAGTCCCAGATGCTGGCGTACCAGGGCCGGGCGGCCTTGACCGGCCCGGCACCCGGGCCCTGCGCGGGCGGCGGCGCGCCCAGCGTGGACTTCGCCGGATCCTGGGCCGTCGGGTCCACCGCGATGTACGGGGTCTCCCCCGGCATCGCGTAGTGCAGCCTGGTCCTGGCCTGCGCCTTGACGTACTCCGGGTCCTGCCAGCGGGCCTTCTCCCGGCGCAGCTGTTCGACCTGCTGCCGGGCGTGCTCGGCCCGGGCGCGCTGCGCCGAGATCTCGGAGCGCTGCGAGATGAACTGCCGGGTCGGATAGGCCAGGATCGCCACCAGTGAGCAGAGCACGAGGACCAGGACGGTAGCCCGGCTCGTGAACCGAGGCCGGGCCGCCAAGCCCGGGATCCTCCAGCCTGCCATCTCCGGTGTCCCCTCCTGGTCGCGACGGTGCCCCGCCGTCCACCCTACGGGGTGAACGGCGGGGCACCGGTCAGGCGTGCGCTACCGGGCGCCCGGCACGGCCGGCCGGGCGCCGTCGGTCGGGCTCAGCCCTCGTGCTTGAACCGCGGGAAGGCGCCGCGGCCGGCGTACTCGGCGGCGTCGTCGAGGATCTCCTCGATGCGCAGCAGCTGGTTGTACTTGGCGACGCGCTCGGAGCGGGCCGGGGCACCGGTCTTGATCTGGCCGCAGTTGGTGGCGACGGCCAGGTCGGCGATGGTGACGTCCTCGGTCTCGCCGGAGCGGTGGGACATCATGCAGCGGTAGCCGTTGCGCTGGGCCAGCTCGACGGCGTCCAGGGTCTCGGTCAGCGAACCGATCTGGTTGACCTTCACCAGCAGCGCGTTGGCGGTGCCGGTCTCGATGCCGCGGGCCAGGCGGGCCGGGTTGGTGACGAACAGGTCGTCGCCGACCAGCTGGACCTTGTCGCCCAGCTTGTCGGTCATCGCCTTCCAGCCGTCCCAGTCCGACTCGTCCAGCGGGTCCTCGATGGAGACCAGCGGGTAGGCGGCGACCAGGCCGGCGTAGTACTCGATGAGCTCGGCCGAGGTGAGGCCCTTGCCCTCGAACTGGTAGGCGCCGTCCTCGAAGAACTCGGAGGCGGCGACGTCCAGGGCCAGCGCGATGTCCTTGCCCGGCACGTAGCCGGCCTTCTGGATGGCCTCGACGATGAGGTCGAGGGCCTCGCGGTTGGAGTCCAGGTTCGGGGCGAAGCCGCCCTCGTCGCCCAGACCGGTGGACAGGCCGCGCTCCTTCAGCACGCCCTTGAGCGTGTGGTAGACCTCGACGCCCCAGCGGACGGCCTCGGAGAAGGACTCCGCGCCGATCGGCGCGATCATGAACTCCTGGATGTCGACGTTGGAGTCCGCGTGCGAACCGCCGTTGAGGATGTTCATCATCGGGACGGGCAGGACGTGCGCGTTCGGGCCGCCCAGGTAGCGGAACAGCGGCAGGTCGCTGGCCTCGGAGGCGGCGTGCGCGACGGCCAGCGAGACGCCCAGGATGGCGTTGGCGCCGAGCGAGGACTTGTCCGGGGTGGCGTCCAGGTCGAGCATGGCCTGGTCGATCAGGCGCTGCTCGGTGGCGTCGTAGCCGACCAGCTCGGGGCCGATCTGCTCGATGACGGCCAGGACGGCCTTCTCGACACCCTTGCCGAAGTAGCGGTTCTTGTCGCCGTCGCGAAGCTCCAGGGCCTCGAAGGCACCGGTGGAGGCACCCGACGGGACAGCGGCACGGCCGGTGCTGCCGTCGTCGAGGCCGACCTCTACCTCGACCGTGGGGTTGCCTCGCGAATCGAGAATCTCACGGGCTACGACGACATCGATGGACGGCACGAGGCATCTCCTAGCGGAAGCAGGTTCGGCCGAAGGTGGGTGCGGTCGGCCGGACGATTGCGGAGTCGTTACGACCAGAGCCTAACCGCACGCGCTGTCCGGGCCACGTCCACCTCGACTCCGTCTCAGCGTGTGGCCGTGCTACGCACCGGTAGTTCACCTGGTTGCCCGCCCGGGGACGCCCGGATGTGGACGAAGCGGGCGGAATCGATCGGATCCGGACGGGCGCCGTCCGGTGCGGTTCGGTGTGGTCTGCTGCCGTGCGGTCCGCCGGGTGCTCGCGCGCGGCCGGGGCCGGCGCGCGGGCACCGCGGCGGGCCGGACGTCAGCCGAGGGCGAGGACCTGGCCCGGGACGATCAGGTCCGGGTCGCCGCCGACGGTGCCGCGGTTGCCGTCGTACAGGGCCTGCCAACCGCCCTGGACGCCCTGGGTGGTGGCGATCCCGGCGAGGGTGTCACCGGCGCGGACGGTGTAGCCGTGGCCGGCCTGCTGCTGCTGCGGCTGGGCCTGTGTGGCCTGCGGGGCCTGCTGGGCCTGCGACTTGGGGGCGGCGTGCTTCGGCCCGGCGGGCTTCGGGGCCTGCTGCTGCGGCTGTGCCTGCTGCTGCTGGGCGGCCGGCGCGGCGTCCGTCGAGGTGTCGACCGCCGCCGGGGCGCCGCCCTTGCTCAGGCCCGCCTTCTTGGAGCAGACCGGCCAGGCGCCCGGCCCCTGCGAGGCCAGCACCTTCTCGGCGACGGAGATCTGCGCCGCCTTCGAGGCCTGGTTGGCCTGCGGCGCGTAGGCGGTGCCGCCGAACGCCTTCCAGGTGCCGGAGGTGAACTGCAGCCCGCCGTAGAAGCCGTTGCCGGTGTTGATGCTCCAGTTGCCGCCGCTCTCACACTGGGCGACCGCGTCCCAGGTGGAGGCCGGGGCGGCCGAGGCGCCGGTGGCGGTGAGGATCGGCATCGCCAGTCCGACGCCGGCGACCCCGGCGACGGCGATGGCCTTCTCGGTCTGGGTGCGGCGACGGTGACGACCGGTTCCAACGAACAGCATGAAAGGTCCCTCTCCGCACGCCTGCGAGGTGAGCTGTCGGGTTCGGACCGGGAGGTGGCCCGGCCGCGCTGAGGCGGCTTCACCCCTAGCCGTGGGAGACGGCGCAAAGACCTGGTTCCCCCGCCCCTGCCCAGGGTTCTGGTCGGTTTCCGGTGACACGGCGGGCAGGACTCGGCGTTCCGCGCACGGGACTCGCTTCCGCGAGCTCCCCGGAGAGTAGACAGATCTTCAGAGCAATCACAAGCTCATATCGCCGATATCACATGGAAATCACGTCCCATGATGGATTGTCCACCAACCGAAGCGGTATGCCCGGGTTGATGGTGATTCAGACCCCTACGGACCGGCCTTCGGAGACTGCGCGTCAGCGTGTCGGGAGCAGCCGTCGAGTCCCCGTCAGTTGACCGGCGAGGGGTTCGAAAAGGTTGCGTCCGCTGTCCTTTCGGGCGTGAATTCCACCGGAAGTTCACGAAGCCCGCGCATGATCAGACCACCGCGCCAACGCAGTTCCTCCGGGTCCGCGGCGAGCCGGAGGTCCGGCAGCCGGGACAGCAGCGTGGTCAGCGCGGCCCGCCCCTCCAACCGCGCCAGCGGAGCGCCGATGCAGTAGTGGATGCCGTGCCCGAAGCCCAGGTGCGGGTTGTCCGTCCGGGCGAGGTCCAGGGTGTTCTCGTCCGCGAACCGCGCCGGGTCCCGGTCCGCCGCCGCCAGCACCACCAGCACCGGGTCGCCGACCGGGATCTCCACCCCACCGATGGTCAGCGGACTGGTCGCGAACCGCCAGGTGGCCAGCTCCACCGGGCCGTCGTAGCGCAGGAGTTCCTCGATCCCGGTCTCCAGCAGCGCGCTCTCGCCGCGCCCGATCGACTCCTGGAGCAGGGCTCGCTGCCCCGGGTTGCGCAGCAGCGCGTACACGCCGTTGCCGATCAGGTTGACCGTCGTCTCGAAGCCGGCGAAGAGCAGGATGAAGGCCATCGCCGCGGCCTCGTTCTCGGTGAGGTGCTCGCCGTGGTCACTGGCCCGGATCAGCCCCGAGATCAGGTCGTCGCCGAGGTCGGCGCGCTTGCGGTGGATCAGCTCCGCCAGGTAGGCGCGCATCCGCTTCACCGCCCGCCCCACGCCGCCGCGCTGGCCGCCGCCGTGTCGGATCATCATCCCGGCCCAGTCCCGGAAGTCGTCCTGGTCCTCGGCCGGTACGCCGAGCAGGTCGCAGATCGCGTAGATGGGGAGCGGGAAGGCGAACTCGTGGATGAGGTCGGCGGACCCGCGGGCCGCGAAGCCGTCGATCAGCCGGTCGGTCAGTTGCTGCACCCGCGGCTCGAAGGCCGCCACCCGGCGCGGGGTGAACGCCTTCGACACCAGGCGGCGCAGCCGGGTGTGGTCCGGCGGGTCGATGTTCAGCAGGTGCGTCATGAGGTCGGCCTGGCGCTCGCCCGGGATCCCGACCCGGCCGGTGCGGTGGGCCTGCTCGCTGTGGTGCACCGGGTTCTTGGAGAGGCGGCTGTCCGCGAGCGCCTGCCGGGCGTCCGCGTACCGGGTGACCAGCCAGGCCTCCACCCCGCTCGGCAGGGTGGTCCGGTGCACCGGCTCGTGCTCGCGCAGCCACGCGTACGCCGGGTAGGGGTCGGCGGCGAACTCCCAGGTGAACAGGGGCGGACGGGCGGAGGCGGGCTGAGCTGGCATGGGTCGACGGTATCCCGGGCGGGTCCGGGCCACCGCACCGTGGGCGCGGGGGCAGTGCGCGGGCGGTCGCATTTTGGGTGGTGTCGGTCGCGTTCCGGGTGGTGTCGGTCGCGTTTTGGGTGGTGTCGGTCGCGCCTCGTTCACACCGTCCGGTGATCGTGGGGAACGGGAGGCGTGAGCCTGGTCACCTGAGGGGTAATTCCTGTTGCGGAGGGTCAGGTCGTGCCTACGATCCTCCGCAAGATGTCCGTGGGCGCCGGTGCGGAGCCGCCCACAGGGAGGAGCAGGGCCATGCGGGTCACCGGTGCGGTCATCGTCGCGGTACTCGACGGCGGGTCGGGGGCGGACCTCGCTCGCCGGTTCACCGCGGCGGGAGCCGCCGGGATGCTGATCGCCGACCAGCGGAGCGGGGTCGCCGAGGACCTCGCCACCGAACTCGACCGCCCGGGCTGCCGGGTCGTCGGCGTGGGCGGTGACGTCCGCCGCCCCAGCGACGTCGCCGCCCTGGTCGACACCGCCGAGAAGCACCTCGGACCGATCGACCTGTTCTGCGTGGCCGGGCCGGGCGGCGAGCGGATCGTCTCCCTCTCCGAACTCCCCGACCACCTCGACCTGGAGCGGCTCGCCGAACTCGTCGCCCTGGTCGGCGAGGCGATCGGCGAGGTCGTCCCGCCGCAGCGCCGTCCGGTGGAGGAGGTCGCCGCGGCCTGAGGACGGTTCGGCGGGCCCGGGGCCGGGCCCGCCTGCTGGAACTCCTCGGCTGCTGGAGCTCCTCGGCCTGCTCGGGCTCCGCTGTCTACTCGCGCTCCGCGGTCTACTCGGGCTCCTCCGTCGGCTCGGGCTCCTCCGCCGGCTCGGCGGGCTTCAGGCCCTCGGCGGCGCGCACCGCGTCGCGGTACCCCCGCGCCGCCGCCCGCAGCGCGGCGTCCACGTCGATCCCGGCGTCGTGCGCGCGCTGCGCCACCGCGAGCAGCAACCGGCCCGCCGACTCCGCCGTGAGCGCGGCGGGCAGCTCGTACGGCTCGTCCGGCACCCCGGTGAACCCGGCCCGGCGCACCCGCGAGACCAGCTTCGCCGCGTACGCGAGCGAGGGCAGCCCGGCCGGCACGCCGTCCAGCACCGACTCGCGCTCCGACTTCTCGGCCGCCTTGAGCGCCTCCCAGTTGGCCTCCACCTCGGCCGTGCCGCTCGCCTCGGTGTCCCCGAACACGTGCGGGTGCCGGTACATCAGCTTCTCGACGATGTCGCCCGCCACGTCGTCGATCGAGAAGGCCCCGGTGGGGTGCTCCTCGGCGATCCGGGAGTGGAAGAAGACCTGGAGCAGGACGTCGCCCAGCTCCTCCCGGAGCGTGGCGCGGTCCCCCTCCTCGATCGCCTCGACCAGCTCGTAGGCCTCCTCGACCAGGTACTTCACCAGGCTGGCGTGGGTCTGCTCGGCGTCCCACGGGCAGCCGCCCGGCGAGCGGAGGCGGTCCATCACGGAGACCAGGTCCAGCAGGCGCGCGCCGGGCAGGTCGTAGGAGCCCGGCAGCACCTCGATCTCCGGCACCTCGCCGGCGTGCTCGACCGCGAGGCGGGCCAGCGCGTCGGTCAGCCCCGGGTCGCCGTCCGGGCCGCCCAGCCAGACCGTCGGACCGGCGTCAGTGGTGTCGGCGGCGTCGGCGGTGTCGGCGGCGCCGGCGTCGGCGGGGGATCCGGTCAGCAGGCGGGCGAGCGCGGGGGCGGAGCCGGGCGCCACGATCTCCACCTCGACGCCCGCCTGCCGCACGGCGGGCAGCTGCGGGTGGTCGGCGCCGCCGGCGAGCACCCGCCCGGCCGACCGCAGTGCCTCCCAGGCGGGCCAGGACAGCAGGCCGGGGGCCACCCGGTGGGTCGTGATGAGGAGGATCAGCTTCGCGCCCGGAGGATTCGTCGTCACCCCTCGAACCTACCCGCCCGTCCCGCGCCCCCGCCCGGGGGCTTGCCTCCCCGCGTGGGTGGGCGCCGGGACTGTTCCCGAGTACGGGTCCGGGGTTCCGGGTGTGGGCGCTCCACCCGTGGGCGCCTTCGGTACGGCGGGCGGCCTTCGGTGTGGCGGACGGCGTCAGCCGGTGAGCCAGGGGCGGGCGGCCGGGGCGAGGGTGGCGTGCTCCGGGTCCCAGCTGCCGTAGCGGGGGTTGACGCGCAGGTGGAGCGCGTCGGCCGTGGCGGCCAGGATCCGGCGCACGGCGGCGTCGCCCGCGGGGGTGTCGGCGTCCGCTCCGGCCGCGGCGGCGAGCCGGCGGATCCCCAGCTCGCGCCCGAGGCGGTCGTCGATCGCCTCGGCCGGGACGCCCCGCGCCGCCAGGGCCCGGGCCAGCCGCCCGGCACCGCCGTGGCGCCGCTCCTCCTCCACCCGGGCGGTCGCCACCTCGGCAGGGGCGACCGCCGGCCCCCGGTCCGCGACCGCGCGGGCCACCACCGCGTCGAGCACCAGATCCGTGACCGCCCGCCGGACCGGGCCGTCCGCCTCCCACCGGGCGTCCGCCGACACGCCGCCCGGCGTGTGCCGCAGCGCGGCCACCCTGGCCTGCACGGCGTCCACCGGGATCCGCCGGCCGTCCAGCACGGCCGCCGTCCCCGCCGTCAGCGGGTCGCCGGCGCATCCGGCGAGCCCCGGGGCGGCGAGCAGCAGGCCGGTGACGGCGGCGACGACGGTGGTGGTGGCGGTCCGGCGACGGTGCATGGCGGCTCTCCGGAGTGACGGGGTGGCTGGGGCGGTCCGGGGGGTGGCGGAGATTCCCCGAGCGTAGGGCGGGCTGCCCCGGGTGGTGCGGACCGTCGCCCGAACGGGCCATCCCGGCCGAGCCCGCGCGGCACGGCACGGGACCCGCGTCAACCCTGACGATCGTCCAGGTCGACCCCTGGCTTTCGGGTCGGGTCCGGACCCGGCCCCGGCACCTACCGTCCGTGTCATGACGAACACGGTCAGGAACAGAACGGCCCTCGCGGTGGTGCTCCTCGGCGCGGGCGGCGGCGCGGTCGGGTGGCTGGCCCCGGCGCACGGCGGTGCGGCCGGGCCGGGCCGGCCGGTCACCGGCTGGTCGGCCACCGGGTACCGGCGGGTCGCCGAGGCGGTCGCCGACGCCCCGCACCGGCTCGCCGCCCTGCTGGAACCCGCCACCGAGGCCGGCCTGCTGGTGCTCGGGCTGCTGCTGGTGCTCGGCTGGTGGACGGCGCGCGGGCGGCGGGCCGCCGGCGCGGTCGCCGGTGTCGCGCTCACCGGCCTCGGCACGGTGCTCGCGTACGGGGCGAGCGAGGTGTTGAAGGTGGTGCTCGACGAGGAACGGCCGTGCCGGGCCCTGGCCGGGCTGCCGTCCACCGCACTCGCCGACTGCCCGCCACCGGGCGACTGGTCGTTCCCCAGCAACCACGCGACCCTGGCCGTCGCCCTGGCCATCGGTCTGGTGCTGCTGCGGCCCCGGTGGGCGTGGCTGGTCGTCCCGGTCGGCCTCGGGACGGCCGCCCTGCGGGTGGCCGCCGGGGTGCACTACCCGCACGACGTGGCCGCCGGGGCGGTGCTGGGCGGGGCGGTCACGGCGGCGGTGGTCGTCGCGCTGCTGCCGTCCGCGACGGCCGTGGTCGGCGCGCTGGGCCGGGTACGGCTGCTCGGACCGCTGTTGCTGGCGCCCGCTCGCGCCCCCATACCCGGGCCGGGCACGGCCTCGGCCCGACCCCGGGCCGCGGATTCGGCTCCCGGCACGGCGTCAGGGCCTGTCTCGGGCTCAGAGGCTGAGTGGGGTTCAGTCCCGGTCTCGGCCGAGTGGGCCTGCGGCCAGGCCGGCCTCGTGGGCGAGCACGGCGGCGGCCGCCCGGTTGGCCACTCCCAGCCGGGCCAGGACGGAGCTGACATGGGCCTTCACCGTGCCCTCCACCACGCCGATCCGGCGGGCGATCTGACCGTTGGACAGCCCGGCGGCGACCAGCGTCAGCACATCGCGCTCGCGGGCGGTCAGTCCGGCCACCTGCCGCTGGGCGGCGGCCCGGCGGTCGGCCGGACCGCCGGACCGGGTGGCGGCGAGGTGCGCCACCACCCGGGCGGCCACCTTGGGTGACAGATAGGCGGCCCCGTCGGCCACCGCCCGGACCCCGGCGATCAGCTCCTCAGGCTCGCCGGACTTGATCAGGAACCCGTTGGCGCCCCCACCGAGGGCGCGCAGGATGTAGTCGTCCTCACCGAAGGTGGTCAGCATGAGGATTCCCGGAGCCGCTCCGGTCGGGGTGGTGACGGCCGCCCGGCGGATCTCCGCGGCGGCGGTGATGCCGTCCGTGCCCGGCATCCGGATGTCCAGCACGGCGACGTCCGGCCGGTGGCGCCGAACCAGGTCGACCGCCTCGCGGCCGTCCCCGGTCTCCGCGACGATCTCGATGCCCGGGTCGGTGGTGAGCACGGCGCGCACCCCGGCGCGCACCATCGGCTCGTCGTCCGCGACCACCACCCGGATCGGCATCCGGGTCCCGTCGCCCCGCTCCCCGGCGCTCATCGCGCGCTCACTGGATCAGGGCGTCCAGGGAGATCAGCACCTCGCCCCGGAAGCACAGCCGGTACGCGTCCCCGGAACGGTCGTCGTTGAACACCTCGGCCGTCATCGCGTAGTACTCGCACGTCACTCCCTCTCCCCCGGGTGGCGGGTTGCCCACGGACGGATGGTACGGAAACTGACGTTCCGGCAGAAATCGCTGCACGGTGACCCGGTCCTGGCCGACCCGGAGCGCGTCGTAGTCGGCGGGGTCGAGGACGGACCGGCCGGCGGTGTGGATCGCCCAGCCCCGCAGCACGGCGGTCAGCACCAGCGCGACGGAGAGCGGCACCAGCACGACCGCCGCCATCATCCGGCCCACCCGGCGGCGGGCGCGGCGCAGTTCGCGGGCCGGCGACACCGCGACCGGCTCCGCCGCCAGGGCGGCCGGGGCGCCGGAGCGCGGCAGGTCGGCGCAGACCTCGAAGCCTGCGCCCTCGGCCCGGGGCCCGTACCGGAAGGTGCCGCCGGCCAGCCGGACCCGCTCGGCCAGACCGAGCAGGCCCCGGCCGCCCGGTCCCGCCGCGACGGCTCCCGCATCGGCGCGGGCCGGGGACGGGCCCACCGGCGGAGCGTCGTTGCGCACCCGGACGCGGGCGCCACCGCCCGGCGGGTAGGCCACCAGCACCGTGACCGGCGCGCCCGGGGCGTGCTTGGCGGCATTGGTCAGCGCCTCCTGGACCACCCGGTAGGCGGCGTGCTCGGCCGCCCGCGGCAGCCCGTCCGGCTCCCCCTCGACGGTCAGCCGGACGTCCAGGCCCGCCGCGGCCGCCTCCCCCACCAGTTGGGGAACACCCGCGTCGGCCGGGCCCGGGGCGGCGTGGGGCTCCGTCTCCTCCCGCAGGATGCCGATCACCTCGCCGAGGCGTTCGACGGCCGCCGCCGCGCCCGCCCGGATCTCCTGCACCGCCTCCCGGTGCGGCGGGGCCAGGTCGGGCGCCAGCTTCAGCGCACCGGCCCGCAGGGCGATCAGGCTCAGGTCGTGGCCGAGCGCGTCGTGCATGTCCTGGGCGATCCGGGCGCGTTCGCGCAGCCGGGCCTGCTCGGCCACCAACCGCTGCTCGCGCTCGGCCCGCTCGGCCCGCTCCCAGCCGGCGCGCACCAACTCCTGCGACTGCCGCCAGAACCGGCCCACCATCCAGGGGCCCATCCCGGCGCAGACCAGCACCGAGACGACGGAGGTCGCCTGCTCCGACCGGGCCGGGACGACCACGGCCACCAGCACCCCCACCACGACCAGGGCCGTCAGCAGGACCACCGCCGACCGCGCCCGGTCCATCCGCACGCCGGCCAGGAACGCCGTCGCGATCCCCGGCAGCACCCACCAGAGCGACACCGCCCCGGCCCCCACCACCAGCAGCGCCAGGTCCACCCACCACGCTCTCATCCGCACCCGCCCGACCCTACGGACCTCGTCGGGCGCCGCGGATCTGTCGAAAGTCATACGGGCTCAGACGGGCACGGTCGGGCGTGCGGGCTCAGGCGGGCACGGTCAGGCGCGCGGGGGCCAGGGGGTGGCGGTGGTGCGGTGGGGCTGGAGGGTGTCGAGGGTCTGCCGGAGGCGGCGGACCGCCGGGTGGTGCGGGCCCTCGCGGCGTTCACGGTCGAAGAGGAGCTGGAGCAGCCACGACCACGCCGCCTCCGTCTCGCCCAGCGAGGCCAGCAGCACGCCGATCCGCTCCCGGAGGTCGAGCAGCCGCTCCGGTTCGGCCTCCGGCCACACCGCGAGCAGGGCCTGGTACTCGGCGAGCGCCTCCGCGCCCCCGCCGAGCTGTTCGAGGCACTCGGCGGCCCGGAAGCGCGGCTCCAGCGCCCGTCGGCCGTGCGGTCCGCCCTCGGCGGTGGCGGCGAGCAGCCGGTACTCCGCGAGCGCCTCGTGGTGGCGCCGCTCCTGGAGGAGCGTGCGCGCGTAGATGGTCCGGACGGTGCGGACCAGCGCCGCGCCGTCGCCGAGTTCGGACCGGCCGCGCGCCAGCAGCCGGGCGGCGAGGTCGAGCACCTCGGCGCGCCGGCCGGCGTCGACCAGGTCGGAGAGCCGGGCGCAGGCCGCCGCGAAGTCCTCCGCGGCCCCGGCCAGCGCAGGTGGCACCGACGGCACGGACGGCACCGGCGGGTTCGGGTCCGGGTGCGGCACGGCGGCCATCAGGAACGGCGGCGGTTCGGCCCGGGGCGGCGCCGCCGGGGCGGTGCCGGCCGCACGGGGCTGAGGCTGGAGCGGATGCCGGTACGGCCGGGCCGGGTCGGGCAGCGGCCCGTACCGGGGCTGCGGCGTGGAGACGGCGGCGGGCAGCAGCGGCAGCAGCCGCCCGTACACCTCCTGGGCGTCGGCCGGCCGGTCCTCGGGGCGTTTGGCGAGCAGGTCCAGGACGAGCCGCTCCAGTGCGGCCGGCACCTCGGGGCGCAGCTCGCGCAGCGGCACCGGCGGGTCGTCGACGTGCCGCCGCAGCAGTCCCAGCGCGGTCGGTGCGCGGAACGGCCCTTCGCCGGCCAGCATCTCGTGCAGCAGGCAGCCGAGCGCGTACAGGTCGCTGCGCGGGTCGACGGCGGCGGACAGCGCCTGCTCCGGCGCCATGTAGGAGGGGCTGCCGATCGGCACGCCGGTGAGGGTGAGGCGGGTGGCCTCGGGGTCGAGCGCGGTGGCGATGCCGAGGTCGAGCAGGACGGTCCGGCCGTCCTCCCGGACCATCACATTGCTGGGTTTGAGGTCCCGGTGGACGACCTGCACCGCGTGGACGGCGGCCAGCGCGGCGCAGAGCTGGGCGGCCACGGCGACGGCACGCTCGACCGGGAACGGCGCGTCCTCGGCGATCAGGTCGGCCAGGCTCACGCCGGGGACGCGCTGCATGACGAGGTACAGCTCGCCGCCCTCCTCGCCGGCGTCGAAGACGGTGACCAGGCCGGGGTGGTCGAGGGCGGCGGTGGTGCGGCACTCGCGGAGGAAGCGGCGGCGCAGGTCGTCCCCGTGCCGGAGCCGCTCGGTGGTGGTGGGGTCGGTGCCGCCGGTGGCGGCGAGGAGGAGGTCGGTGCGCAGCAGTTTGACGGCGACCGGCCGGGCGAGCCGTTCGTCGTGGCCGGCCCAGACCTGGCCCATGCCGCCGTGGCCGATCTTCTCGGTGAGGTGGTAGCGACCGCCGATCACCCGGGCGACGGTCACGGGCGGTCCTCGCGGGCCTGGCGGCGCAGCAGTTCGCCGAGCTCGCGCAGCTCGTCGGAGGTGGCGGGCCCGGCGCCGCCGGCCCCGGCTCCCCCGGCCTGCACCGGCGGGTGGGCCACCGACGGCTGGGGCTGCACCGGCGGCTGGGGCTGGGCGGCCTGCGGGTACGGGGCCGGGGTCCCGTACGGCTGCGCGGCACTGTATGGCTGCGCGGCGCCGTACGACGGGGCGGGGGCGTACGGCTGCGCCGCCGGGTAGGACTGCGTGGCGCCGTACGGCTGGGCCGCCGGGTAGGGCTGGGCGGGCGTGGCGGGCGACGGGTAGCCGTACCCGGCCGGCGGCGGGTAGGCGGCCGTGGGAGCGGCCGGCCGGCCGGCGCCCCAGACCACCTGGCGGTCCATCAGCAGGAAGTGCACCGGCGGGGTGAACCACATCAGCACCATCGTCGTGGTGCCGACCGCGTCGGCGACCGGGGCATCGCCCTTGGGGTAGCTGCCGGCGATCCCGATGCAGATGAAGAAGGTGAGGAAGAGCCCGGCGAAGACCACCGCGCCCAGGATGTCGTACGCCCGGCGGCGGCGGATCGCCAGCAGCAGGGACGGCACCATGCCGAGCAGGCCGACGGTGAGCAGCGGCGCGAGGACCACCAGGACCCGGCCGAGCACGCCGTACGGGCCGACCTGTCGTCCGGGGCCTCGGGGCGGGACGGCCATGGTCGGGGCGTAGGGCTGCGGCGCGGTGCCGGGTATGCCGCCGGTGGGCGCGCCACCGGGCGGTGGGCCGAACTGCCCGGGGTACTGCCCTGACATGCGCGCTCCTGAGCGGGTGAGGACGACGGCCGTCCGGATCACGGAACCGGTCCCGCACACCGTACCGCCCGCGCCGGTCGGCCCGGAGTCCTTTCCGTCGCGCCCGATCCCGCGCCCGATCCCGCGCCCGATCCCGCGCCCGATCCTGCGCCCGATCCCGCGCCGATCCCACCGCACCGGCGCGGGATGGACCCGCCCGGATTCCCGGGCCGGCCGCACAGGAAGTCGGCCCGCCCGACCTCCTGTGCGGGCGTCAGGGGGCGGACGGGGGCTCGGCGGTGCCGGCGGCGAGGGCGTCGGTGACCGCCTGGGTGAGGGTGCGGCCCAGGGCGGCGGCCTGCTGCAGGGTCGCGTCGAAGGCGGCGAGCCGGGCGAAGGCGGCGCCGAGGCGGCGCTGTTCGGCGATCGGCAGGCGCGGGAGTTCAACCCGGCGGATGTCCAGGCGGGTGGTCGTGGAGGCGTGGCTGGCGGCCCGCCGGGCGGCGGCCGTGGAGCGCAGGTGGCCGGCCAGGAAGTCCGGGTCGAGGGCGGCCGGATCGGGGCGGAGCAGGTGGAGTTGGCGGCCGAGGGCCGCGCCGACGGGCGGACCGGCCGGACCGACCACGCGGGCGACGCCGCCACCGAGGGCGGGGACGAGCACGTCGCCGGACCGGGTCAGCGGGGTGCCCTCGGCCGCGGCGGCCCGGTCGAGGACGGCGCCGGGCGCGCTGCCGGTGACGAGGTCGTGGTCGGTCAGCACCGGGATGCCGGTCGGGTCGGCGCCGGCCGGCCGGGTGGGTGCGCCGGCCCCGGAGGAGTGCACCTCCAGGAGTCCCGAGCGGACCAGCTCCCCCAGGGTGACGACCGAGCCGGGTCCCGAGCCCGCGCCCGCGCCCGCCTCCGGCGCCGCTCCGCCCGTCGGCCCGGGCAGCAGCGTGGCGGGGTCGGCGAGTCCGGCCAGCAGCTCGGTCAGCCGGCCGCCGAGGTGGGAGAGTCCGGCGGCGCCGCCGAGCGGGGCGGCCGGCGGGACGTGCCGGGCGGGCGAGAGGTCGGTCTCGTCGTCGAGCAGGTCGATCGCGGCCACGGTCCGGTGCCGGCCGGGGCGGTCCGCCGGAAGCGGGAGTCCCTCGCGGGCGGCGAGGTCGAAGGCGCGCCAGGCGTCCAGGACGGTGCGGTGCAGCTCGGGCCAGCGGACCTTGTCCCGGCCGCCCTCGGCGACCTCGGCGGAGCCGGGCGAGGTGGAGGCGGCGTCCAGCATGAGCACCTGGCGGAAGTCGTCGCCCGGTCGGGGGGCGCGCAGCACCCAGAGGTGGAGCGGCACCCCGTACGGCGGCGCGGCGCCGGCCGGGAGGGCGACGACGGCCCGCAGCGCGCCGGAGCGCAGCAGTTCGGCGCGGACCCGGCGGCCGGCCCGGCGGGCGGCGACGGTGGGCGGGAGCAGCAGGGCCGCGAGCCCGCCGGGCCGGGTGTGGGCGAGGCAGTGCAGCACCCAGGCGAGTTCGGACTCGCCGCGCGGCGGGACGAGGCCGCCGGGCCAGCGCCGGTCGAACTGCAGCTCGTCGTGGCCCCAGTCCCGCTCGTTGTAGGGGGGTTGGCAGAGCACCGCGTCGAAGCTGCGCCCGGGGTGGGCGTCGGCGCGCAGGGCGTCGCCGGGGCGGAGGTCGATCGGGAGCGGGGCGGGGTCGGTGGCGGGCGCGCGCAGCGCGAGCCGGAGCCGGGCGAGCGCGAGGGTGACCGGGTCGGTGTCCTGGCCGTGGCGGTCGGTGGTGGACGGCAGGGCGAGCAGCAGCGCGCCGAGGCCGGTGGCGGGGTCGAGCACGGTGGCGGCGTCACCCGCCACGGCGGCGAGCAGGTCGGCGGCCTCCGGCGGGGTGGGGGTGAGCTGGCGGGTGTTGGCCTCGGCGTACCGGGTGAGGAGTTGTTCGAAGGCGTCGGCCGGGCCGGTGTCGGCGGCCAGCCGGGCGAGCAGGCGGGCGAGGTCCAGCTCGGTGGAGCCGAGCAGCCCGGACCGGTGGACGCCGCCCGCGCCGTCGGGGCTGTCGGGGCCGTCGGCGCCGTCGGGACCGAGCGCGGTGCGGGCGGTGTCGGCGAGGGCGCGCGGCAGGGCGGTGGCGAGCCTGGTGTCCGGCTGCTCGGCGAGCGCGGCCCACTGTTCCGGTGCGCGGTGGTGCAGCAGCAGGACGGTGCCCGCCTGGACCAGCGGGCCGGCGGGGTGTCCGGCCGGGTCCCGCAGGGTCTCGACGAGCCGCCAGACCCGTTCCAGCAGCGGCAGTTCGGCGATCTTGCCCTGGGACCGGAGCCAGGCCTCCACCTCGGCGAGCGCGAAGGCCGGACTGCTGTCGGTGCCGCCGACCGGGCGGGGGAAGTCGGGGTGGCGTCGGCGCCAGTTGCTGACGGCGGCGCGGCCCACCCCGGCGAGGCGGGCGATCTCGACGGCGGTCACCTCGGGACGGTCCGGCATGGGGGCACTCCTGGGGGCAGTGGTGTGACCACACAGCATAGCCAGAGGTTCCATTCGAACGGTTCACACGTGAACAGAGACGTTTCATGAAAGACCGTTGACATCGTTCACAGTCAATGATGTGATCTCTCCTGTCGACGCCGCGTCAGGCAGCCGACCAGAAAGCCGAACGAACCGAGGAGAGCACCATGTCCGCCGCCACCCGCCGCACCCGCCGCGCCGCCGCCCTGCTGCTGGGCGCCACGCTCGTCACCCTCACCGCGACCGCCTGCAACTCGACCGGCGGCCCGTCCGTCTCCACCGAGGCCAAGCAGACCGCCGCCTCCGCCCCGGCGGCCGACACCGGCAGCGCGCCGGCCAAGCCCGCCGAAAGCAAGCCCGCCGAGGCGGCCAAGGCCCCGGCCAAGATCGGCGACACCATCGCCCTCAAGGGCACCCTGGAGAAGAGCAACACCGCCGACGTCACCGCCGTGAAGGTGGTCGACCCGGCGGAGAGCACCAACGAGTACCTCACCGCGGCGGACGGCAAGCACTACGTCGCCGTGCAGTTCCAGATCAAGCCGACCGGCGCCAAGGCCTACGGCGAGACCCCGTGGAGCAGCGCCAAGGTGGTCGACACCCAGGGCCAGTCGTACGGCCCGACGCTCGCCGACACCAAGGCCGGCCCGTCCTTCCAGACCCCGACCAACATCGCCTCCGGCGAGACGGGCAAGGGCTTCGTCGTCTTCGAGGTGCCGAACGGCACGAAGCTCGACAAGGTCCGGTTCTCCCTGGACAACGGCTTCGCCGACCAGGTCGGCCAGTGGAAGATCGGCTGACCGCCCTGTTCACACCCCGCACCCCCGCACCCCCGCGACTCCCGCAACGAGAACGGCGGCCTCGGGCGTCATCGCCCGAGACCGCCGCACACCGGAGAGGTCCGCTACTTCTTCGCCCCCGCCAGGTCGTCGAACATCGCCGACAGGAACTCCCGGGACCACGTCAGCAGCTCGCGCCCGACCAGCGGCTTGCCGCCGATCCGGCCGGTGGACGGCCGCGGGACCAGCAGTTGGTTGGTCGCCGCCTTCACCTGGCTGCGCGGGTAGAGCCGGTTCAGCCGCAGCTGCTGGGACTCGCGCAGCTCGACCGGGCCGAACCGCACGTTGGAGCCCTGCAGCGTGATGTCCGCGATGCCGCACCGCCGCGCGAACAGCCGCAGCGCCGCCACCAGCAGCAGGTTCTCCACCGCCTCGGGCAGCTTGCCGTACCGGTCGACCAGCTCGTCCCGGACCTGCTGGATGTCCTCCTCCGAGTTGACCGCCGCGATCGAGCGGTAGGCCTGGAGCCGCAGCCGCTCCCCCGGCGCGTAGTCGTGCGGCACGTGGGCGTCGACCGGCAGCTCGATCTTCACCTCCAGCGGCTCCTCCTCCGGCTCGCCGCCGCCCGCCAGCGACTCCCGGAACTCGGCCACCGCCTCGCCGACCATCCGCATGTAGAGGTCGAAGCCGACGCCCGCGATGTGCCCGGACTGCTCGCCGCCGAGCAGGTTGCCGGCGCCGCGGATCTCCAGGTCCTTCATCGCGACGTACATACCGGCACCCATCTCGGTGTGCTGGGCGATGGTGGCCAGCCGCTCGTGCGCCGTCTCGGTCAGCGGCTTCTCCGGCGGGTACAGCATGTAGGCGTAGCCGCGCTCCCGCCCGCGGCCGACCCGGCCGCGCAGCTGGTGCAGCTGGGACAGGCCGAAGGTGTCGCCGCGCTCGACGATGAGCGTGTTGGCGTTGGAGATGTCGATGCCGGACTCGACGATCGTGGTCGACACCAGGACGTCGAACTCCTTCTCCCAGAAGTCGACGACCACCTTCTCCAGCTGGTTCTCGCCCATCTGGCCGTGCGCGGTGGCGACCCGCGCCTCCGGCACCAGGTCCTTCAGCCGGGCGGCCGCCTTGTCGATCGACTCGACCCGGTTGTGGATGTAGAACACCTGGCCCTCGCGCAGGAGTTCACGCCGGATCGCCGCCGAGATCTGCTTCTCGTCGTACGGGCCGACGAAGGTCAGCACCGGGTGCCGCTCCTCCGGCGGGGTGGTGATGGTGGACATCTCGCGGATCCCGGTGACCGCCATCTCCAGGGTGCGCGGGATCGGGGTCGCGGACATGGTCAGCACGTCGACGTTGGCCCGCAGCTTCTTCAGCTGCTCCTTGTGCTCGACGCCGAACCGCTGCTCCTCGTCGACGATGACCAGGCCGAGGTCCTTGAAGCGGGTCTCCGAGGAGAACAGCCGGTGGGTGCCGATGACGACGTCCACCGAGCCTTCGAACAGCCCCTCCAGCACGGCCTTGGCCTCGCTGTCGCTCTGGAACCGGGACAGCGCCTTCACGGTCACCGGGAAGTTGGCGTACCGCTCGGCGAAGGTCGAGAAGTGCTGCTGCACCAGCAGCGTGGTCGGCACCAGCACCGCCACCTGCTTGCCGTCCTGCACCGCCTTGAAGGCCGCGCGCACCGCGATCTCGGTCTTGCCGTAGCCGACGTCGCCGCAGATCAGCCGGTCCATCGGGACGGACTTCTCCATGTCCGCCTTGACCTCGGCGATGGTGGTCAGCTGGTCGGGCGTCTCCGCGTACGGGAAGGCGTCCTCCAGCTCGCGCTGCCACGGGGTGTCCGGGCCGAAGGTGTGGCCGGGGGCCGCCATCCGGGCCGAGTACAGCTTGATGAGGTCGGCGGCGATCTCCTTGACCGCCTTCTTGGCCCGCTGCTTGGTCTTCGCCCAGTCCGCGCCGCCGAGCCGGTGCAGCGTCGGGGCCTCGCCGCCGACGTACTTGGTGACCTGGTCGAGCTGGTCGGTCGGCACGAACAGCCGGTCGCCGGGGTGGCCCCGCTTGGCCGGCGCGTACTCCAGCACCAGGTACTCGCGGGTGGCGCCCTGCACGGTGCGCTGCACCATCTCCACGTACCGGCCGACGCCGTGCGCCTCGTGCACCACGTAGTCGCCGGGCACCAGGGCCAGCGGGTCGATCGCGTTGCGGCGCCGGGACGGCATCCGCCGCATGTCCTTGGTGGAGGACCTCTGGCCGGACAGGTCGGTCTCGGTGATCACGGTCAGCTTGAGCGTCTCGTCGACGAAGCCGTGCTCGATCGAGCCGCAGGAGACGTACACGACGTCCCGGGTGGGCGCCTCGGACAGGTCGGCGACCAGCCGGGCCGGAATGCCCTCGTTGCCGAGCACCTCGGCGAGGCGGGAGGCCGGGCCGTGCCCCTCGGTCACCATGACGACCCGCCAGTCGGCGGCCAGCCGCTCCTTGGCGTCGGCGATCGCGCGGGCGGTGTCGCCCCGGTACGCCTCGACCGCGTGCATGCCGAGGGTCAGCGTGTTGGCGTCGAACTCCAGCACCTCGCTCACCGAGGCGTCGCTGGTCGCGAACGGGCTGACCGACCACCACGGCAGGCCGATCTCGGCGGCGTGCTCGCGGACCTCGGCGAGCGAGCGCAGCGAGGCGGCCGAGACGTCGATCGTCTCCAGGTCGATGGGCCGGTCGCCACCGGACGCGGCGGCCACCCAGGAGGCGTGCAGGAACTCCTGACTGGTCGCCACCAGGTCGGCGGCGCGGGTGCGGACCCGCTCGGGGTCGCAGACCACGGCGACCGAGCCGAGCGGCAGCACGTCCATCAGCAGTTCCATGTCGTCGACCAGGACGGGCGCCAGCGACTCCATGCCCTCGACCGCGATGCCCTCGGCGATCCTGTCCAGGATCTCGGCCAACCCCGGGTGCTCGGCGGACAGTTCGGCGGCCCGCGCGCGCACCTCGTCGGTCAGCAGCAGCTCCCGGCAGGGCGGCGCCCACAGACCGTGCTCGGCGATCTCCAGCGAGCGCTGGTCGGCCACCTTGAAGAACCGGATCTCCTCGACCTCGTCGCCCCAGAACTCCACCCGCAGCGGGTGCTCCTCGGTCGGCGGGAAGACGTCCAGGATGCCGCCGCGGACCGCGAACTCGCCGCGCTTCTCGACGAGTTCGACCCGGGCGTAGGCGGCCGCGGCGAGCCGCCGGGCGACCGCCTCCAGGTCGTGCGACTCGCCCCGCCGCACCGCCACCGGCTCCAGCTCGGCGAGCCCCTTCACCTGCGGCTGCAGCACCGAGCGGACCGGCGCCACGATCACCTGCACCGGCCCGGCCGCCGGGTCGTCGACGCGCGGATGAACGATCCGGCGCAGCACCGCCAGCCGGCGGCCGACCGTGTCCGAGCGCGGCGAGAGCCGCTCGTGCGGCAGCGTCTCCCAGGCCGGGAACTCGGCGACCGCGTCCGGCGGCAGGAGCGAGCGGAGCGAGGCCGCGAGGTCCTCGGCCTCCCGGCCGGTGGCGGTGACGGCCAGCACCGGCCGGCCCCGTTCCCCGGCCGCCTGCCCGGCGAGCGCGCGGGCCAGCGCGGCGATCGCGAACGGCCGGGCGGCGGGCGGGCCGACCAGGTCGAGATGGCGGCGGCCGCCGGCCGCGGTGGCGGTGGCGGCCTCGATCGCCTCGGCGAGGGCCGCGTCCCGCGCGACGACATCGAGCAGTCCGGTCAGGCTCATCTGGAGTCTCTTCTTCGTCCCGAAGCTGGTGCTGCCGAGGGGCCCTGGGCCCGTTCGGGCAACGCGAACGGCCCGGCACGCCGAGCGGCCGGGGGTCTCCAGCCTACGCCGCGAGGCTGACGCGCACGCGGCACACGGCCGGGGGCGGGGCGACGCGCGGCCCGCGCGCGATCAGGTCGCGATCAGGTCGCGATCAGGTGCGGACGAACCACCGCCCGCGGGCCGCCGCTCCGGCCGTTTGGCCGGGCCGTTCCCCCGCCGTCGCGATCCGCCACGAACTGGACATACTCCTGTCACTGCCCGTCCATGGAGATCGCGCACCATGGTCCGTGTGCCCGCCGCACCCAACCGTGGGGGATGGCTGCGGGGGGCACGGTCGCACACCCGATGGGGGTCGGGAGTGCGAGGCCGGGCGACCCTGGGTGGGGGCGCCCGCCCACTCGCCGGGAACCGTGGCGTCCTTTCCTGGAGGACGCCACGGGTCTCGGCCTCGTTCGTTTTCCGGCCCCTTTCGGCGCGATCCCGGGAAAGCCCGCGCGGCCGGGCACCGCTCCCTACCCTGTTGTGAAGACCGTGTGGGGACGCCCGGAGGGGTCAGGGGGCGTCGCGATGGAGGGGGTTCTTCGTCATGCGCGTTGTCATCGCAGGCCAGGGCTACGTGGGGCTGCCGCTCGCGGTCCGCGCGGCGGAGGTCGGCCACCGGGTGGTCGGCTACGACGTCGACGAGCGCCGAATCAAACGGCTGGCCGTCGGCGAGTCCTACGTCGAGGACATCCCGGCCGAGCGGCTGCGGCCGCTGCTGGAGAGCGGGAGCTATCTGCCCTCCGCCGAGCCCTCCGACGTCGCGGGCTTCGACGTCGCGGTGATCACCGTGCCGACCCCGCTGCGCGACGGCGTGCCCGACCTGTCGTACATCGAGGCCTCGGCCGCCCTGCTCGCCCAGCACCTGCGCCCGGGGGCGACCGTCGTCCTGGAGTCGACCACCTACCCCGGCACCACCGAGGAACTGCTCGCGCCGCTGCTGGAGCAGGGGTCGGGGCTGACCGCCGGGCGGGACTTCCACCTCGGCTACAGCCCCGAGCGGATCGACCCGGGCAACCCGACCTGGCGGCTGGAGAACACCCCCAAGGTGGTCTCCGGGATCGATCCGGCCTCGCTGGCCGCGGTCGAGGGCTTCTACGGCGGGCTGATCGAACGGACCGTCCCGGTCTCCTCCTGCAAGGAGGCCGAGCTGACCAAGCTGCTGGAGAACACCTTCCGGCATGTGAACATCGCGCTGGTCAACGAGCTGGCGATGTTCGCGCACGACCTCGGGATCGACGTCTGGGAGGCCATCGACGCGGCCTCCACCAAGCCGTTCGGCTATCTGCGGTTCACCCCCGGCCCGGGGGTGGGCGGGCACTGCCTGCCGATCGACCCGTCCTACCTGTCCTGGCGGGTGGAGCGGGCGCTCGGCCAGTCGTTCCGGTTCGTCGAGCTGGCCAACGACGTCAACAGCCACATGCCCGACTACGTGGTCCGGCGGCTCGCCGAGGCGCTGAACGAGCGGCAGCGCTCGGTCAAGGGCTCGCGGGTGCTGCTGCTCGGGCTGGCGTACAAGAAGAACACCGGCGACGCCCGGGAGACGCCGGCCGCCCGGGTCGCCGAGCTGCTGGTCCGGATGGGCGCCGAGGTCCGGGCCGCCGACCCGCACGTGGTGGTCGGGGTGCACGTGCCCGAGCCGGTGATCCCCGGCCAGCGCGCGGCCGAGCACGACCCGCACGGCGACCCGTTCGCCGCCGTGCACCGGGTGGAGGCGAGCCCGGCGGAGCTGGCGGCGGCGGACGCGGTCGTGCTGCTCGCCGACCACGACGACTTCGACTACGGGGCGATCACCGCCCACGCCCGGTACGTGCTGGACTGCCGGCGCCGGCTGACCGGCGGGGCCGCGGTCGAGGTGCTCTGAGCCGTCCCGCCGGGCCGGGAACGCCGCGGCCCCGAACGCCGGACGGGCGTTCGGGGCCGGTGGACGTCGGGGTCGTCAGCGACGGCGGCGGTAGGCGACCGTGTTCGGGGTCTCGTAGTCGCTGCCGTCGTCGACGATGACGATCTTCGGGATGATCCGGGTCTCCTCCTCGGCCGGCGCCTCGGCGTCCGCCCCCTCGCCGGCGGCCGGTACCACCGACGGCGGTGCCACCGACGGCGGCGCGGCCGGCCTCGGCGGCACCGGTCCGGTGGGGACGGCCGCGGCCGGGACGATCCGCCCCGGGGTGACCCGGAGCATCGCCGTGGCCGCCTCGCCCGCGGCGGGTGCCGGGGCGGCGGGTACCGGGGCTGCGGGTGCCGGGGCGGCGGGCCGGGCCGGGACGGGCTCCTTGCGGAGGTCGGCCCGAGGGTCGACAGCGGCGGGCACGGACACCGGCACAGGCACGGCCACGGGCAGCGGGATCTCCCCGGTGTCCGCCTCCGAATCCACCCCGGGAGCGTCCGAGGGCGCCGCGTCGACCGGCGCCGCGTCCACCGGCGCACCGTCGGACGGCACGTTGTCGGACGGCACGTTGTCGGACACGGCGCTGTCGGACGGAGCACCGTCGGTCGGCGCGCCGTCGAACGGAGCACCGTCCGCCGGAACCGGGGCCGTCACCGGCACCGGCACGGCCACGGGCCCCGACTCGATCGCGCCGACCGCGGCACCCGTGAGCGAGGCGAGCGTCGCCTTGATGTGGTCGAGGTGCTGCTGCACCGTCTCCAGCCTGGTCGCGAACTCGCGCTGCTCCTGCTCGCTCGTCGCGTTGATCCGCTCCGCCTCGCGCCGGGCCTGCTCGATCAGCTGGTCCGCCCGGGCCTGCGCCTCGGCGTCGCTCTGCTTGACCTGGCCGAGCACCGTCTCCCGGAACTGCTCGGCCTCCTTGACCCGCCGCTCGGCGGTGGCGGAGACCTCGGTGTCCTCGGCGTCGGCCTGGGTCAGCGCCTCGGCGAAGGTCTCGTCGGCCTTGCGGCGCAGGTCGGCCAGCTTGGTCTCGGCCCGCTCGGAGGCCTCGGCCGCCGCGACCCGGACCTTGGCGGCGTGCGCGGTGGCGGCGTCCCGGACGGACCTGGTCTCGCGGTCGGTCTCGGAGCGGATCGTCTCCGCCTCGGCCCGGGTGCGCTCCTCCGTGCGGCGCGCCGCCGCGTCGGCCTCGGTCCGGGTGACGGTCGCGTACTCCTTGGCGGCCCGGTCGGCCGCCTGGCCGGCCTCGTAGACCTCGTCGCGGAGGTCCTCGGCGTACCGCTCGGCCTTGTCGCGGACGGCGCGGGCCTCGTTCTCGGCCGTGCGGGCCAGGCCGGCGGCCTGCTCGCTGAGCACCTCGTAGTCCGGTTCCGGGGCTTCGTCGGCGGCCTGCCTGACCTCGGCCAGCCGGCGCTCCATCTCCCGGATTCCGGCCCCGAGCACGCTCAGCCGCTCCCACGCCTCGTCACGGTGGGCGGTGAAGGCGGCCAGGGCTCGGTCGACCTGCTCGGGCGCGTAACCGCGCCGGGCAACGGTGAAGCCGTACTGGGGGACGGCATCGCTCATGGGCTCTTCCCCTCGTGTCGCGGGCTGCGGAGCCCATGATCGGACGGATCGGTCCGCTCGGGAACCGGGTCGGCGAACCCGGTCCGGATTCGCCCGTCGAACGGATCGAAACATGTCGAGGATGGACGATTGCGACCATCCTCTTGACCTATTTTGCGCAGATCAGGGCGAAACCCCAATGAGGCACCGCCGCGCCGGTACGCCGAAGGGGCCGTTCCGGACACCGGAACGACCCCCAGTCACCTGCGTGGATCCAGGACGACCTGCTAGAGCAGTCCGTCCCAGAACTGCTCCAGCAGCACGGCCCACCAGGTGTCCGCGGACTGGAACGCAGCCGGGTCGATCGCGGCCAGCTGAGCCTGGAAGTCGGTCGTCCAGCGACCGGCCTGGTCCGGGGTCAGCCCGTACCGCAGCCGCCACATCCGGCCCAGCAGGGCCAGGGAGCGGACGAACTCCGGTACACCCGTGTTGACGAACCTGGGCGGCTCGCCGGTTCCTTCCAGATCCACCGCGACCACGTGCGCCGTGCCGTACTGCACGCAGAGCTGCCGCCCGTAGTCGTTGCCGAGCACCAGGTAGCCGCCGAAGTCCGGGCCGCCCGCCAGACCCCGCTCGGCCGCCAGCTCGGCGAGCGTCGGGATCGGCCGGCCCTCCTGGGCCTGCGCCCAGAAGAACGGTCCGAACTCGCGCGGCAGACCCGCCCACATCAGCGTCTGCGCCACCGGCTCGGGGACGCCCTGGCGGGCCACCGCGCGCTGCTCGAAGCGGAACACGTTCGGCCCGAAGGCCTGGCCGAGCTCCTGGCCGAGCTCCTGCGGCGCGATCGGCGCCGGCGGCGGGACGGTGCCCGGCGCGGGCAGCGGCACCCGGAACGGCCGGACCCGCTGCGGCCCCGAGGCCAGCTGGTGCAGCTCGTCCAGGTGGTCGAGCAGCTGGGCCATGCCGGCCTGCCGGGAGTGGTGGTCGCGCCCGTAGTCGGCGGTGTGGGTAAGGCGGACGTTCGGCCAGGAGGCGGTGATCATCCGGTGGCAGTACCCGCCGGGCAGGTCGCACGACTCCAGCTCGGTGTAGAGCTCCAGCACCTGCTCCGGCGGCACGTTGAGCCGCCGCAGGTCCTGGAGGATCTTCCACTCCGGGTGCGGCGTGCCGGGCTCGCTGCGGTGCAGCAGCTTCTGCTCGGAACCGTCCGGGCCCCGGTAGCTGAGCGCGGCGAAGTAGCCGGGGCCGACCGCGGGCACGCCGGGCGGCACCGGGGCGCCCTGCGGCGGTCCGGGGACGGGCGCGGGCGGGGCGGGCGCCGGCGGGGCGGCCGGGGCCGGCGCCGGGGC
>NZ_JBHSOF010000025.1:0-110831 GCF_042656005.1 Kitasatospora misakiensis | reverse complement strand
TGTTAAGCACGCCGCCAGCGTTCGTCCTGAGCCAGGATCAAACTCTCCGTGAATGATTACCCGTCATCGGGTCCGCACTCGCGTCGAGCGGCACGGCAACCACCGGAATAGGGCGGCCCCGCGCACTGCGTCCTCGCTAGTGTTTTACTTCAAAAGGAATCTCCAACCACGGAACAGAGTCCGAGGCCGGGGATGTCAACATATCTGGCGTTGACTTTTGGCACGCTGTTGAGTTCTCAAGGAACGGACGCTTCCTTCAGGCGGCTTTCACACCGGCCCTCCGGGCGCTTCGTTCTTTCGTGTTTCCAGCTTATCAGATGTTTTCCGTGCCGTTCCCGGCGCTTCCTTCATCCAACTCGCTGCTGTCTTCTGCGGCTTGACGCCCCGTCCGACGTTTCAAACTCTAGCCGATCCCCGCCCCGAAAGGCGAATCCGGCCGCAATCCCCGGAATTACGCACGCCGAATAAACCCGATGACCGGGCTGCGATGGTATTTCCAGAGGATTGGCCACTCCGGGACCGTCCGCGCTGTTGCGTGTCCGGTGCTCCCTGCCAAGCGACTTAAAAACACTACCCCTCCCCCAATCCACGAGGCAAGTCGGCCCGGCGCACCACGGCAGCTCAGGAGTAGAGCGAGTCGATGAGGGGGGCGTAGCGGGTCTCGACGACGTTGCGGCGGATCTTGAGGCTGGGGGTGAGGGTGCCGTCCTCGACGGTGAAGTCGTGGTCGAGGACGGCGAGGGCGCGGGCGCGGGTCGCGGGGGCGAAGTGGTCGTTGACCCGGTCGAGCTCGGTCTGGACGAGGGTGCGGACGGCGGGGTGGCGGGCGAGGGCGGGCAGCGGGTCGGCGATGCCCCGGTCGGCGGCCCAGGCGGTGACGGTCTCCGGGTCGAGGGTGACCAGGACGGCGGCGTGCGGGCGGCGGTCGCCGATCAGCACGGCCTGGGAGACGTAGGGGCTGCGGCGCAGCAGGTTCTCCAGGGCGGCGGGGGCGATGTTCTTGCCGGCCGAGGTGATGATGAGGTCCTTCTTGCGGCCGGTGACGGTGAGGAAGCCGTCGGCGTCGAGGGTGCCGAGGTCTCCGGTGTGCAGCCAGCCGTCGACGATCGCCTCGGCGGTGGCCGCGGGGTCGTCGAGGTAGCCGGCGAAGACACCGGGCCCGCGGGTGAGGATCTCGCCGTCCTCGGCGATCCGGATCTCGACGCCGGGCAGCGGTCGGCCGACGGTGCCGTGGCGGCGCTCGTCGAGCCGGTTGGCGGTCATCAGCGCACTGCTCTCGGTCATGCCGTAGGTGTCGAGCACGGGGATGCCGCAGGAGTCGAAGAAGTCGAGGATCTCCGGGGCGATCGGGGCCGCGCCGGTGGCGGCCAGCCGGATGCGGCCGCCGACCGCCTGGGCGACGACCTCCGGCGGCAGGTCCTTGACGGTGGCGTAGGCCTTCTCGAACAGCCGGGGCGCGGAGGGCAGGACGGTCGGGCGGACCTCGGCGAGTTCGGGGATGACGGCCCGGATGTCGCCGCCGAAGTAGGCGATGGCCACGCCGTGGGAGAGGGCGACCAGCTGGATGGAGCGCGACATGATGTGCGCGAGCGGCAGGTGGAGGTAGACCTCCTCGTCCTCGCCGAGGCCCTCCACCAGGGCGGCGGTCGCCGTGCAGGAGGCCTGCCAGTTGGCGTGGGTGATCATGCAGCCCTTGGGCCGGCCGGTGGTGCCGGAGGTGTAGATGACGGTGGCGGTCGCGGACTCGTCCGTCGCGCGGGCGAGGTCGTCCAGCCGGTCGCGTTCGGCGTCGCTCAGCGGGACGCGCAGGGAGTCCAGCGAGCGGTGCGGCAGCGCCGGGTCGGGGTCGAAGACGACGATGGTGTCGACGGCCTTGGCGTGCGCGACGGCGTCGGCGCGTGCGGGGGTGTCGCAGAGGACGACGCGCGCCCCGGCGTGGTCGAGGACGTGAGCGCACTCCTCGGGCGAGCCGGTCGGGTAGACGGGGATGCTGACGGCCCCGGCGCGGGCGATGGCCAGGTCGCAGAGCGTCCACTCGGGGCGGGTCTCGGCGACCAGGCCGACGTGGTCGCCGGGGCCGACCCCGAGGCGGACCAGTCCGGCGGCGAGTTGGTCGACGGTCTCGGCGAGTGCGATGTAGTCGAGGGTTTGCCAGGTGCCGTCGCGCTTGAACCGCAGCGCGGTGCGGTCCCCGAAGGCCTGGGCGGCGAGGCCGGGCAGGTGGGCGACGGTGGGCGGGGTGATCATGGACACGGTGGTGCGCCTCCTTCGGGTGCCGCGAACGGCGTGGGTACGCGGTGGTGTCGGGCGGACGGCGGTGGCGTCGCGGACGGCGGTGGTCTCGCGGACGGGGATGTCGCGGGGTCCGGTCGGTCGGTCAGACGTCGAGTTCGGTGTCGGTGATCGGGTAGGCGACGCAGGCGTGGGTGTAGCCGAAGCGTTCGTCGGAGAGGCGCAGCCGGGCCTCGATGGCGGTGTGCACCTGGCCCTTGACCACGCGGACCCGGCAGAGGCCGCACTCGCCGGAGCGGCAGGCGGCCTCCGGGCGGACGCCGGCGTCCTCCAGCGCGTCCAGCAGGGGCCGGTCGCGGCGGGTGCGGAAGGTGCGGCCGCGGGCGGTGACGTCGACCTCGCCCGCCGGGTCGGTGCCGGCCGGCCAGTGGGGCTGGGCGGTGGGGTCGGCGGGCGCGCCGTTGGCCTCGAAGCGGATCCGGCGCCGGGGGTGGTCGAGGTCGGCGAGCTGTCGGAGCGCGTACGGGTAGAGGGCCTGGGGGCCGCAGACGTAGACCGTGCGGCCGTCGAGCGGTCCGGCGAGGGTGTCGATCAGGGCGGCGGTGAGCAGCCCGGTGGGGCCGGTCCACTCCTCGGTGGCACCCTGGACGTCCTGGACGTCCTGGACGACGTGGTGGACGTGGATGTTCGGGTGCGCGGCGGCGAGGGCGTCGAGTTCGGCGCGGAAGATGATGTCGTCGGCCGAGCGGGAGCCGAGGAGCAGGTGGAAGCGGCGCGGCAGGGCGTCGTCGACGATCTCGCGGATCATGCTCATCGCCGGGACGACGCCGGAGCCGCCGGCGAGGAAGACGACGTCCTCGCCGTGGAAGAGCGGGTTGTGGTGGAAGGTGCCGGTGGGGCCGGTGGTGGTGAGGGTGTCGCCGGGGGCGAGGGTGTCGATCAGGTGGTTGCTGATCCGGCCACCGGGCACCCGGCGCACGGTGAGGTCCCAGTGGTCGAGCCGGGCGGGGCTGGAGGCGATGGCGTAGGGGCGGTTGGTGCCGTCGGCGAACACGCCGACGTACTGGCCGGCGAGGAAGGGCGGCAGGTCGCGGCCGTCGGGGCGGCGGAGGCGGAAGGTCCTGGTGCTGACGGTCTCGGTGCGGACCTCGGCGATGGTGAGGCGCAGCCGCTTGGGGTGGTGGGTGTCGACGGCGGCGAGGGCGGCCGCCGCGTCCCCGGTGGGACTGGTGGGCGGGGTGGCGCCGGTGGCGTCGTGCGGGCGGGTGTCGATGTCGGCCCGCACCGCGTCGTGGCCGTCGTAGCGCGGGGCGAGGGGGTGGCTCACGGGAGTGCTCCGTCCTGGTTCGGGAGGGTCGGCGGGCCGCAGGCGGGCCGGGCTCAGGCCGCGGCCCTCGCGCGCAGCAGACGGCGGGCGACGCGGGCGCCGGCTTCGAGGGTGGGCTGGAAGCCGCCCATGCCGGCCCAGGAGCCGGCCAGGTGCAGGCCGGGGACGTGGCTCTCGCGTTCGCTGTTGCGGAAGAGCCAGCCCTCGGTGCGGTCCTGGTCGTAGCCGTAGATCGCGCCGCCGGGGTGGCCGAGGTAGCGGGCCATGGTGAGCGGGGTGGCCACGTCGACCTCCTCGATCGCGTCGCGGATGCCGGGGGCGACCGCCTCGACTCGGTCGAGCAGGGTCTGCGCGTAGGCGAACTTGACGCGGGCGTAGTCGGCGGGCGGGATCTTCGCCCAGTGGTCGCCGTACTGGAGGGTCATCAGGCTGATGTGGGTCGCGCCGGACGGGGCGAAGCCGATCGGGGCGACGTCGTAGGAGGTGACGCAGATGCCGCGGGCGGGTTCCAGGGTGCGGGCGGCGGCGTAGGTGCGCTCGTCGTCCTCGTCGGCGTGGACGAAGGTGGTGCTGGTGGTGAAGCCGAGTTCGGCGGGGGTGGCGGCGAGGCCCATGTGCAGGACGACGCCGGAGACGCCGATCCGGCGGGTGGCGAGGTCGTCCCGGACGGCCGGGGGGACGCCGCCCTCGCCGAGCATCGCGTAGGTGAGCGGGAGCGAGGCGTTGGAGACGACGTCCCCGGCGGTGACCTCCTGCCCGTCGTCCAGCCGGACCCCGGTCGCCCGGCCGTGCTCGGTGAGGATGGCCTCGACGGAGGTGTTGAACCGCACCTGGCCGCCGGCGGCGAGGAAGGAGTCCAGGATCGCGGTGGACAGCGCCTGGGAGCCGCCCATGAGGTGCCAGGGCTTGAACTCCAGGTAGGCGTAGAGGGTCAGCGCGAGGTCCTGGAAGGCGAGCCGGGTGGGCGGCTGGCCGAGGTACGTCCAGTAGGTGCCGATCACCGACTTGAGGCCGGGGTCGTCGAAGTACTCGTCCAGGACGTCCTTGACGGGGCGCAGCCCGTACCGGAACAGCACCGGGTCGACCTGCTCGGGCGGCATGCCGCGGCGGGCCGCGATCTGCCAGAAGGTGACGTCCTTGACGAGTTGGAGGAACCGCTCGATCCGCTCGCGGTTGCCGGGGAAGGCGGCCTCCAGGGCGTCGGAGGTGCCCTGCCAGTCGGCGGGGAGGGTGACGTCGAAGCGGCCCGGGACGACGGCGCGGTAGAGGTCGGGCTCCTCGACGAACTCCAGCTTGTCGCTGACGCCGAGCCGGTCGAACAGGCCGCGGAGAGTGAAGGGTTGGCCCTCGGCGCCGACGCCGGAGAGCTGGTGCAGGGCGACCTCGAACTCGAAGCGGCCGCGCCGGAAGGAGGTGGCGCAGCCGCCGGGGAGGTTGTGGCGCTCGACGAGCAGGGTGCGCAGGCCGGCGAGTTGGAGGCTGGTGGCGGCGGTCAGTCCGGCGTTGCCGGCGCCGATGACGACCGCGTCGAAGTCGCTCACCGCTCCGCCGCCCCGGCCGCGTTCGCCAGCGCGTCCGCCTTCGTCAAGGCATCGGCCCCGGCCGCGTCCGCCGCCGCCTCGGCGGAGATCCGGTCGAACTCGGCCGCCATCGCCGCCGCGAGCGCCTGGGCGCCGGAGAGCGGACGGACCATCACGGTGAGCTCGTCGATCTTCCCGTCCTCGTCGAGGTGGAGGAAGTCGCACCCCTGGAGCCGCTTGCCGCCCACGGTGGCGGTGAAGAGGAGCGCGTGGTCCCGCCCCTCGGGGTCGCCGATCTCGCGGGTGTACGCGAAGTCCTCGAAGACGCGCAGCACGCCCCGCAGGATCGCCCCGGTGACGGCCTTGCCGGGGTAGGGCTTGAAGGCGACGGGGCTGGTGAACACGACGTTCTCGGCGAGGAGTTCGGTCATGGCCTGCGCGTCGCGGTCCTCGACCGCCTTGCGGAAGGGGTGCATGGGGAAGCCTCCGCTCCTAGTCATCGAATTGAGTAGGTGTACTGGCGAGTATGAAGCGGTCGCGGAGGCACTGTCCATAGCCCACCCGGGCCCCCGGCCCCCCTCCGCCCCGGGTCCCCCCGACCCCGCGGATCCCCCGGACGGCCGACGCGATTAGTCGCCTTGTTGACCAGTCACCGGTGGCTGCTACCGTGACCGCATGGCTTTGCGGAACGCGGTGATGGCCGCCCTCCTGGAGGGTGAGGCCTCCGGCTACGACCTCGCCAAGGGCTTCGACGCCTCGGTGGCGAACTTCTGGATGGCCACCCCTCAGCAGCTCTACCGCGAACTGGAGCGCATGGAGGCCGCGGGCCTCATCTCGGCCCGGGTCGTCCTCCAGGAGAAGCGCCCCAACAAGCGCCTCTTCTCCCTCACCGAGGCCGGTCTCGCCGCCATCCACGCCTACACCGCCGAGCATCCGAGCAAGCCCACCACCATCCGCGACGAGTTGATGGTCAAGGTCCAGAGCGTCGACGCCGGCGACGTCGGGGCCGTCCGCGCGGGCATCGCCGAGCGCCTGGACTGGGCCCGCGCCAAGCTCGCCCGCTACGAACGCGTCCAGGCCAGGATCCTCGACGGCCGCACCGAGGAGCAGCACCTCGCCGAGGCCGAGCGCATCGGCCCGTACCTCACCCTGCTGCGCGGCATGGCGTTCGAACGCGAGAACATCCGCTGGTCCGAAGCCGCCCTCAAGGCGCTCAGCGCCCGCACCGCCTTCCACGGCTGACCGGCCCGCGCCCGCGCCACGCCGAAGCAGCGCGGGCCCTCCCACCTGCGGCGCTCTCGGACGACACGGCGTGCTCTCAGAGGCAATCCGGCAGCGGCGGCCTAACCTAGCGTGTGGCTCGCCGCAGCCGGAGTGCTGCGTGAGAGAGAGGGAAAACCCATGCCGTTCATCACCGTCGGCCAGGAGAACTCCGCCGCCGTCGAGCTCTACTACGAGGACCACGGGACCGGGCAGCCGGTCGTACTCATCCACGGGTTCCCGCTGAACGGGCACTCCTGGGAGCGGCAGAGCGCCGCCCTGCTGGAGGCCGGCCACCGGGTCATCACCTACGACCGCCGCGGCTTCGGCCGCTCCTCGCAGCCGACCACCGGCTACGACTACGACACCTTCGCCGCGGACCTCAACACCGTGCTGGAGACCCTCGACGTCCGGGACGCCGTGCTGGTCGGCTTCTCGATGGGCACCGGCGAGGTCGCGCGGTACGTGTCCCGGTACGGCTCCGGCCGGGTCGCCAAGGTCGCGTTCCTGGCCTCGCTGGAGCCGTGGCTGCTGAAGAACGACGAGAACCCGGACGGCGTCGCGCCCAAGGAGTTCTTCGACGGTGTGGTCGCGGCGGTGAAGGCCGACCGCTACGCCTACTACAGCGACTTCTTCGGCGACTTCTACAACCTGGACGAGAACCTCGGCACCCGGATCAGCGAGGAGGCCGTCCGCAACAGCTGGAACGTCGCGGCGGCCGGCGGGTCCTACGCCGCGTCGGCGGCGCCGGCCACCTGGTACACCGACTTCCGGGCCGACATCCCGCGCATCGACGTGCCGGCGCTGATCGTGCACGGGACGGCCGACCGCATCCTGCCCGTGGAGAACACGGGTCGGCCGTTCCACGCGGCGCTGCCGACCGCCGAGTACGTGGAGATCGAGGGTGCGCCGCACGGTCTGCTGTGGACCCACGCGGAAGAGGTGAACACCGCGCTGCTGTCCTTCCTCGCGAAGTGACCCGCCGGGACGGCCGCGGTGTGCGCACCGCGGCCGTCCGCGTGTCCCGGCGTCGGGTTCGTCGGGTTCAGGAGAGCCGGCCGCGGGCGTCGGACTGCGCGGCGTAGGCCTGCCACTCCCGGGGCGAGACGCCGTACGCGTCGCGGAACGCCCGGCTGAAGTGGGAGTGGCTGACGAAGCCCCAGCGGTGCGCGACGGCGGCGACACCGACCTGCCGGCGGGACGGGCGCTCCAACTCCCGGCGGCAGGCGTCCAGTCGGCGCTGCCGGACCCACTGGCCGACGGTCGTCCCGTCCTGCTGGAAGAGCTTGTGCAGGTAGCGCACCGAGATGTGCTGCGAGCGGGCGATCGACTCGGGCGAGAGGTCCGGGTCGGCGAGGTTCTCCTCGATGTGGTCGCGGATCCGCGTCAGCAGTTCGGCCGCGGCGGTCGGCTGCTCCGGGTGCTCCCGGTCGAGCAGCTCGGTCACCAGGATGCTGACGATGTCGGAGACGCCGCGCGCGAGGTGGTTGCCGGGCCGGGCGCGGTGGGCCCGGGTCCGGCCGGCCAGGGTCCGCAGGAACTGGGAGGCGAGCGAGCCGATGCCCTCGCTCCCCCGCGCCAGCAGCCCGCCGGCGCGCCGGACGTCGCGGTGCCGGACGCCGAGGTAGAAGCAGGGGACGCGGAAGTACGCCATCCGGCAGGCGGGTTCGCTCAGCAGGCCCGCCGGGTGCGGGGTGGTGCCGATCAGCAGGTCCCCGGGTTCCAGCGCGGTGCTGGCGCCGTCGCGGCGGACGGCGGCCGCGCCGTGGAGGTGCAGGGCGACGTAGAGGCAGTCCTCGGGATCGGCGCCGGGGGGCGGGGCGAGGACGTCGATGCAGCCGGTGCCCCCGTCGTGGGCGGTGCCGCCCGGCTGGGGGTGGTGCTCGGGTTGGGGCATGGGCGTGGCGCCCGACTGGGTCACGGAGGGCTCCGACCGGTTCTAGTGGTGCTGTGCGATTGCTAGGGGGTGAGGGGGCGCGGCCTCAGGAGAGGAACTCGTCCACGACGGCGTCGAACTCGTCTCGTGTCGGCCCGTGCCGTCTCGTGTCGGCTCGTGTCGGCTCGTGTCGGCTCGCGAGAATGACCGGCCGCCCGTGGAAACGATTCTTGCCGCGGGCCGACCGCGTTGACCACCGACCGGCGTAGGGATTGGCCGACGGAGCTTCATCGCTCTGTAGCAACACCGGCGTCGCCCACCTGCGGCGCGGCGCCCACCTGCGGCGCCGACAGCAGGTCCCACAGCCGCAGGCCCATGTGCAGCACGAGGCGATGCCCGCCGTCGTCCAGGTCCAGGCCGGTGATCTCCTGGATCTGCCGCAGCCGGTAGTAGAGCGAGGTGCGGTGGACCTCCAGAACCTCCGCGGTCCTGGGCACCGAGCCCGCGTTCTCCAGGAAACAGCGCAGGGTCTCCGCCAACCGGGAGGTGCCGCCCCAGTCCAGCAGCCGCCGCAGCGGCTCGGGCAGCAGGGCGGCGTTCAGCACGCCGTCGGGCAGTTGGAGGAACACGGCGTACTCGCCGAGCCGCGCCCAGTCCCCGATGCCGTCCAGGTGCGGCAGCCGGCGGGCAGCGCGCACCGCGACCCGCGCCTGGTCGTGGGAGGTCCAGGCGTCGGCGAGGTCCGTCCCGCGTCCGCCGACGCCCACCGCCGCGGTCGAGCCCGCGTCCAGGAAGGTCGCCAGCGAGCGGACGACGCCGCGGCACTGGAGGTCCAGCTCCTCCTCCGTCGGTGCGCGCTCGAAGACCTGCACCAGGACGGCCCGGTCCTGGTCGATCGCGGCCAGGCCGCGGGCCACGCGGGTCCGCCGGAACGGTTCCAGCGCGCCGCGCAGCGCGACCGCCGTCCGGCCGGACGGGGCCTGCTCGCCGGCGACCGCCACCCTGGTCACCACGACGTGCGGGCCGGCGGGGAGCAGACCGTCGTCGAGCAGCTGACGGCGCGCCGCCGAGCGCTGCGCCGCGTCCTGGCCGACCAGTTGGCGCACCAGCCGGTACGTGCGCTCCTCGTCGGCGTCCGAGGCCAGACGCTCCGCGTACATCTCGGCGGCCACGGCGCGGGCGGTCCGGGCGATGGCCTCGGTGTCGGCCGCCGTGAGGATCCCCTCCGAGGCGACGACCATGAGGATGCCCAGCAGGTGGCCGCGCTCCCGGACCGGGACGCAGTAACGGGGCCGGAGCCCCAGGTCGTCGCGGCCCCGGAGGTAGCCCGGGCCGGTCCACCGGGCGACGCCCTCGGACACCACGTGGCGGATGGACTCCTCGTCCGCGACGCCCTGCAGCAGGGTGCGCACGCGGACCCGGTCCTCGTCGCCGAAGTGGCGGCTGGTGCAGATCATCCGCACCAGTGGGTCGTCGAGGACGACGGAACGCCCCAACTCCTCGGCCAGACCGTCCACCAGCGACTGGAGCGCCTCGCCTGCCGGACGCGCGCGCTGGATCCACCTGTTCATGATCAATAGCCTCCCGGCGCATTCGTACAAGAGGCGAAACCGGGTGGGCAAACCTTCGACAAACCGAGAAAGGCGCCGCCCCGCCCGGGCCTCGCGCCCCGGTGCCCGGCCATCATCCGCGTCGGTGGGGCGGTCCCCATCGCCCCGCCCGGCGCCGGACCGAGCCCCCCGACAACGCCCGTGACCTGGCCTTTCCCGGCTCCGCGCGGATCCGGCGCCGCCCCGGCGGCCGTGGCGCACCCCGGCCCTCGCGCGCCGGACGGGCCGGGCGTCGGGCGCCGCGAAGGCCCCCGCCGGACGCCCCGCGCACCGGCCGAAGCGTGCGCGGACCGTCGCTCCCCAGTGCACCGCCAGGACATCCCCGCCGGGAGCGTCCTCCTCGGGAAAGTTTCACACTCGTCGCCGGGCGCCGAGGGCGAACGGATCGACGGGGACGCCGAACTGAACGTCATGGCCGAGTGGACGGCCGAGCGGCCCGGCCGGCTTGACCGGACCCGACCAAAGCCCTTGTCAGAAAGGTTGACCGTGCGTGCGGCGTGATGCACGCTGCGACCGTCGCCTTCAAACGCCCCGCCACCTGGTGGCGGGGTGCAGCACCGCACATTTGTGAGCGCTCACATTCGGCGGACCCCCACCCGCGCGCCTCAGGCGACGCCCCACCCCGCGCGCACCGCCGAGGGTCCGCCGCGCTCGATCGCACCGTTTCAACCGGCCGACGGAGGTCCCGTCGGTCGACGCCCTGAACTCCTGTCCACCCACAGGCAAGGAAGAGCTCATGAAACGCAGATCCCCGTTCACAGCCGTGCCGGCCGCACTGGCCGTCATCGTGGCTGTGATCAGCATGGTGCTGAGCAGCGGCCTCAGCGCGTCCGCCGCTCCGGTCAGGGCCGCTGCCGCTGCCCCCGCCGCCCCCGCCGCGGGCACCGGTGGCTGCGGCAAGCCGGCGGCGCTGACCAGCGGCGGCCACACGATCTCCAGCAGCGGGCAGAACCGCAGCTACATCCTGCGGGTCCCCGCCAACTACGACCAGAACCGGCCCTACCGGTTGGTCTTCGGATTCCACTGGCGGGGCGGTACCGCCAACGACGTCGACTCCGGCGGCACCGACGGGTACAACTGGTCCTACTACGGGCTCAGGCGCCTGGCGGACCTCGACAACAACGGCACCATCTTCGTCGCGCCCCAGGGCTTCGACAACGGCTGGGCCAACTCCAACGGCCAGGACATCACCTTCGTCGACGACATCACCAGGCAGGTCGAAGCCGGGCTCTGCGTCGACCCGACCCAGCTCTTCTCCACCGGCTTCAGCTACGGCGCCGGAATGTCCTACGCGCTCGCCTGCGCCCGGCCGACGGTCTTCCGGGCGGTCGCGACCTACGCCGCGGCGAACCTCAGCGGCTGCAACGGCGGTACGCAGCCGATCGCGTACATGGGGGTGCACGGCCTGCGGGACAACGTCCTGTCCATCTCCGGGGGCCGGGCGATCCGTGACCAGTTCGTCAGGAACAACGGCTGCACCCCGCAGAACCCGCCGGAGCCGGCGAACGGCAGCCTGACGCACACCGTCACCGCCTACTCCGGCTGCAAGTCGGGGTACCCGGTCGTCTGGGCCGCGTTCGACGGAGCGGGCCACGACCCCGGCCCGATCGACGGGTGCACCTGCGACGGCTGGCGCACCTGGACGTCCGGCGAGGTGTGGAAGTTCTTCAGCCAGTTCGGCTCCACCACTCCCACTCCCGGCGGTGGCACCCAGGCGATCGTGGGCCAGGCCTCGGGCCGTTGCGTGGACATCGGCAACTCCTCCACGACCAACGGCACGCAGGCCCAGCTGTGGGACTGCCACGGCGGGACCAACCAGCGGTGGACCTACAACACGACGAGCAAGCAGCTCATGGTCTACGGCAACAAGTGCCTGGACGCCTCCGCCAAGGGCACCGAGAACGGCACCGCGGCGGTGATCTGGGACTGCAACGGGCAGACCAACCAGCAGTGGAACGTCAACGCCGACGGCACGATCACCGGAGTGCAGTCGGGCCTCTGCCTGGACGCCACCGGCACGGCCACGGCGAACGGGACGAAGGTCCAGCTCTGGGCGTGCTCGGGCGCGGGCAACCAGAAGTGGAGCCTGCGCAGCTGAACAGGGTTCCGGGGCCGGTCGCCGCGCTTGCGGGACCGGCCCCGGAGCCACGCACCGCCTCGCGCACCAAGGGCGCCCTCGGGAGACCGAGGGCGCCCTCACTGGACCGGCGAGGTCCTCAGGAGGCTGGCGGGGTCCTCAGGAGAGGGTCCACCGCTGGTTGGACTGGCCGCTGCAGCCCCAGAGTTGGACCAGTGCGCCGTTGCTCGTGGAGACCCCGGTCACGTCCAGGCAGAGTCCGGACTGGACCCCGGTGATCGTGCCGTTGGCGTTGAAGTTCCACTGCTGGTTGGTCTGGCCGTTGCACGTCCAGATCGCGACCGCGGTGCCGTTGCTGGTGCCCTTGGCGTAAGCGTCGAGGCAGAGCCGGCTCGTGCCGCTGTAGACCGTCAACTCACCGCTCGCGGTACGGGTGAAGACCTGGTTGGCCGCACCGCTGCAGTCCCAGATCTGGGTCTGGGTGCCGAGGGTGGTCGACCCGTTCGGTACGTCCAGGCACTTGCCCGCGCCCACGGCGCGCAGGGCTCCCGTGGTGGAGCCGCCCGTCACGCCCGCCTGGGAGATCACCTGCTGGGCCTCGGACGGCCAGTTGGTTCCGCTGACCTGGATGTTCCCGCTGAGGACGTTGTTGTGCGGGGCGCCGGTGGCGACCTGGGTGACGCCCGCGTTGTACCAGTTGACGGAGAAGGTGCTGTCGTTGGTGTTGTTGGTGCCGCCCGCGTTGGTGAAGGCCCACACGCCCGAGTCCTGGACCACGTTGTTGCTCAGGGTCTCGTAGCGGGAGCCCTCGTCGAGGTAGAGGCCGACGGTGTTCCGGTTGTCGTAGATGTAGTTGTGGTCGATGGTCGTGCCGGGGTTGGCCGACAGGGTGTAGATGCTGCCGCCGTCGTGGAACACCTTCTTGGTGCCGTGCACCTTGTTGTAGCTGATGACGGTGTTCTTCAGGGTCGTCGCCGTGGTGTAGACGGGCTGGTAGTTGTAGAGGCCGCGGTTGCGGTAGTCCTGGCTGCCGCCGACGTCGTTGGCGCCCCAGCCCCAGCCGACGTCGATGCCGTCGTAGGCGAGGTCCGAGACCTCGTTGTGGGTGATGACGGCGTGGGTGACGTAGGTCGAGAGGATCCCGGCCATGTCCTTGTAGTCCTTGGCGACATCGCTGATCCGGTTGTCCCGGATGGTGATGTCCTTGACCGTCATCGCGGGGTCGGACGGGTGGTGGGCGTCGGGCCGCACGCCGCCGACCACGATGCCCGCCCCGGAGTCGTCGGTGAACGTGTTGCCCGCGACCGTGATGTCCGAGGCGCCCAGGCCGATGCCGGAGCCGTGGGCGTTGGCGTCGTTGCCGATGCCGAGGCCCACCTGGCCGAGGTGGGAGAAGGAGTTCCCGGCGAAGGTGATGGCGGAGGCCGCCGAGACCTGCACGGCCGCCGGCACCTGGTTCCAGCTGTTGCGGGCGGCCTCGAACAGCTGGCATCCCGACTGACAGGAGGTCATGAAGTCCGCGGGCTGGGTGAAGGTGCCGGCCAGGAACGCCCCGCTCTGCTGGTCGGCGTAGCCGACGTTGGTGCTGGGCTGCAGCCAGGTGGTGTGGCTGAAGGCGATGCCCTGGAAGGTGAGGTCGTGCACGGGCTTGGTGTAGCTGCCGCTGATCTGCAGCAGGGAGGTCAGCCGCGGCAGTTCGATGTCGTGGGCCGAGGCCTGCCAGCCCGCGGGGGCCTTGTAGTACAGCTGGCCCGCCTGCGGGTCCAGGTACCACTGCCCGGTGGTCTTCAGGAAGGCGTAGGAGTTCTGCAGCTGCAGCGATCCGCCGGCGAAGGGCTTGGCCAGGGTGTCGTAGCCCCAGTTGTTGTTGTTCCAGGCCGGCTGCTGCATGGTGACGGTGGTCCCGCTGATGGACTGCACCGGGGCGAAGCGGTCGGTGAAGGAGTTCTGGCTCTCCAGCTCGATCCGGTTCTGCTGCGGCAGCGTGGCCAGGTAGTTCAGCGCGGGGTTGACGATGGTCATCCCGGTGGCGGTGATGTTCACGTCGTTGCGCGAGATCGGGATCGACGCCCGCGGCGCCAGCATCCCGTCGACGAACAGCTGCCGCGAGTCGACCCCGGTCGGGACCGGCGCCGCGTAGATGTTGTTCGCGGAGTCCTTCAGGGTCCAGCCCGTCACCTGCTGCCCACCCGACAGCACCGGGCTCGCGCCCGGGGCGGCCTGCCAGATCACCCGGTGGCCGTTGTTGCCGGAGTCCGCGCTGCCGAGCGTGAGCGGCGCGGTCAGCCGGTAGGTGCCGCCCGCGAGTTGCACCACGATGTCACCGGTCATGCTCCCGTTGACGGCTGCCACGGAGGCCTTCGCCTGGGTCAGGGAGCAGGGGGCCGAGGAGGAGCAGGCGGTTCCGCTGCCGCTCGGCGAGACGTACAGGGTGGTCATCGTCGCCGCGTGGGAGATCGCGGCGGGCGCGGCCACGACGGCTCCGGCGGCCAGGGCCCCGGCGAGGGCCCCTCTGAGGCTGAACGCCGGGAGTCGGCGGTGGATGGGTTTCATGGATCGCTCTCCTCGCATGGTGGTGGGAGGTGCGGGGGCAGGCGGAACACCGCTGCGGTGCCGGGGCGGCTCGAAATGAGTACGGCACATCAACGGCGCGGTGGATCGGTCTCGTCGGCAGGGCGCCGACCACGCGACCACCGCCCGGGGCGGCTCACGGGAGGAACAGGACGCGCTGGACACTCTGGACGATCTCGGGAAGGGAAGAAACAGCAGCTCCCCCAATTGTGAGCGCTCACAATTTGGGGAAAAGGATCACCGGTGCACAGTGCTCGCCGCCGGAGATCGTCCGGTACGACGAAATGAGACTGACACATAGCTCGGCGGCTCTTCAAGAGATGTGCAGGACAAGCCGTGCGATCCGAGCCGCGCGCCACCGGCCTCCGGCAACGGCGAGGGGGCCGGGCGACGACCGCCGCCCAGCCCCCTTCAGGCCCCGTACGTATCCCGTACTACCCGGCCGGTGCTACCCGACGGGGAAGTGCCGGGCGAGGAACTCGTTGCGGAACTTGCCCGCCGGGTCGAACTCGCCCAGCAGCCCCCGGAAGTCCTCCCAGCGCGGGTACGAGGCCCGGATCACCTCGGGCGCCGTGCTGAAGACCTTGCCCCAGTGCGGCCGGGCCGCGAACGGGGACAGCGCCTCCTCGACCGCCTTGAGCACGTCCGCCACGGCCGCCGCGTCGGGGTGCCAGGTGAAGTGGAAGGCCACGCAGTCCCGTTCGTAGGCGGGGCTGAGCCACAGCCCGTCGGCCGCCACCGTGCGGATCTCACCGATCTGCAGGACCGGTGCGATCCGTTCCCGGACGGCGTCCAGCGCGTCGAACGCGGCGACGGCGTCCGCCCGGGCGACGAAGTACTCGGACTGCAGCTCGGCCCCGCTGCTCGGCGTGAAGTCCAGCCGGAAGTGCGGGAGTCGGGTGTGCCAGCGGCCCGACACGCCCAGCTGCGTCGTGCAGGGCTCGGGCGGGCAGCCCGGCACGGGGTGGCGCGGGCCGTCGGCGAGCGCCGCGCCGTGCCAGGCCGCGGGGGCGTCGGAGCCCTGCCACGTCCCGGGGGCCCCGGGGTCGCCGCCGCGCCGCTTGAGCCAGACCTGGTCGATCCGGTCCGCCTGCCAGCTCGTGAAGAGGCTGACGCTGTACGCCGCCGCCATGATCTCGTCGAACCGTTCGCGCAGCACGGCCGTCGGCAGCCCCTCGTAGACCCACTGCCGGACCTCGAAGGCCGGCACCACGTCCAGGGTGAGCCGGGTGACCACGCCGAGGGCGCCCAGGGCCACCACCGAACCGGGGAAGTGCGCCTCGCCCCGCTCGATCGTCACCAGGGCGCCGTCCGCGGTGACCAGTTCGACGGCCCGGACGGCCGTGGCGAGGCAGCCGTTGGCGACCCCCGAGCCGTGCGTCCCGGTGGCGCAGGCGCCCGCGACCGAGATGTGCGGCAGCGACCCGAGGTTGTGCAGCGCGAAGCCCGCCCGGTCCAGCTCCTCGACCAGCTCGCCGTACCGCATCCCGGCACTCACCGTGACCGTGCCGGCCCGCTCGTCCAGCTCGACCGCCCGGGGCAGGCCGGCGACCGACACCAGGTCGCCCGCGGTGTCGGCGATCGCGTTGAACGAGTGGCCCGTCCCGAGGACCCGCAGGGACCGGCTGTCGGCGACGATCCGCCGCAACTCGGCTATGGAGCCGGGTTCGTGGAACCGCTCGGCGCCGAACGTGATGTTCCCGGCCCAGTTGCTCGCGGCGACGGTCACAGGGGGTGCTCCTTCGGTCTCGGGACGTGCCGGTGCGTTCAGCAGCGGGTCAGCCGCACCGAGAGGCCGCTGTGGGTGTAGAGCGGAGTCGCCCGGTACCCGTCCGCGTCGACGGTGACGCTGCCGAACCCGCCCTGCAGCGTACGCCCATCGATCACCGGCAGCACCACGTCGTCGCCCAACTCGCAGGCGTCCGACAGCCGCAGGACGAGCTGCGCGTCCCGGCCGAGCGTCACCCGGCCCTCGACCGCCAGGGCCGGCCCGCGGTGCTGGTGGAGCGTCAGCTCAAGCCGCGTCCCAGCCGACTGCAGGTAGTCGCCGCGCACCCGGACGGCGCCCCGCTCGGCGTCCACCCGCAGGGTGCCGCCACGGACCTGGACGGCGCCGCGCCCGAGGGCGTCGCGGGAGCCGGCCACCAGGACGCCGTCCGCCACCACGGTGGTGCCCGCGTAGCGGTTGGTGCCGGTCAGGGTCAGCGTCCCGGTGCCGCGCTTGGTGAGGCCGCCGGGGCCGGCGATGTCGTTGCGCCAGGCGTCGGCCGCGGAGAACCCGCCGTCGGCGGCGTTCAGTTCCACGGTGACGTCCCGCTCGAACGCGCCGTAGCCGTCGGCCGCGGCGAACAGGTTGAGCCGGCCCCACATCTCCGGGCCGTCCAGCAGGACGTAGCCCGAGGGCAGCGCGGTGGTGCGCAGCACCTCGCGGCGCTGGGCGGCGTCGAGGTAGGGCAGGCGGGTCTCCAGCAGGACTTCGGCGCCCTTGGGCACCGTCATCGGGACGTCCCGGCCGGCGCGGCGCAGGACGTACGTCAGCTTCGGCGTGACCTGCTCGGCGTTGGCCGCGCGGTCGGCGTACGGGTCCTCGGCCGCGCCGGCCCGGTGGGCGTAGGCGTGCAGGGTGTCGGCCGTGCTGCCGGTCTTCGACCGGAAGTACGCGGCGGCCTGGCCGCGGGCGGCGGCCTTGAGGGCGGCGTTGCGCGGGTCGGCGAGGGTGGCGGCGGCGAGCGCGGTGGCGAGCGTCCGGCCGCCGATGACGTCGAGCGGGGAGTGCATGCCCGCGGTGATCCGGGTGTGGCTGAGCTCGAACGCCCGGGCGATCAGCTCCTGGAAGCGCTCGGGCACCGCGTACGCGAGGGCCAGCGCGGCCAGGTGGAAGGCGTTGGTGTGCCCGCTCACGAAGCCGCCGTCGTCGACCGGGGAGGTGTTGCGCTGGCGCAGCAGCTGCGGGGCGACGACGACGTCCGAGGCGTAGACCGGGAGGCCGAAGGCGTCGGTGGCGCCGGTGTCGACCACCGCGCTGTCCGCGTTCAGGCGCCAGGGGCGCGGGTACTGGTAGGCGTACTTGGAGGGGTTGCCGGAGGCGTACGGTCCGCGGAGGGTGTTGACCAGGGTGACCACCTGGCCCAGCTCCGAGTCGACGGCCCCGGGGCCGAGCGCGGACCCGGCGGGCGCGCCGGCGGGGACGGCGTCGTCGACCTTGGCGGGCGGGGTGGAGTCGGGCGCCGTGGTGATCGAGGTGACGGCCCGGGCGCCCGTCCGGTAGAGGTCGGCGAGCGGGCCGAGGCCGGCGATGACGGCGTAGCTCTGGTGCTGGCGGTCGTAGACGAAGGCCTCCCGGGCCTGCGCCGCGGTGCGCTGGGTGGTGACCCGCACGCAGTAGCGGACGTTGGCGCGCAGGATGTCGGCCATCAGCGGCGAGCCGGTGTTCCAGGCCCCGCCGGTGTGCCAGATCCGGCTCATCCCGCCGAGGATGCGCACGGCGGCGTTGCCCTCCGGGGTGAGGTCGGCCGGCGTGTTGGTCGTGTAGGAGTCCACGAAGGCGAGGGCCTGGGCGGGGCCGCCGGCGGGCGCGGCGGCGGCCTGTTGCGGGGCGGCCAGCAGGCTCAGGGCCGTGGGCGCGGTGAGGACGGCGACCGAGGTGGCCGCGGAGTTCCACAGGAAGCGGCGGCGGTTCAGGGTGGGCTGCTGGTTCATGCTGGACTTCCTGCGGTGGTGGGCCTGGTGGCGGAGCGGTGTGCGGGGAGGAAGGGGAGGAGGGCGGATCCCCGGACCGGGTGGCGGCCCGGTCCGGGGACGTTCGGGGGGGGAGGGTCAGCGGCGGGTGAAGAGGAAGCCGAGCTTGTCGACCTCGTCGCCGGCGCGTCCGTGGAAGCCGGCGATCTGCCAGCCGGCGGGGGCGGTACGGGTCACGCAGTCGCCGGTGGTGGTGCCGCCGGCCAGGGAGCGGCCCAGGTTGGTGCCGAACGAGGCGTAGAAGATCCGGGTGTGCCCGCCGGACGAGCCCTGGCAGAGGGTGGCCGAGTTGACGTACTCGCCGCTGCCCAGGGTGAGCGAGGAGGCCGTGCCGCCGGAGCCACCGTGGGTGAGCGCGGTGCCGCCTGCGAGGGTCAGTCCGACCTGGTCGACGCGGGAGCCGGCCCGCAGGCTGATCGCGGTGGCCCGCGCACCGGCCGGAACGCGGTCGATGTCGTCGTAGTAGTCGCCGTGCGGGCCGCCGAACTGCTCGCTCGCCTGGTAGGCCTGGTTCCGGCTCCAGCTGAAGCCCACGGCGACCGGGTCGTGGTCGGAGAGCATCTTGCCGGCGCCGTCCAGGAAGTCGGCGTGCTTGTTGGCGTACGAGGTCGCGGTCAGCGAGACGAGCGCGCTGCCGCGGTAGAGGACCTTGTCGACGATCTCGCAGGTGTCGGTGGGCGCGTTCTGGTCGCAAAGCAGCGGGTCGGCGCCGCGGGTCGGCGCGACGCCGCCGCGCTTCAGCTGCACCCACGCGTCGGTCAGCCGGTTGTCGGCGGCGAAGGCGGCGATGGTGTCGTCGGCCCGGGTGTAGCGGGTGTTGGTGTCGCCCATCACGACGACGGCGTTCCCGGCCGAGTGGGTCCTGATGTAGCCGGTGAGCTGCGCCAGGTTGGCGGCGCGGGCCGCTTCGTCCCCGGGGTTGGTGCCCGCGTTCGCGTGGAGGTTGTAGAAGTCCACGTACACGCCCTCGGCCAGCCTGGTCCGGGTGAAGGTGAACCCCTTGGGCGTGAGGCAGTCACCGGAGTCGAGCTGACAGTCCTTCCACTTGACCCGCTCGAAGTCGTCGGTGTCGTAGGGGAGGCCGGAGAGCGTGTTGAGGCCGCTGCCGATGCCGGCCCCGCCGCTGGTCCCGGTGCGGTACGGGTGGGAGTCGGCGGCGTACAGGGCGGCGTGGTAGTTGAAGTCCTCCTGGACGTTCACGATGTCGTACGGCGCCAGCCGGCTCCCGATGGCCGTGGTGCTGCTCTGCCGGTCGGTCGAGGCGCTGGACAGCACCTGCGGGAGGCCGGCGACGTTGTACGTCAGCACGGAGAGCGACCCGCCCGCGTCGGCGGCCTGCGCGGGCGGCGCGCCGACCAGGCCGCCCAGCGCGGTGGCCGCGCCGAGCGCGGCCGCGAGGACGGGGCGGACGCGGGAATGGCGGGGGCGGGGCTTGGACATCGGTGCTCCGATCGGAGTACGACCACGGGATCCGGTGCCCGGAGCGTATGGGCGGAGCAAAGTGGGCGTCAATATCCACAGCGACCGTCAAAACAGCCTCTGAGCTGGGTCTTTATAGGGCCCTGCCAAATTCTCCACAAGGGTTCTGTTAGCGTTAACAGAATGTTCTTGCCCGACGCGGGGCCCACGAACAACGGGAACCCCGGCCGACGCACGGCTGGGGTTCCCGGTTCAGCGGGTATCGGTCAGCGGGTCAGCGCTGGAGGGTCAGCAGGCCCGGCCGGTACGGCAGCTGGTCGTAGGGGCCGCCGGCGGTCGGCGCCTTGCCCTGGTAGAGGAACTGCAGGTTGCAGGGGTCGATCGTCATCGTCTGGTCGGGGTTGCTGCGGACCAGGTCACCGTGGCTGATGTCGTTGGTCCAGTTGGCACCGCTGTTGGCCTTGCCGGCGAAGGGGTTGGCCTCGCTGGCGGCCTGCGGGGTCCAGTTGCCGTTCAGGCTGGTGGCGGTGAAGGAGCGGAAGTAGCGCCCGTTCGCACCCTGGGCCTCGACGAGCATCAGGTACTGGTTCTGGTCCTTGACCTTGTAGACCTGCGGCGCCTCGAAGAGGTTGTTCGGGGTGTCGGTCATGACCGTGGTGTAGTCGGACCCGAAGTTGCCCGGGAAGTTCCCGATCGGCATGCTCGCCCGGTAGATGCTGCCGTTGTCACCGGCGAAGAACAGGTACATGTTCTGGCCGTCGGCGATCAGGGTCTGGTCGATCGGACCGGTGCTGGACTTGGGGATGCTGCCGGTGAAGAGCGGCTGCGGCGCGGACCAGCCGTTGGGGTTGGTCGGGTCGCTGGAGATGCGGTAGATGAACGGCCACTGGCCCCACTGGTAGGCCAGCACCCAGACGTTCTTGGGCGCGAAGTAGAACAGCGTGGGCGCCACCGTGGCCTGGCCCATCCCGGTCTGCCCAGCCGAGGCCATGTCCGACCAGTTGGTGAAGGGGCTGAACATCATCGAGCCGTACGAGGATCCCGACACGTCCGACGCGTAGACCAGGTGCTTGCCGTTGTACACCACGTTGGTGAAGTCCTTCACGGACGCCCACCCGTTCGCCGGCTGCGCCAGCGCCCCCGTGGAGGACCACCGGTAGGTCGACGGAAGGGCGCACGAGCCGCTCGGCGCGGACGTGGTCGGGGTCGGCGCCGGGGTGGGCGACCCGGTCGCCCGGAAGGTCCAGTGCTGGTTGGCGGCGCCCCAGGAGTCCCAGATCTGGACGGGGGTGCCGTTGGCCGTCCGGTTGCCGGGGGTCTCCAGCACGCGGCCGCTGGCGACGTTGATGAGCGTGTAGGAGCCGTCGCTGTTCTGGGTGGCCTTCCAGTGCTGGTTGGCGCCGCCGTTGGCGTCCCACACCAGCACCTTGGTGCCGTTGGCCGTCTGGCCGCCCGGCTCGTCCAGGACGCGGCCACTGGCGACGTTGGTCAGCGTGTAGGAGCCGTCGCCGTTCTTGGTGGCCTTCCACTGCTGGTTGGCGGCGCCGCTGGCGTCCCAGACCTGGAGCGGGGTGCCGTTGCCGTTCTGTCCGGCGGGCTGGTCGAGGACCCGGCCGGCGGCCGCGTCGGTGAGCGTGTAGACGGTGCCGGAGGCGATGCCCCCGCCCGGTGCGCCGCTGGCGGCCGCCAGGGCGCTGAGCGTCGCGTTGTAGGCGGGCTTCTTGTTGCCGTTGTTGTCGAACGGCAGCGCGTTCTCGCCGCCGCGCCAGGAGTCGCTGTCGCGGATGCCCCACACGGTGATACCCGTGCAGCGGGCCACGCTGAGGCAGTCCCGGGTGGCGTTGCCGTACGTGTCGGCGGAGGCCTGGGCGATGTCGAGCTCGGTGATCTGGACGTCCACGCCGAGCGCGGCGAAGCTGGACAGGGTGGTCCGGAAGCTGGCCGGAGCGCCGCCCGCGCCGAAGTGGCTCTGGAAGCCGACGCAGTCGATCGGCACGCCGCGGGACTTGAAGTCCTTGACCATGTTGTAGACGCCCTGGGTCTTGGCGTCGGACCAGTTCTCGATGTTGTAGTCGTTGTAGCAGAGCTTGGCGGCGGGGTCGACGCCGCGGGCGGTGCGGAAGGCCTCCTCGATGAAGCCGTCGCCCAGCACGTCCTGGAACACGGAGCTGCGGTGCTGGCCGCCGGGGCCGTCGGCGAAGGCCTCGTTGACCACGTCCCAGGCGTAGATCTTGCCCTTGTAGTGGGACATCTCCTGGGTGATGTGGTTGTTCATCACGCCGCGCAGGGTGTTGGCGTCGTTGATGGAGCGGACCCAGTCGGGCAGCTGCGAGTGCCAGACCAGGGTGTGGCCGCGCATCTTCTGGCCGTGGGTGGTGGCGCGGTTGACGATCGTGTCGGCGGCGCCGAAGTTGAAGGTGCCGCGGGACGGCTCGATGGCGTCCCACTTCATCTCGTTCTCCGGGGTGACCATGTTGAATTCCCGGTCGAGAATGCCGGCGTACGTCGAGTCGCCGAGCCTGCCCGCCGCCACCGCCGTACCGAAGTAGCGGCCGCTGCCGGCCGCCGCAGCGCCCAGCGTGGTCGGCGAGCTGGAGTCCGACGTGAAGGCTGCCTGGGCCATCAGCGGTACGGCGGCGCCCACGGCGGCGAGGGCCACGGCGACGGCGATCACGCGGCGGGTGGGCCTACGGCGGCGATGAGCACGGATCTGATCTGACAACGGCTTGTCCCTCGGGCGCAGTTGGTGCCTCGGTCTCGGCTCCGGTTGCCTGTTGGTTGCCGCCGCGCACGGGAAGGTTGCCGTGATTCGAAAAAAATATCTTTTCTGTTCCGGAGCGGACGACGCGCGGTCCGTGGAACCACGGCGGGGCCGCAGGCAGTCGCGCCTGCGGCCCCGCTCAGGATTCGGGATCGGAAGGATCAGGAAGGATCAGGAAGGGTCGCCGTACTGGAGACCGCGTCCGTTGGTGCCGATGTACACCCGACCGTAGGTGTCGGGGTCGCCGGTGACGATGCCGTTGCTGGCGAAGTTGCCCCACTGGTGGGCGTCGTCGTTGACGCGGACCCAGGTGGCGCCCATGTCGGTGGAGCGGAAGACGCCCGCGACGCCCTTGACGTTGCCGATCAGGTACAGGGCCTGGTACGAGGCGCCCGGTGCGGCCTTGCCGAAGCCGACGCCGGTGGTGGACTGCACCGATCCGAGCGTGGTGAAGGAGCGGCCGCCGTCGGTGGAGTGCAGCAGGCCCTTGCCGCCGCCGGCGATCCACAGGTCATTCGGGACACCGGGGACGGCGCTGAGCTTGCCGGTGGGCAGGTTGCCGGCGCGGGCGGTGAAGGTCGCGCCGCCGTCGGTGCTGGCGTAGAGGGTGCCGCCGGACAGCGAGTAGAAGGTGTTGCCGGTGGACCGGTCCGCGACGACCACCGCGTCGGCGCCCAGGCCGTTGACCTTCGACCAGCTCGCCCCCTTGTCGGTCGAGCGGTACGGCGCCTGGCCGGCCTCGGTCCAGACGATGTTGGAGCCGTCCGCCGCGATGGCGATGTGGCCGCTGAAGGCGCTGGGCACCGGCTCCGACTTGAAGCCGTTCCAGGTGTGGCCGCCGTCGGTGGAGATGGCGCCGTCCTGCTCGCCGCCCCGGCCGACCCGGACCACCAGCGAGGGGTTCCACTGGGCGAAGTCGAGCGAGGTGCTGTGGTAGATCGTCGGGTTGACCAGGCGGCCGTTGGGCTCCTTGGTCAGGTCGTTGTACGCGAAGCCGCCCTGGTCGCCCATCGAGGTGATGAGGGTGGTGGCGCCGGGCGGGGAGATCGCGTCCGCCAGCGCCGTCTCCTCCAGGCCGCGGGCTCCGATGAACCAGTGGCTGGTGCCGCCGTTGTCGGTCGTGTTGGCGTCCTTGCTGGCCCAGATGCCGTTGCCGGTGCCGTACATCACGTGCCCGGAGTCGAACGGGTCGATGCTCAGGGCGGTCATCCAGTGACCGATGTCGGTACCGAGGTACGGGGCGGCCGAGGCGTCCCGCACCGACTTCGCGCCCTGGGCGGTCCAGCTCGCGCCACCGTCGGTGGAGCGGTAGATCTCGTCCCCGGGGTACCAGCGGTCGAGGGTGGTGACCATCACCGTGGACGGCTTCTGCGGGTCGACGGCGAGACCGGCGAACCCGTAGCTGCCCTGGGACGGGGAGATGTTCTTCCAGGCCCCGGCGGACGGCGTGTACTTCCAGACCGACCCGGCCGTCACGTCGTTGGGTCCGGGCTTGTCGGTGTAGGTCAGGTACAGCGAGCCGTCACCGGAGAGCACCCCGTGCTGCGGCAGCTGGCCGGTCGGCTGCCCGGAGACGGCCTGCCAGGTGTTGCCGCCGTCGGTGGAGCGGTAGAGGCTGGTGGACTTGTCGGCGACGCCGGCGTAGACCGTCCTGCTGCCGGCCGGGCCGTACGTCACGAAGGAGATGCCCGTGCCGCTGCTCGCCCCGTCCTTGACCGGGAACGAGGAGACCTGGCTCCAGGTCGCGCCCTGGTCGGTGCTGCGCCAGAGGCCGTTCTTGCGGGTGCCCAGCAGCAGGGTGTTGTGGTCCGCGGGGTCGATCACCAGGCGCTCGCCCGCCCCGCGGCCGTCCTCGTTGCCGCCCAGCTTGAACGGCAGGTCGGTGCGCTGGAAGGTGCGGCCGCGGTCGGAGGAGCGCAGGATCGCGCCGTTGCCGGCCCAGTCGTTGGTGTAGGTGCCGGCCGCGAGGTAGAGCCGGTTGGGGTCGACCGGGTCGGTGGCCAGCGACTCGATGCCCAGCAGGTTCCAGTCCTTCTCACCGACCCAGTCGGTCAGCGGGATCCACTGCTCGGCCCCGGTGTCCCAGCGGTACGCGCCACCCATGTCGGTGCGCGCGTACAGCAGGCCCTTCTCCTTCTGGTTGAAGACCAGCCCGGTGACGTAACCACCGCCCGCCACCGGGGCGTTCTTCCACGCGTACGACCCGTTGCCCGACGGCTGGGACCCGGTCGACTTCACCAGCTTCCACTGCTGGTTGGCACCGCCCGTGCCGGCCCACTGGACGATCTGCGCGCCCGCGGTCGTGGAGTACCCGGAGACGTCCAGGAGCTGGCCGCTCTTGCGGGAGGTGAAGGTGACGGCCTCGGAGCCGCCGACACCGTCGACCTTCCACTGCTGGGCGGCGGCGGAGCGGTCCGTCTGCTGCTCGGCGGCGGCCCCCTGGGAGGTCGAGTCCCCCGCTATGCCCAGCACCTTGCCGCTGTTGCGGTTCACCAGCTCGTAGTAGCCGTCCCCGGTGGACTTCAGCTTCCACTGCTGGTTGGCGGTGTTCTGGTCGGTCCACTGCTGGATCCGGGTGCCGTCGGCGGTGGAGAAGGCGCTGACGTCCAGCACCTGGCCACTGCGCACCGAGACCACCCGGTAGTACGCGTCACCGTCGACCGTCGCGGCCTGGGAGTCCTCGTGCGTGAACAGGTACGTGACGCCGCCGAGGGGCACAGCGAGCAGCAGAGCGGTCGCGCTCCAGCGACGGCGGTGACGCCCGCGGCGCCTGCCGTCCGTGGGGTTGCTCATGGGTAGACGTTCTCCTTGCGAACCGATCACGAGAGAAGGGCGGACCCGGCCGGCACAACCGCCCGGATCCACCCCCTTGTGGTCACCGGCCCAGCGAAGGGTTGCCGCGCTCCGAAGACTTTTTTTCGGTCACCTCGCGGCGCTGCCCGGTAGGCACTTTTTTGTGCGTACTGGGCAGCGGCGTGCGGTGCGGCAAGACTGGTGCGCAGAAGGGGCGAAGGGAGATGACAGCAGGTCAGGAGGCCTCTACCTGGCCGGCGTGTGCGGCCTGTTCGGCCGTCATGCGGTCGAGGCGTTCGTGGCCCAGGTCGGAGATGGGGCCGAGGGCGTCGGAGAGGCGGCGGCCGAAGTCGGTCAGGGAGTAGACCGTCTTCAGGGGGAGGACGTCGTGCACCTCGCGGTGCACCAGGCCGTCGGACTCCATCTCGCGCAGGGCCTGGGTGAGGACCTTCGCGCTGAGGCCGGGCAGCCGTCGGCGGAGTTCGGCGGGGCGTTGCGGGCCGGCCTCCAGCAGCCAGAGCAGGGACGTCTTCCACTTGCCGTCGATCACGGCGATCGCGGCGGTCACTCCGCACACGTTCGGGTTTACGGCCTGACTGCGCGTCATCTCTTCCCCCGGGTCGGTCATTTGTCCACCACCATGTCTACAGGAGCTGAAGCATGCCCACCAACCACACCCAGCCCACCGTCACCGTGCTCGGCCTCGGGCCGATGGGGCGCGCCCTGGCCGGGGCCTTCGTGGACGCCGGTGTCCGCACCACGGTCTGGAACCGCACGCCGGGCCGGGACGCCGAGCTGGTCTCCCGGGGCGCGGTGAGCGCGGGCACGGCCGAGGAGGCCGTGGCGGCGAGCGAGCTGACCGTCGTCTGCGTCGTCAACTACGACGCCTCGGACGCCGTGCTGCGCCGTGCGGAGGTCGAGGCCGCGCTGAAGGGGCGGGCGCTCGTCAACCTGACCGCCGACTCGCCGGACCGGGCCCGGTCCACGGCCGCCTGGGCGGCGGAGCACGGCGTCGAGTACCTGGACGGCGCCATCATGACGGCGGCCCCGAGCATCGGTACGCCGGAGGCGGTCTTCATCTACAGCGGGCCGGTCGACCTCCACGAGCGGTTCGCGCCGGTGCTGGCCGTGCTCGGCGGTACCCACACCCACCTCGGCGCGGAGATCGGCCGGGCGGCCGGCTTCGACATCGCGCTGTTGGACATCTTCTGGACGTCGATGGCCGGGTACGTGCACGCGCTGGCGCTGGCCAAGGCCGAGGGGATCAGCGCGCGGGAGCTGGCGCCGTTCGCCCAGGGGATCGGGGCGATCCTGCCCGCGCTGTTCACCGAGTTCGCCGAGGACTTCGACAGCGGCAGCTACTCGGGCGCGATAAACCCGCTCGCCTCGGGGGTCTCCACGATGGCCCACGTCGTGCACACCGCCGAGTCGCACGGCATCGAGTCCGGCGTCATGCGCGCGGCCGAGGGCCTCACCCGCCGGACCATCGCCCTCGGCCACGGCGCGGACGGGGTGAGCCGCCTCGCCGAGGTCCTCGGCCGCCGCTGATCCCCGGGCGCACCCGCGCGAACAGCCACCGCGAGGGCTCCGGACCCGACCCGCGACGGGCCCGGCCAATCACGGCGGTCTGATCGCATTACCCAAGGTCCCCTGGGGCCGGCAGGCCGACGATCTCATGAGAGGGAGCACGGGGCCGCCGCAGCAGGTAGCGGGGGCCCTTCGGCCGGCGGCCGCGGTCCCCGGCTGGTCCCTGGCAAGATCGCAGAAGGACGGCGCCACGGCCGTCGGCCATCCCGTCGGCCCATCAGCAAGAAGGCCGTTGGCCGGGGATCTCTCCCGGTCAACGGCCTTCCGGCATTCTGTCGGGACGGCAGGATTTGACCCTGCGACCCCTTGACCCCCAGCCGCGAAGAAGAAAGCTGAATCCATCCTCTTTCCGCCGCCGCAATTGTCGGACACGCCGACGATTCGGTTGAGCCTTCCAACCTCCTCGTCGGCGTGTCCACCCTCAGCTTCTACATGAAGCGCCCCTACTCGAGATCGCCGAAGAGCTCAACCTCGTAGACCCGCTGGGCTGTCGGACGGACCGGCCTCAGCAGGCCCGAGTGCGCCGTGGCGATGCCCTGCTGGGGCGCCGGAACCGGCTCCGGGCGGGGCCGCCGCTTCCGGCGGGGCGGGATCGTCGCCTTGGGCCGACGAGTGGTCGCCGGGCGCGTGCTGTGCTGCCGGCTCTTACGCTGATTCGAAGTCATAGTCGTCTCTTGAGTGGTTCGTTGGATACTGGCGAGCTCGAGCCGCTTCACCGGATGGATTCCGGTAGCCGGCCAGGATGCTGGTGGCTCGATGGCGCACCAGGCGACCATCATCGAGCTCGGGCTGATGACGCAGCAGCGTGGCAGATGTCCCTGTAGGCCATCAACTCCGATGCGTTAACCGAACGTTAAGGGCCTTCCGGCGACCCGTGCAATGCTGTCCAAGGCACCGCCATCGGGCCAATTCGCTCCTGGACATTGGGGATTGACATGAAGTTCCGCCTGCTCGGGCAGCTGGCCGCACTCGACGACGGACAATCGGTCGATGTTCCGTCAGGCAAGACCCGCGAGCTCCTGGCTCTTCTGCTGCTCACCCCGGGCGAACCGGTTTCCCATCGAGAAATTGTTCGATTCCTTTGGCCGGGCGAGGACACGAAACCCTTGAACATCCGGCAGTACTGCCTCAAGCTGCGCCGAGCCGTGGGACTGGAAGTGGGAAACAGCGGCGGTACCACCCACATCCAGACCGACCCCGCCAGCGTCGACCTGGTCCGCTTCCAGAGCCAGTACGCCACCGCGCTCCGCACCAGGAATCCACAGAATCGGCGCGGCTCGTTGCTGGCTTCGCTGGCCGAGTGGCGCGGATGCGCCCCGCTAGAGGACCTGCCAGGTGAGGCTTTCGCCCAGCAACGAACCCGGATCCTCCGCGATCTGCACGACGCGTTCGCGGACTGTGTGCGCACCGACCTGGAGTGTTCCGAACCCCATATCGCACTCCAGCGGGCCGACGACGCGCTGGTGCACTGGCCCGACAGCGAGACTCTGCTTGGCCTCAAAGTCCAGTCGCTGGGTGCGCTGGGCCGCCACCACGCGATCGACCCGCTGCTCGCTCAGTGGAAGCGCCGCTTCAACCAACCGACCGCCCATCTGCTGCTGGCAAGGACGAGCCCGGAGAACATCATCACGGCCGGCAGCACACCCCCGGAGCTGGGACTCCCGGAGCGGCTGAACCAGCTGCCGGCCCAGCAGAAACAGCTGATCGGCCGCCGATCCGAGCTGAAGCTCCTCGCCGACGTCGTGCTGGGCAGGGAGCCCGGGACAGGGCCGATCGCCGTCGTGGCGGGCCTGGCGGGCATCGGGAAGACTTTCCTCGCGGTAGCCGCGGCCCAGCGCGTCGCCCCGAACTTCCCGGACGGGGTCCTGTACATCGACCTGAGGGGATTCTCCTCTCTCGAGCCCGAGGAAGTCGCCTCCGTCCTGGTCCGGTTCCTGAACGACTTGCGGACGACCCCGGCCACCGTGAACGTCGACGGGCTGGTATCGGCCTACCGTTCGGCGCTGTCGGGCCGCCGAGTGCTGGTCGTCCTGGACAACGCCAGAGACGAAGCACAGGTCCGACCGCTGCTGCCCGGTCAGGGCCGAAGTGCCGCTATCGTCACCAGCCGCCGACGGCTGGAAGGGCTGGTCGTCAAGGAAGGCGCGAAGCCTATCAATCTCGCGCCGCTCGACCGCCCCGAGGCCGCTGAGTTGCTGAAAGCATCCCTGGGAGAGGAACGGATGGGCCTTGCCAAACCGTTCGCCGGCTCGTTGCTCGACTACTGCTCCGGTTTGCCGATCGCTCTGCGCATCGTGTCCGCCCAGATCGCCCGCCGCCAACCCCAGGACTTGCCGGGCATCGTCCGCAGACTACTGGCAGAGGGTTCCGGGCTAAGCCCTCTCGACCTGCGTACCGACGAGTTGAACGTCAGCTCCCTGCTGGAGAGTTCCTACCGGCTCCTGCCCGCGCCTGCCGCCAAGCTGCTGTGGCAGCTCTCCGTGCATCCCGGCCCGACGATCAGCTGGCGCGCGATTCAGGCACTGGGGCACGACCGTGCCACAGTCGGCCGATCGTTGGATGACCTGATCGACATGAGTCTGGTGACCGAGCCGACCCTCGACCGATACGCCATGCACGACCTGGTCCGCATCTATGCCACACAGTTGGCCGATCAGCAAGCTCCTGGAGATCGTGACGAGAGCCTCCGCCGAGTACTGGAGTTCCTCCTGCAGAACGCCTGGTCCTGTGATCTGGTACTCGACCCAGATCGCCGGCTGCCGATCACGGCGAGCGGGGAGTTCGCCGTGGTCTCACCCCCGAATCACACGGCCGCGACGGCCTGGTTCGACGCCGAGTACGCCACCCTGAGCGCCGCACTCCAGCTGGCCGGGAGACTCCGGCTCGACCGATACACCTGGCTCCTGGCGCTCACTGTGCTGACCTATCAGTGGCGGTCCCACCGGTACCTCGACGCCCTCGGTCACCTCACCAATGCCCTCTCGGCAGCCGAACGGATCGCAGGGCCGGGAGACGTGGCCATGATCCGACGCCTGCTCGCCGGAACCCACCGCGGACTCGGCGATCGGACGAGGGCCCTCGCGGAACTGCGTCGGGCGGTCCGTACCAGCCAGGACCACGGCGATCTGAAGGGCGCCGCGCTGGGCCGTTACAGCCTGGGCATCATGCTGCACGAGGACGGCGCCACCGACCAGGCGGTGGTGGAACTCAGGGCCGCTCTGGCAGGCTTCAAAACGCAGGACGACCGGCTCGGACAGGGAGCCGCGCTTGACGGGCTCGCCAACGTCCACCACCGGGCCGGCGACCACTTCTCGGCCCTCGAGTACTGCCGCCGGTCATTGGCCCTGCTGGACGGAACGGCCGATCTCAACGGGCAGGCGCACGGCTCGTTCACCATGGGCCGGCTTCGAGCGGCCATCGGCGAGCACGACGCGGCGGCCGCCGCCTACCGCCGCGCGCTGCGGCTCTACCGCTCGATGGCGTACCCGAGCCGGGAGGCCAGGACACTGGTTCGGCTCGCCGACTCGCTCAGCGCCCTGGGCCGTGACCAGGACGCCCAGCAGGCCGTCGAAGAGGCCCGTACGCTGCTGGCGAGGCTCGGCGAGGACGACCTCGATGCCGCGGTGGAGCGTCAGCGTCAGCTCTCGTGACCGTCGGTGGCAGGCTCATCGCGTCGGATCGACCAGCCGGAAGTAGGCCGAAGGATCGGGGCGCGCCGCCTTCGGACTCCGCTCGGAGCCGAACCTCGGCAGCCAGCGCCCGAGGTAGCCGCGGACCTCCCGCACACCGGGACGCTCGCGCGGGTCGACGGCGACCATGGCGAGACCGAGGCTCCTCAGCTCTTCGGGGACATGGGCATCAAGTCCGTTCGGGAAGGCCGGCTCCGTCTCGCCGGGCGGGCCTTCGACACGGCTGTAGGGCAGTTTCGAGGTCATCATCTCGAAGAACAGGGCGCCGAGGGCGAAGACGTCGGATTTCGCGGTGGACTCGGAGTCCTGCACATACTGCTCGGGGGCGGCGTAGCCGGGTGTCCCGCGGGGGTCGTAGTTCGGGGTCGAGAAATCCGTGGAGTTGCCCACGTCGAGGAGTCGAATCCGCCCGTCAGGCTGGATCATCACGTTGTTCGGTGTCACGTCCCGGTGGACGTAGCGCTCGTGCACCAGCGCCAGGGTGTCGCAGAGCTGGGCCACCACACAGGTCGCGTCGGTGGCGAGCACCGGCTGGTGCCGGCCCATCCAGGACCGGAGGGTGGAACCGTCGATCAGTTCCATCACGATGTATCGCCGCTTGCCCCAACCGTAGTGCCAACCCTCGTCCAGTACGCGGGGAATCCCGGGCACCGATTCCATGTACTGAAGTCGGTCCAGTTCTTCCTTGAGAGGCTCTGCGTCTCTGGCGTATTCGGTCAGTGATTGACCAAAGCGTCGAAACTGTGCCTTGACAGCAACATCCCGGCGGTCGTATTCATCACGGGCAACGAAGAGTTCGCCTTCGCCGCCTTGGCCGAGTTCCCGCAGGATCCGAAAGCGGTTATTCAGGAGAGTGCCAGGACGCAAGACTCGAACTCCAAGACCAGATCCACCCGGTACCCGGGTTCAGGAGAGCAATGGACAAGAGATGGGGGACAGTATGGCAGGAACCTGGCCGCCCGAAGGCCTGATCAGACGTTCTTCCGTGGTCGACATCCGGCTGGGGATGTTCGGGCCGGAACGCTACCGGTGCCCGGCGTCAGATGCGCTCAAGGCGCGCGGAATGCGTCCGGCCCGGCCGACCGCATGGAAACCGGAGGCCTTGGAGACGTTCGCCAACGGCCCGTTCATGGCCGCGCTCGACCGGATCGAACTGCCGCACGACGAGGCAGGGTCGAACAGGTCCACCAAGCCCGCCCACGACGGGGTGCACCAATGGACCCGGCATGCCCTCCGGATGTACGAGACGGCGTTCGCCGACAGCCCGGAGCTCCGGCCAGCACCGCACCACTGGAGCTACCGGCACCGCGGCTCGCGAGCTGACGTGTCCGTGAGCACGGAGTATCGGATCAGCGCCTGGGGGCGCTGCTTCGAATCGGTGGACGGCCGGCTGCGGGAACTCCGGCTCCCAGTGAATCGCCTTCGCGAGCGCACGGACGCCGAGCGGGCGATCGCAGCCCTGGTCGCGGCTGAAGGCGATCCCGACGAGCGGTTGGAGCGCGTCCGGGTGACGCAGTTCGCGCTCTCGGACGGTCGGACCGAGGAGCTGTTCGACGGCACCCGGGCAGAGGCCCTGGCCCTCTACCGGAAGAACGGCGCGCCCGCGATCCGAGCGCTCCTGGACCGTCCGGAGTACCGGCCCGGGTCGGCCTGCGCATCCTGCCGAGTGGCATCCGTTTGCCCTGCCCTCCCGCGAGCCCCGGGGCTGCTCGGTATAGCCGATCGCACCCGGCCGCGTCGGAGTTGGTCCCCGACCACCGGTCGCGGGCACAGGTCCTGCCCGGCGCGCGGCTACCTCCGCGGCCTGCGGCTCCCGGTGGACGACTCCGTCGAACGTGGTGCCGCGGCCGAGCGAGGGCGCGCCGTTCACGCCTTCCTCTCCGCCCGGCACGGCCAGGAGGGACGGACGCCGTGCACCTCCGACATACCCGCCGACTGGGTCCCCGACGGCTACCGGCTACCGCAGTCCGAGCGCCTCCTCGGCGCCCGCCTCCTGCGCCATCACGCCGAGGTGTGCCCGCTCCGCATCACCGATCCGGAGTCCGACAGGACACCGGAACCCCTCCTGGTGTTCGATGACCCCGCGGCCGATCTCCTGGTGCTGACGGAACCCGATCTGCTGTACCGCGAGCGCGGCTCGTGGGTGTGGCGCGAGACCAAGACCTCCGGCGGCAGGAGGATGCCGCGCGACCTGCTCGCGGCCTACCCCCAGCTGGCGCTGGCGGTACAGATCATCGCCAAGGGCCTGCTTGCCGCCGACCGGGTTGAGCTCGAACTGCTGCGCCCCGATGGTGTGGACCTCCGGAGCCTCGACCCGTTCGCGTCTGAGACCGCAGCGGCAGCCGAAGCGGTGCTGCGCGACCAGGTCGTCGGCTGGCACCAGGAGCGACTGTTCGAAGCAACCCCGAGCGCGGAGTGCGACAGCTGCGAGATGGCACGCTGGTGCTCGGCCCGCCGGCTGCCAGAGCCTTCACAGGAGGGGGCGAAGTGAGCCCGGACTTCGAACTACTGGCGGCGGTGGCTCGCGGGGTGCTGGACCTGAGTGACGTGGCCCGTCCGACCGCACTCCGGCTCCCGTACCCGGCAAGCACTCAACTCGCCTTTGATCGCATGGTGTTGACATTCCTCCAGCAGGACCGTCCAGCGCCCCTGAGCGTTCCCGATCTACTGTCGCGCTGCCGGGACCTCCTCACGACCTGGCCGCTGGCACTCCCACCCGACGTGCTGACCGATGACGCCCGGCTGATCGACCAAAGCTCGGCCGAGCCGACCCTCACCTGCGCCGAACTCGCCTCGTACGGCCGGCTAGGCAGACTGGAACAAGGCGCAGCCCAGGTGATCGCCGATCTCGCCGACGCCTGCGGGGCCCCCGAGCGGTTCGCCGCCTGTCGGAATTTCCTGATCGCGCATCCCGTCATCCTGGACCCCGACAGCTCCCAGCTCATGCGTCCAGCCACCATACGCACCTGGCGGACGGTCCGGGAGCTGTACGAGCCGGTGCCCGAGCGCTTCTCAACCGGCCACACGGTCTCCATCTGCACAGAATGCCTACTGTTCGCCAAGCCGGCAGAGGGCGACGGGGCATGGTGCGAGGGAGGATGCACGAAGCGGCGCGGAGGGCTCGAAAGGACGGAGGAGCCCAAGCACCCGATCGCCCTCCCTCGCGCTGTCCGGCTCTTCTTCGCCCTCCCCGGCCGCACCGAACTCGCCCTGCGCAAGGAGTTGCCCGGCGGGTCCCAGCTGGTTCCGACAGCGACGGGCGGCCTTCGGCTCGTCTGCGCGGGTGGGACGGGAAGGGCTGTCCGGGTGCTCAACCGCGAACAACCGGCGCTGGCCGCGTTCAGGGCTGCCGAGTTGGCTGTCCTCGAAGACTCCCCGCTCGATGTCGTGATGCCTGACGCAGTCGTCGACCGCCCGGGCTACCGGAACGCCTTCGACCACAACCTTCCCGACGGCGCCCGGGTACGGCTCAGCTCCGTCAGCGAATTCACGGCTCCGCACCGGAGCGACCGACCCGGGAGGACTCGTGCGTAGCACTGCCAAGGCCCTGCACCAGGTGGTGCGGGAGCTCCGCTCGAGCGGCTCGGAACTGCCGCGCCGCAAGCTGGTCGACCTGTGTGAGATCGAACTGGGCCTGTTCCTCCAAGAGCAGCTCACCCCCGGCGCTCCAGCCTCGGAGGGCTGGACCCTGTTCAGTGGCTACCCGTTCGCCCGCGAGCGCGACGACATCACCGACCGGCAGGAGCACATCCGTCGCACCGCTCGCTACGCCCTGTGGACCTGGGGACGCCGACTCGCCTGGTCCGAAGCACTGAAGAACTACCAGCAGCAAGACCGCCAGCTCAGGGCGTTTGACGTGCCCGACCCGGACGCCCCTGCTGCCCGCCGTCCGTCACTCTCGGTGGCGGAGGACCGGTGGGCCTCCTATGAACGCCTGCTGAACCAGGCGCCGCCGTTCACCGGCGATCCGGCAACCTTCGCCGGCCCCGGCCGGTACGCCTTCCCCATCGGCCGGCACCTGACCACTGTGCTGCTGCCAGAACACGCAGCCCCAACCCCGCTCGGTCACGACCTCGGTCGGCTGCCGGTCCACAAGGGCAGACCGCTGACCTTCAAGTGGACGAAGCTGATGATCACGGCCGCAGCCATGGACGCCCGGAAGCCGGCCGGCTGGGTCGCCCGCCTGATGGCGATCCGGCTTTCCACCCGTCGCCGCGGAGACTTCCGCCCCGCCCGCAGCTTCTCCGTGTCCGGGATCGAGCACCTGCTCGGGATTGTCGGCGCCGGCAAGAGCACGCTTCGGGACGTCCTGGCCGTGCACCTTGCCCGGCAGGGACGGAACGTGACAGTGGTGGTCGGCGACGTCGCGGAGCAGCTCAAACTGGTCGAGCTCTACAACACCCACGTTCCCGGCTCCGCCGCGCCCGTCCTCGGCGCGACGGGCCGCCAGCAGCACGCCGAACGGCTCCACCGCAGGATGGCAGGACGCGGCGAGCCCAACCTGCTCGCCCACCTGGATCCGGGCTTCCAGTATCTGAGCACCTCCTGCGCTCTGAACGCGCTGCGCCACGCCGACGGCCACCCCGCCGACGACCTCCTGGGCTTCGGCGAAGCGCCGTGCACCAAGCTCCAACCGCCCAAGAGACGCGAGAAGGACTTCGAGGACCCATGGGCCTCGTACCGAACGGCCTGTCCGTTCTGGTCCCAGTGCCCGCGCCATCACCGGCCACGGTCCCTTGTCGACGCGAGGATCTGGGTCTCCACCCCGCCCAGTCTGGTGGACTCCCGCGTCCCACACCCGCAGAACCCGGAGCGCATCCGCTACCTCGAACTCGCCTGCCGACGCAGCGACCTGATGATCGTCGACGAGGCGGACCGAGTGCAGATGCAACTCGACCGCATGTTCGCCCCCGCCATCCCGCTGCTCGGCGGCGGCCCCGAAACCCGTTCGTTCCTCGACGAGGTCAACCAGCACCGCATCCGGGAGCTGGCCAGCGCCGGACGGGTGCAACTGTCCGATCGAGATGTGGAGAACTGGTCCGCGGCGGTAAACACCACCCAGGCTGCGGCAGACCGGCTGGTGGCGATGCTGGTCCGCGACTTCGACCTGCGCAAATGGGTCCGAACCGGCTACTTCAGCGCCGGAATGCTCCAACTGCGCCTGCTGGAGGAGCGGTTCCCGCTGCCGGAGGACCGTGACGGCCAGGCCGGCCCCACCGTCGAGCACCCGCACCGGGAGCCGCGGAAGCACCTGATGGAGCTCCTGGACGCCTTCCGGGACAACCCGTTCGGCGACCGGCGACCGCCCGAGGACGACACTCTGCCGCTGCTCGGGTTGCTCGGTGAACTGCTCCACACCAACTACCGCGAGAATACCCGCGCCCGGCTGCGGGACGTGGTGTGCGATCTCTTCGGCCTCGCCCCGCTCCTGGGGGAGGAGCAGGAGAACCAGGACCTGTACCAGGAGCTCAGGGCCCTGGTGAACGGGGACCGGGACACCTCGGTCGAGCGACAGGAAGGTGTCGCCAAGGACACGAAGGGACGCCGGCGCGGCCCCTTGCCCCAGGACTCGGACGACTGGTTGGAGGCCCTGCTGGACCGGTTCGAGTTCACCATGCTGCTCAGTGCCCTGGAACCGAAGCTCGCGCTGATCAACACCATGTGGCCGCGGGTCGCGGACTCACTCAGCCTCGGTTTCAACGAGATGTACCGCCGGCCCCTCGATTACGCGCCGATGGTCCCCGAGTCTCCGATGGGCAATGTGATCGGGTTCCAGTTCCTCTTGGAGGGGCGGGACGAGGGCGGTGTCCGCAGCGGCGAGCTCCGCTTCTTCCGCTGCAGCGGGGTGGGACGTGAACTGCTGCGCGCCATGCCAGGCCTACCGAAGGTGGACGGCCTGCCGGGGACCAACGTCCTGCTGATGTCGGGCAGCAGTTGGGCCGACAAGTCCAGCCGCTACCACGTGCCGGTGCCGATCGGCACACTGATCGAACCCGACCCGGCGGAACTGGAACGGATCGCCGACCAGAGCGAGTTCCGCTTCGAGTTCGTCCGGGAGACCTGCGCCTGTGCGACACGATGCACCTGCGACAATCCGAGCGAGGCCCTGCGGCTCTCCGGGGCGCCGATCGACCGGCGTGAAGACGTGCTGCGCCGGATGGCCACCGAACTCGGCCGCAACGACCACGGCCAGGGGCGCCTCCTGCGGGAACTGCACCGACTACCGGGACCCCGTCGGCACATCCTGCTCCTGGTCGGCAGTTACGACGAGGCCGCACTGGTGGCGGACACGCTGCACACGCTCAACGACCGTTGGCGCGGCAGGGTCCGGCGACTGGTGTCCGACGACGACCCGGACGCCACCGCCCGTCCACTGGACGACGAGCACCACGCTCCGGTACTGCGTCGCGGTGATGTCGAGACACTCGCCGCCACGGAGGCCGAGATCCTGGTAGCGCCGCTGCTCGCGGTGGAGCGTGGGCACAACATCCTCGCCCTCGACAGCAAGGAGGCCGCGATCGGCTCGGTCTACTTCCTGGCCCGACCCAACCCCCGCCCTGACGACCTCGGCCTCACCGTGCACGCGATCAACGACTGGATCGCCCGGCTCATGGACGGCACCGGGTTCTCCGACCTGGTGCGCGGCGCGCCCACGCTCGGTCTGGGCGCGCGCAGGTTCCGCGATGCCGCCCGGTCCAAGTGGTTCCACGTACTCTCCAGGAGCATGGCCTGGAGCCACCTCGGCGAGGAGGACCGCGTCCAGGTCACCTGGGACATGCTTGTTCTGATCTGGCAGGTCATCGGCCGATCCGTCCGGGGTGCCGTTCCCACTCGGGTCGCCTTCGTCGATGCGGCGTTTGCCCCGCGCCTCGCGGCGGCCGACCCGACCGGGCCCACCGACACGCCTGAGACGAGCCTGCTACACAGCATCCACGCCGTGCTCGCCCCCTACTTCCGACCGGGCGGCAGCGCGCCGAAGGCCGAGCGCCGCATCGTCCACGCCCTCTATCGGCCGCTGTGGACCGCGCTCGACCGCTGCCTGACCGAAACCATGGAAGGAGAAGGCCCCGCATGTACCCACTGATCCACCACACCGCCTACGAACCCGATCCCGACCACGGGCCTTGGTTCGAACAGTTCCGTGTCATGCACTTCCCCGAGGAGTGGCGCACCGAATTCCTGGGCCTCTACCATCGCCGGTGGCGCCGACGGGACCAGCCCCCGGGCCTGCCGATCGGCAGGCTCAATGCCCTGCTGAGGGCCACTGCGCCCGGTGTGACGGCAACCGGCCGGGGAGCGGGATCGAGCTCCGAGGTACCGTGGTTCTACGCCACAGATGACCAGCCGGCCGAGTTGGTGGCCCCACTGCTGGCGTCCTGGGTGATGACCCTGCCCCCCGGCACCGACAAGGATCCGGTACGGGTCGCCGGGCACGAAGCCGCACTGGACCGGGCACTCGCCCTGATCGACGAGGCGCCCTCGGACTGGCGCCATGAGTCCGTCAACCTCACCGCCATGGAACTCTCCGCAGGCGGTACCGCCGAACCCGACCGACGGCTCTACCATCTGCTTCCGGAGCGGATCGGCGCGCTGCTCGCGGCCCGGCCGCTGCTGATGGACGGCGCCGAACTGCGTTTCCGCCAGGTCACCCGGGATCAAGGGGTGGAACTGGTCAGCTGGCCACCGCGCACCTACACCAAGTACAAGCGCACCTGGTACTACTCGGCGCTGGTGACGGTCACCGTGCAGACCGTGCCCTTCACGGAACGCTTCCGGGTACACGTCTCGTACGGCGTGCGGCGCTGGGCCACCGGGTCTCCGGTGAAACTGCAGAACGGCAGTGGGCAACGGTCCTACTCGACGCACCGATGCCCTGGTCCGAGGAGTCCGAGCCGCGCCGCCGGCTCGCCGTCAACTCGATCTTCCTCGACCGGACTCTCAGCGTGCCGGTCTGGAGCAGGAAGAGCCTGGTCGACCTCCTGCCTGAGCTGGACATCCAGCATGTGTACCCGAAGCCTGCCGAGCTGACCGCCGAGGCGGCCGGCTGGCTGACCGGGCAAGGCGGGGTGGCCGCCGGCATTGTCCACGACACGGACTTCGGCAAGCACGGGGTCGGCGCCGGCCTGATGCCGCTGGAACGAATGCTCCTCGACCGGTGGGTCGAGGAGGGCGTCCGCCCATTTCTGCGCCGGGTACCAGCCCTCGAGCGGGCGCACCGTCGGTCGAACCCCAGACTGCTCGCCGCCTCGCACACCAAGGACCCGGAGAAACTGGCCGAACGCGCCCGGCTGCGCGTCGAGGCCAGGCGCGCCGCCATCCGCGCGGTACTCGACGGACAGCCGCTGTCCGTGGACGTGGTCTGGCAGACCGAGGAGACCCGGGACGAACTCGTCACGGCACTGCGCCAGTGGCTCGACCTCCCGTCTGCCGTCCCCGATGCGGACGGCACGTACGAGTGGCATGCCGACGGTCTACGCGTGGTGCTCCGTGCCCGTCCGCTGGAGTCTCTCGGCGGCGCCCTGCGAGTTGTTCGGGAAACCGGTCACTCGCGCGCCCAGTCGGTCGCGACAGCCGTTCGGGAGCGCGCGGCACGGATGGCCGCCAGGCTCGGAGCGCCCCGGGAGGCAGTCGGAATCGCATTCGTGGAGATCCTCGGACGCAGCCGGTTTCCCGTGACCGATATCGACCCCAAGTCGGCACTGCGTCTCGGGTGCGCTGGAGCCGGACGGCTGAGTCAGTTCATCGTCGTCCCGGAGGACGCCGACGGCCCGCTGCCCGAACGGGCGGGCTCTGCGATCGCGGACGGGATACGCCAACTCGGTGCGATAGTCCCTCCGGAACAGCAGCTCGACGAGACCCTGATCGACGACATGCAGTACCTGGCGCTCTGGCACGTCCGCCATCGGGCCGGCGGGCCCACCCGGCAGGCCGGTCGTCACCTCGTCGCACTCCGGATCCGCCCGCGCGACCCGGTACACCCGGTCCAGGGCTGGGACGAGGCCAAGAAGAGCTGGGTCCCGTACGCCCAACTGCTGCTCACCATCGCCGCCGCCGGCGTCGCTCCGGTTGACCAGGAGGAATCGGTGCGGTCCGGCACAACAGCAGAGGAAACCCGTTACGAGGTCGAACGGCAGATCAGGTCACTGCTGTACCAGGTCCGGGACCGTCCCACCCTGTTGCTCGCCAACAGCGGCAACCTGCGGAGTGTCTGGCCCGGCCTGAGCAATGGCCAGCTGATCAAGGACAGCCTGGTCTTCCACGGAGAACGACCCACCCGGCTCTCCCTGTTCGGCGCCGACCTGCGCGTGATACTGGTCCGGGACGCCAACAGCCGTGAGGAGACCGCCGAGTGGTACGCCCCAGGAGCCCAGCAGGACGACACACCGGGGGTGTCCATCGGACTGTGGGCCCCGCAGGGCGCCGCCCCGGACAACCGGGTCTTCACCAGCACGGTCGGGAAGCCGCCGACCGCCGGAACGGTCCGTACGGACCTGCGGAAGCTCGTCCCGACCACGCGCTGGCCGCACGCCCCCGCTGCCACCGCCTGGAATCCGCAGGCGCTCGAACTCACCGTGCTCGGCTGTCTCTCTGAACGGGCTCTGGAGCAGGCCCGCCGGACCGACCGACCTACGGACCGACCCTCGCTGCTCGCCGCCGCCGTGCACCAGTTGCGCTTCCACGACGAGTACCACCCGCTCTCCCGGCCGCTACCGCTCCACCTCGCGAAGCTGGCCGAGCAGTACCTCCTACCACTCGCTGCCGAAGTTCCGCCGACGGACGGGGCGGTAACCGGGAACGAAGTCGAAGCCGGCAATCCGTCAGTAGCGCAGTAGTACCCACCGGTCCGTCGTCGTCCCTGCTTCTGGCCAACCGCCCTGCGGCGGCCAGAAGCAGGGACCGCACAGACGGTGCGCCGAGTTGCCTTGATGCGTGCAATCTCAGCGGTGGCCGAGCGAACGTCCAACATGATCAACGGAGGTTCCTCGTCTGGTCAGCGAATGCTAGGACTCGACCATGGCAACCACCTTCCAGACCTCGCGGGTGGTATTCACCTGGCGCTCCACGCTCTGGGCCCTCGGCTGACGGCGCAGCACCGTGTTCTTGTGTCGCAGCACCAGCGGTTCGGGGTCCTTGGCGGTGTCCCGCCGCAGCAGGATCGCCGGTACGGACGGCAGCGTGCGATCGACGCGCTCACCGCGGGACCCGGTCCGCGGGACTGCGTATCAAAGGCCTTTCCGCAGCATGCCGCCGCTCTACCGCGGGCTGTGCGGTGACCGTGGCCGCGGTCCGTTTCCGCTTCGACCGGGGTGACGGCGGGGGTGGGGCGTAGACTCCGCGGAATCGAAAGTGCCGGGGCCCGGTGCGAGTACCGGGTCCGGCCCCAGCACACTCAGCAAGGTCGGTCCGCGTGAGCGACGAGACATATCCCGGGCCGGACGCCCGGGGCCCGGCCGGGCGGCTCACCGTGCGTGATGTGCTGGGGCTGGACCTGATGGCGACCTGGGGCCCCGAGGTGGTGGCCGGTGCGGCGCACCTGGACCGGCCGGTGCGCTGGCTGCACGTGGCCGAGGCGGCCGACGTGGGGGTGATGCTGACCGGTGGTGAGATGGTGCTCACCACCGGTCTGCTGCTCGCCGGCGACGAGCAGGCCCAGGTCGCCTATGTCGAGTCGATGCAGCGCGCCGACGTCGCGGCCGTGCTGCTGGGGCTTGGCCGGGCCTTCCGGACCACGCCGGCGGCGATGCGGCGGGCGGCGGAGCGGTGCGGGGTGCCGCTGATCGTGCTGCACCGTCCGGCGCCGTTCTCCCGGCTCACCGAGGAGGTGCACGCCCGGCTGGTGCACGGCAGGTTCGCCGCGCTCAACCTCTCCGACCGGATCCGCTCCTCGCTCACCACGCTCAACCTCTCCGGCGCCCCGCTGCAGCAGTTGCTCGACGAGATCGCCGCCTTCGCGGGCTGCCCGGCGGTCGTGGCCAACCTGGCGCACCGGGTGCTGGCCACCGCGGGCGACCGGAACTCGCTGAGCGAGCTGATGCGCGACTGGGACCGGGTCTCCCGGCAGGTCGCCGAGCTGGTGCGGAACGACCCGGTGACGGTCGGTCCGGACGGCTGGATCGTGGCGGCGCTGGAGGCCCGCGGCCAGCGCTGGGGGCAGCTGGTCCTGTTCGGCCACCCGGGCTCCGAGGAGTCCGGCCGGATGCTGGGGCAGCGCGCCGCCGAGGCGCTGGCCATGAACCGGCTGCTCGGCGACCGTGACCGGGGCTGGGAGGAGCACGCGGCGGAGTCGCTGCTCAGCGACCTGGCCGCGGGCGCGGCCCGGCCGGAGCACCTGCTCACCCGGGTCCGGGCCGCCGGACTGCCGGTGAACCGGCGCACCTTCGTCCCCGTGGTGGTCCGCGAGCCGGCCGGGCGGGCGGGCGACAAGGGCGACAGGAGCGACAAGGCGGCCGACAAGGAGGGCCTGCCGCAGCTGCTCGACCGGATCCTCGCCGAGGAGGCGGTGGCGGGCCTGGTGGGGAGCATCGGCGCGGACGGCACGGCCGTCCTGCTGAGCGTCCCGCACGACCAGGACGCCGACGCGGCGCTGGAGCGCGTCGCGGTGCTGACCCACGAGCGGCTGGCGGCCCGGGGCCGCCGGGCCGTGGTCGGGGCGGGCTTCGGGTGCACGGTGCTCGACGAGGTGCGCCGGTCCTTCGTCGAGGCGGTGCACGTCGCGGACGCCGCGCTCGCCGGACCGGCGGCCACCGCGGTGGCGCGGCTGCGCGACGTACGGCTGCGCGGGCTGGTCCGGCTGCTGCGGGACGAGCCGGAGCTGCAGGCGTTCATCGAACGGGAGCTCGGGCCGCTGCTGGAGAACGCGCCGCTGCTGGCCGTCCTGCGGACGTATCTGAAGAGCGGCCGCAACAAGTCGCTGGCCGCCCAGGTGCACCACGTCAGCCGGCCCGCGCTGTACCGGCGGCTGGAGAGCATCCAGGCGCTGCTGGACGTGGACCTGGACGACTGGGAGCAGCTGACCTCGCTCTATGTCGCGCTGCTGGCCCACGAGGCGCAGCAGGCGGTGGGCCCGGAGGCCGCCTGGTGACGATGGACCGGGCGGCCTCTCAGTGACTGGCCTCAGACGTCGGCCGTAGCCGGATCGGCGGTAGCCGCACCGGCCGCGATCGGTGCGACCCGCTCCGTGGGCGGGGCCAGCCGGGTGAAGGCGACGTAGAGCAGCAGCGAGGAGGCCACGCCGACGGCCCAGCCGTAGTCGGCGAGCGGCTGGAGGAACGGGATCAGGCCGTCGGTCGGGAAGGGCCCGCCGTAGGAGCCGCCGACGGCCAGCAGTCCGCCGAGGGCGAAGGCCGCCACCGCCCGCCAGTTCCAGCCCGAGGCGTACCAGTAGCGGCCGCCGGGGGTGTAGAGCTCGGCCAGCTCCAGGTGGGTGCGGCGGATGATCCAGTAGTCGGCGATGAGGATGCCGCCGACGGTGCCGAGCAGGCCGCCGACCACGCCGAGCCAGGTGAAGATGTAGATGTGCGGGTCGGCGACGAGCTTCCAGGGGAAGATCACGATGCCGACCACGCAGGCGATCAGCGCGCCGGTCCGGAAGCTGATGATCTTCGGCAGCAGGTTGGAGAGGTCGTACGCGGGGCTGACCACGTTGGCGGCGATGTTCACCGACAGGGTCGCGACCAGCACCACCAGCAGCGCGAAGAGGGTGCCCGGCACGCTGTCCATCTTGGCGGCGAGCGCGATCGGGTCCCAGATCGGCGTGCCGTAGACGGCCTGGGAGCCGGAGGTGACCAGGACCGAGAGCAGGGCGAAGAGGGTCATCGTGGTGGGCAGGCCGAGCGCCTGGCCGCGGATCTGGGCCTTCTGGCTGCCGCCGAAGCGGGTGAAGTCGGGGATGTTGAGCGACAGCGTCGACCAGAAGCCGATCATGCCCATCAGCGAGGGGAAGAAGATCTTCCAGAAGCCGCTGCCCCAGCCCAGCTTGGAGGGCTGGTCGAGCAGCGGGCCGAAGCCGCCGGCCTTGACCGCGATCCAGGCGAGCAGGGCCAGCGCGCCGACGATGACGAAGGGCGCGGCCCAGTTCTCGAACCGGCGCAGCGTCTCCATGCCGCGGACGATGATGGCGATCTCCAGCGCGCAGAAGAGCAGGAAGGAGAGCCACTGCGTCCAGGGGAAGCCGCCGATCTCCGAGGCGGTCTGCCAGCCGTCGCCGAAGAGCTTGCCGGCGAGCAGGAAGATGCCCTCGCCGCCGATCCAGCTCTGGATCCCGAACCAGGCGCAGGCGACGGCGGCGCGGATCAGCGCGGGGAGGTTGGCGCCGCGCAGGCCGAAGGAGGCGCGGGCGAAGACCGGGAAGGGGATGCCGTACTTGGTGCCGGCGTGGCCGGTGAGCAGCATCGGGGCCAGCACGACGACGTTGGCCAGGGCGATGGTCAGCACCGCCTGCTTCCAGTCCATGCCGAGCGCCACCAGGCCCGAGGCGAGGGTCCAGGAGGGGATGTTGTGGGCCATCCCGACCCAGAGCGCCAGGAAGTTGTACGTGGTCCAGCGTCTGCGCCCGACCGGGACCGGTACGAGGTCCTCGTTGGTGAAGCGCGGGTCGGTGAGGTCGACCCCGGCGGCGAGTTCGACTCGTCCGTCGGGGTGGGCGGTCTGCGCCGCCGTGGGGAGGGGAGTGACAGTGGACATGGACGGCCACCTCGGTTCGCGGGGTCTCGCGTGGGGACGGGGCAGGGGCCGGCGGGCACGGCGGTGGGCTGCCGGACGAACGAGTGGAGCGGTGGTCAGCCCAGCGCGGGGATGACGTCGGTGCCGTAGGCGTCGATGGTCGACTCCACGGCGTCGTGCATGGCGTAGACCGCGAACTGGTCCACGCCCAGGTCGCGCAGCTGCCGCAGCTTCTCGACCTGGGCCTCGGGCGGACCGATCACACAGAACCGGTCCACGATCTCGTCGGGGACGAACGCGGTGTCCGGGTTCCCGGAGCGGCCGTGGTGGCGGTAGTCGTACCCCTGGCGCTCCTTGATGTAGGCGGTCAGCGCCTCGGGGACCAGGCCGGAGCTCTCGCCGTACTGGCCGACCAGGTCGGCGACGTGGTTGCCGACCATGCCGCCGAACCAGCGGCACTGCTCCCGCGCGTGCGCCAGCGCCTGCGGCGAGTCGTCCTCGGTCACGTACGCCGGGGCCGCCACGCAGATCTTCACGTCGTCCGGGTCGCGTCCCGCCGCGGCGGCCGCGTCGCGGACGGCCTTGACCATCCACCGGGTCAGGTAGGGGTCGGCCAGCTGCAGGATGAAGCCGTCCGCCTGGCGTCCGGTCAGGTCCAGCGCCTTGGGTCCGTACGCGCCCATCCACACGGGCAGCGAGGCGCCCTCCTTGACCCACGGGATCCGCATCGCGGTCCCGTCGACGAGGGTCTCCCGGCCCTCCGCCAGCTCCTTGATCGCGTGCATGGCCTCGCTGAGGCGGCCGAGGGTGGCGGGCTTGCGCCCGGCCACGCGCATCGCGGAGTCGCCGCGGCCGATCCCGCACACCGTCCGGTTGCCGTACATGTCGTTGAGCGTCGCGAACAGCGACGCCGTCACCTCCCAGGTGCGGGTCGAGGGGTTGGTGACCATCGGGCCGACGACCATGCGCTCGGTCTCGGCCAGGATGCGGCTGTAGACGACGAAGGGCTCCTGCCAGAGCACGACCGAGTCGAAGGTCCAGCCGTGGGTGAAGCCGGCCGCCTCGGCGCGCTTCATCCGCTCGATCAGCAGCGAGGCGGGCGGGTCGGTCTGCAGGACGAGGCCGATGTCCACGGGAATCCTCCGGTAGTGCGAGAGTGGGAAGTTGGGGGCGGGCCAGGGGGGTGGGCCAGGGGGTGGGCGAGGGCGGGTCAGATGAGGTACTGGCAGGTGTCGCGGGTCTGGTACCGGCCGTGCCCGGGGCGGCCCAGATAGGTGTCGTCGTCGATGATCACGGTTCCCCGCGACAGCACCGTCGACGCCTTGCCGCGCACCCGCAGGCCCTCGTAGGCCGAGTAGTCGACGTTCATGTGGTGGGTGGCCGCCGACAGCGTCTGCGTCGCGTTCGGGTCGTAGACCACGATGTCGGCGTCCGCGCCCGGCGCGATCGTCCCCTTGCGCGGGTACAGGCCGAACATCCGGGCCGGGGTGGCCGACGCGATCTCCACCCAGCGCCGCCGCGTGATGCGCCCGTCCACCACCGCCTGGTGCAGCAGGTCCATCCGGTTCTCCACGCCGGGCAGCCCGTTCGGGATCTTGGAGAAGTCCCCGCGGCCCAGCTCCTTCTGCCCGGAGAAGCAGAACGGGCAGTGGTCCGTCGAGACCACCTGGAGGTCGTTGGTCCGGAGCCCGCGCCAGAGCGCGGCCTGGTGCTCCTGGGGCCGCAGCGGCGTCGAGCACACGTACTTGGCGCCCTCGAAGCCCGGTTCGGCGAGGTTGTCGGTGGACAGGAACAGGTACTGCGGACAGGTCTCGCCGAAGACGTTCAGCCCCCGGTCCCGCGCGGCCGCCAGCTCCGCCACCGCCGAGGCGGCCGAGACGTGGACCACGTACAGCGGCGAACCGGCCACCTCGGCCAGCCGGATCGCGCGGTGCGTCGCCTCGGCCTCCAGCAGCTCGTGCCGCACCTCGCCGTGGTACCGCGGGTCGGTGCGCCCGCTGGCCAGCGCCTGCTCCACCAGGACGTCGATGGCGATGCCGTTCTCCGCGTGCATCATCACCAGGCCGCCGTTGTCCCCGCCCTGCTGCATCGCCCGCAGGATCTTGCCGTCGTCGCTGTAGAAGACGCCGGGGTAGGCCATGAACAGCTTGAACGAGGTCACGCCCTCGTCCACCAGGAGGTCCATCTCCTTGAGGCTGTGCTCGGTGACGTCCGACATGATCATGTGGAAGGCGTAGTCGACGGCGCAGTTGCCCTCGGCCTTGGCGTGCCAGGCGTCCAGGCCCTCCCGCAGGGAGCGGCCGACGGACTGCACCGCGAAGTCCACGATCGTGGTCGTCCCGCCCCAGGCCGCGGCCCGGGTACCGGTCTCGAAGGTGTCCGAGGCGGCGGTGCCGCCGAAGGGCAGCTCCATGTGCGTGTGCGCGTCCACCCCGCCCGGGATCACGTACTTCCCGGTCGCGTCGATCACGCGGTCCGCCGTCCAGTCCTCGGCCGTCCGGCTGCCGCCGGCGGCGAGGGCGACCACCCGCTCGTCCTCGATCAGGACGTCGGCCGCCATCTCCTCGGCCGCCGTGATCACCAGGCCGCCCCGGATCACCGTACGAGTCATTCGTGTTGTTCCTTCCGTTCTTCCGTCAGGACGTCTCTGCGGTCTTGCCCGGGCCCCCGGTCAGGCTTCGGCGTGGGCCCGATCAAGGGTCAGGCTTCGGCGAGGGAGCCGTAGGCGTCGGGGCGGCGGTCCCGGTAGAAGGCCCACTGGTGGCGCACCTCCTCGATCAGGCCGAGGTCGAGGTCGCGCACGACCAGCTCCTCCTCCTTGTCGGAGGCCACCTCGCCGACGAACTGCCCGCGCGGGTCCACGAAGTAACTGGTGCCGTAGAAGTCGTTGTCGCCGTACTCCTCCACCCCGACCCGGTTGATCGCGGCGACGAAGTACTCGTTGGCGACGGCGGCGGCGGGCTGCTCCAGCTGCCACAGGTACGCCGAGAGGCCCCGGCTGGTGGCCGAGGGGTTGTAGACGATCTCGGCGCCGGCGAGGCCCAGCGCCCGCCAGCCCTCCGGGAAGTGCCGGTCGTAGCAGATGTAGACCCCGACCTTTCCGACGGCCGTGTCGAAAACCGGCCAGCCCAGGTTTCCCGGCTTGAAGTAGTACTTCTCCCAGAAGCCCTTGACCTGCGGAATGTGGTGCTTGCGGTATTTGCCGAGGTAGCTGCCGTCGGCGTCGATCACGGCGGCGGTGTTGTAGTACACGCCGGGCTGCTCGACCTCGTACACCGGCACCACGATGACCATGTTCAGTTCCCGGGCGAGGTCCCGCATCCGGGTCACGGTCGGACCGTCCGGGACGGCCTCGGCCCAGGCGTAGTGCTCCTCCTCCTGCACCTGGCAGAAGTACGGGGCGTTGAAGACCTCCTGAAAGCCGATCACCTGGGCGCCCTGCGCGGCCGCCTCGCGGGCGTACCGCTCGTGCAGGTCGATCATCGACTCCTTGTCGCCGGTCCATTTCGTCTGGACCAGGGCTGCGCGGACCACACGGCTCATCGGCATTCTCCTCTGGAAGAGCGGGTTCCCCGTTGGGGGTCGAGATTAGGAGACCGCGGCCATGGCGGTGCAGTGGCACGGTGTAACGCGACGGGCATTCGGACGTTCCGCGGCGTCACGCCGAAAGTAGCCAAAAGGCGGCGTTTGAAGAACGGTGACGATTCCAGTGAAATCCGTGTTTCCGGTCGGGCTTCGACGTTAAGTTCGAATGACGCGGTCGGCCGCCGCGGAGGGCCGGTGTGACAAGAGGAAGAGCCGGTACCTGGTTTCCCAGGCACCGGCTCTCGCGATCGACCTCACCGACCGCGGTCCGTCAGCGCAGTCAGCTCAGCCGGGACAGCTCCTCGGCCAGCACCGCGACGGTGGTCTCGATCTGCTCCTCGGTGTGCTCGGAGGTGATGAAGAAGCGCAGCCGGGCCAGCCGCTCCTCGACCGCCGGATGCAGGATCGGGTTGGCGCTGATGCCTCGCGAGTAGAGCCGGTCGGCCAGCAGCAGCGCCTTGTGGGAGTCACCGGTGATGCACGGCACGATCGGCGTTCCGTCGCTGGTGCCGACCTCGATCCCCGCCTTGGCCGCGAGGCGCAGGAACAGCGCCGAGCGGTCGTGCAGCCGGGTGACCCGCTCGGGCTCCGCGCGGATCAGGCGCAGCGCGGCCAGGGCCGCGGCCGTGCTCGCCGGGGGCAGGCCCGCGCTGAAGACGAACCCGGGCAGGGTGTAGCGGAAGTGCTGGATCAGCTCGTGCCGGCCCGCCACGTAACCGCCGCAGCTGGCCAGGGACTTCGACAGCGTGCCCATCCAGATGTCCACGTCCGCGGGGGTCACGCCGGAGTGTTCGGCCATGCCGCCGCCGGTCTTCCCCATGACGCCGATGCTGTGCGCCTCGTCGACCATGAGCAGGGCGGAGTGCTTCTGCTTCACCGCGATCAGGGCGGGCAGGTCGGCGGTGTCGCCGTCCATGCTGTACACGCCCTCGACGACGATCAGCACCCGGCGGTAGCGGTCCCGGACCTGGGTGAGGATTCTGTCCAGGGCGGCGACGTCGTTGTGCGGGAATGGCTGCCGGGCCGCTCCGGACTGCCGGCAGCCCTGGAGGATGCTGTCGTGCGCGAGGGCGTCGTGGACGATCAGGTCCTCGGGGCCCATCAGGTGGCCGATGACGGTGACGTTGGTCGCGTGGCCGCTGACGAGGGTCAGCGCGTCCTCCGCGCCGATGAGTTCCGCGATGCCCTGGTCCAGCTCCTCGTGCAGGGGGCGGCTGCCGGAGAGGATGCGGGCCGCGGAGACCGAGGAGCCGTACTTCTCCACCGCTTCGACCATGGCCTTGGCCACCGCGGGGTGGCCGGACAGGCCCAGGTAGTTGTAGCTGGAGAAGGAGATCAGTTCCTGGCCGTCGACGTGGGTGGTGCCGCCGATGACCCCGTCGTGGACCAGGAAGTACGGGTTGCGGACCCCCGCGCGTTCGGCGAGCTTCGACCGCTCCACCGAGGCGACGATCTCGGGAAACGCCCTGACGTCGGCGGTCTCCCGGTGGTCGCGCACGGCCGGGGCCGGCTCGGTCCGGGTCAGCACGGCCGGGGCCGGCTCGGTCGGGGTCTGGTCGAGCACCGGTGCGGGCGGTGCGACCTCACTGGTTTCCGGGGCGATGCCCAGCTTCTGTCGGAGCAGGTCGGCCAGCGCCCCGACGGTCGTGATCGTCACGATCTCCGTTATCTCGACCTCCAGCCCGGGCCACTGCTTGCGCAGCCGCGCGGTCATCTCCGCGATCATGAGGGAGTCGAAGCCGAGGTCGGTGGCGAACGAGTGCTCGGGGCGCAGGAAGTCGGCCGGGTAGGCGCTGACTCCCGCGATCGCCTCGCGCACCAGCGGCAGCACCTCGTCCGCGCGCCCCGGTGCGGCCGGCAGCGCGGGGGCGGGGGCGGCGGCCTGGACGGGGAGCGGAGTGGGAGCCGGGGCGGCGGCCAGAAGACGGACGCCGTGGGGTGCGGCGGCGGCCGTCTCCGGCACCCACTCCGTGATCAGGTGGGCACCGTTCGCCTCGGTGCCGTTCACGGTGGTGCCGTTCAGCGCGGTGCCGTTCAGCGCGGTGCCGTTCGCCGTGGCGAGTCGCGGGGACGCCGCAGGCTGGGCGGAGGGGTCGAAGGACTGGAGCAGGGTCACCTGGGCGTGCAGGAACTCGATGAGACCACTCATACTCGGGCTTCCGATCCGGGAGGTTGGCGCGGTGGCGGGCATCGCGGGAGCGGGAATGATCGTGCGGGCGACCGAGGCGGCCGGCCTGGGCGCCGGCGGGGGGACGGCGGTGTCGGGGCGCGGCGAGGTGGGTCGGTAGTCGGCGCCCCGGGGGCGGCCGGTTCCGGTCAGGACGGTGAAGGAGCTGGTCTCCAGCGGGGAGGACGGCAGGGCGAGCAGCTGAGTCCCGGGCGGGAAGAGCGGAGCGAGGTCCACGGGCGCTCCCGCCACCGCGAGCCTGCCGAGCACGGTCATGAAGGCCCGGCCGGCGTCCGGGCGCCCGGCGCTCACGGCCAGCCCCTCCAGGCCCGCACCCGCTTCGCAGCGCTTCGCCATCCGCAGCAGGGTGTCCCCGCCGTAGAGCTGGACGAGGAACCGGGCGCCGGCCTCCGCCACCGCCGTGACCGCGTCGGTGAACCGGACCGGGCTGGTGTTGTGACGGGCCCACAGCTCCCGGATCTCACCGGGCTCGGAGCAGCTCGCGCCGCTGACGCTGGAGACGAAGGTCCGCGCCGGAGCGCTGAGCGGAAGCTCCGCGATGACCTGGGACACCGCCTCGTCGGCGGCGGCCACCAGGGGCGAGTGGAAGGCGTGCGAGACCTTGAGCGACACCGTCACGGCGTCGTTCTCCGCGCACACGGCGCGGAGCCGCTCCACCGTCTCGGCGCTGCCGCTGAACACCAGCTGACCGCTGTGGTTGTAGCAGGCGGGCCAGACGTCCGGTACGGAGGCGGCGAGCCGCTCCGCGTCGGCGCGGGGCACCTGGACGGCGAGCATCGCGCCCGTCCCGGCGGGCACGGCCGCGGCGAGCGCGGCGCCCCGGCGGGCCATGAAGCGGACCGTTTCGGGCCCGGCGAACGCGCCGGCCGCCGCCGCGGCGGGGAACTCGCCGACGCTGTGCCCGACCGCGATGTCCGGGGAGACTCCGCAGGCGGCCAGCAGTTCGGTGGTGGTCACGCCGGTGATGCCCAGGGCGGGCTGGCACAGCTCGGTCGCGGTCAGTGCCGTCTGGGCCTCGGTGTCGTCGCGGCGGTGCTGCTCGAACAGGAGGCCCGGCAGCGTCTCGGCCACGGCGGCGGACTGCTCGGCGGTCAGCGCGGCCAGTTCGGCCGCCCGGTCGGCGAGGACGGGGAACCGCCGGAAGAGGTCGGAGAGCATGCCCGGGCGCTGGGATCCCTGGCCCGGGAAGGCGAACGCGATCTTCCGCTCGGCGGGCGGCAGCGGCTTGGCCGCCGCGTGGACACCCGGGGCGAGCTCGCCAACGGCTCCTGCCGCCAGCCGCTCGGCGGCCAGGCCGAGCCTGTCGAGCAGTTCCGCGCGGGTGGCGGCGACCACGGCGAGGCGTGCGGTGAGCAGCTCACGGCCGGCGAGGGTGCGGGCGACGGCGGCCAGGTCGGCCGCGGGGTCGTCGGTGACGGCCTGCGCGATCCGTCCGGCGTGCTCGGCCAGCTTCGCCGTCGACCCGGCGGAGAGGAGGAAGAGCCACGGCTCCTCGGCGGGCCGTCCGTCAGTAGCCGCGTCGGCAGCCGTGTCGACAGCCACCGCGTCGACGGCCGGACGCACCGGCCGTCGGGCGGTGGAGCTGGGCGGCGGGGCGCTCTCCAGGACGGCGTGGACGTTGGTGCCGCCGAAACCGAAGGAGCTCACCGCCGCCCGGCGGACGTCCTCGTGCGGCCACTGCTCCGGTTCGGTGGTCACCCGGAGCCCCGAATCGGCGAGCCGCAGCGCCTCGTTGACGCGTAACCCGCTCGGCTGCGGCGGTACGACGCCGTGGTGCACGGCGAGCGCGGCCTTCACCAGGCCGGCCGCGCCCGCCGCCGAGAGGGTGTGGCCGATGAGCGCCTTCGAGGACGAGACGTAGCAGGGCTTGACCTCCTCGCAGTCCGCCCGCAGCAGGCGGAGCGCCTCGACCTCGGTCCGGTCGCCTACGGGCGTGCCGGTACCGTGCAGCTCCAGCAGGTCGATCGCTCCCGGGCTGGTGCCCGCGTCGCGGTAGGCCGCGCGCAGGGCGGCGAGCTGGCCCTGGGCCTGCGGCGTCATGGGGCCGCCGCCGCGGCCGTCGTTCGCGGATCCGACGCCCGTCACGACGGCGTAGATGCGGTCCCCGGCCGCGATGGCGTCCTCCACGGGACGCAGCGCGAGCATCGCTCCGCCCTCGCCGAGCACGAAGCCGTCCGCGCGTTCGTCGAAGGGGCGGCAGACGCCGTCCTGGGAGAGCGCCCTGGCCCGCGAGAAGCCGACCAGGGGGGTGGGCGTGAAGCTCAGGTAGACGCCGCCCACGAGGGCGATCGAGCAGGCTCCGGTCCGCAGGCTGCGCACCGCGGCGTCCAGGGCCACCAGGGCCGAGGAGCAGGCGGCGTCCAGCGAGATCGACGGTCCGCCGAGGTCGAAGACCTCGCTGACCGTGGCCGGCACCATGTTGGCCAGGGCCCCCGGGATGGTGAACTGGCCCATGGGCACGAGCGAGGACTCCGCCGCGTCGCGCAGGGCGGCGAGCAGACCGGGGTCGGCCTCGCCGCCGTGCAGGGTGCCGTCCGCGAGCAGGCTCGACGTGACCCAGGAGACGCTGACGTCGCGGTGGTCGAGCGAGGTCACGCCGGCGAACACGCCCGTCGACGCCCGGTCGAAGCCGGCCCGTTCCCACCCGGCGTCCTGGACGGCCTCCCTGGCGAGGTCGACGAAGAGCCGCGCCTGCGGGTCCATGGTGCGGGCCCGCCGGGGCGGAACGCCGTAGTGCGCCGGGGCGAACTGGTCGACGTCGTCGATGAACGCGACCTGGTCCGTGTAGGTGCTGTGCGGGTCCCGGGTCTCCCCGGCCTTGAAGTAGTGGGAGTGGTTCCACCTGTTCTCCGGTACCGCGGAGAACTGCGGCTGGGCACTGACGAGAAGCTTCCAGTACTCGTCGATTCCGGAGGCTCCCGGAAGGCGACATGACATTCCGACAATTGCGATACCGGCCACGCCATAACCTCGATCCCACGTAGGCGGAACGAACCTGGCGTCAAGACAAGGTGCTGCGCATCATGGGTTCGTAGTGCCCCGACGCCATCGCCACAAAGTCTCGGCAGGGCGGGCAAGATCGGACAACCCGGGTTCTCACGCAGTGAGAATGGTTCGATGACGGTTACCTGTCAATCGCTGTCGATCACCCGTCAGTCGCCGTCGGTCGCCCGACCTCGGCCTTCGCCTGACATCGGCCTTCACCCGACGCGCGGTCGACCCGGAAGCCGGCCTGGCGGGCCAGCTCCACGACGGCGTGGTCGAAGAGCGCGTCACTGGAGTCGACGAGCCGCTCGAAGCGGCCGAACGCGTCGAAGCTGATCAGGCCGAAGAGCTGGGCCCAGACGCCGAGCAGCCTCGGCAGGGCCGAGGCCGGCACCAGGTCGGAGGACCAGAGGAACTGCGTGGCCTCGTCCGCCACCGGCGCCGGGAGGCCGGCGTCGCAACCCGACACCGCCACCAGGCCGGCCCGGTGGGCGTCCTCGACGACGCGGAACAGCGCGAGGGCGACCCGGGAGGCCGGGCCGACGGTGTCCGGCGGCGCCGCGTAGCCCGGTACCGGCGAGCCGTAGAGCAGTGCGTACTCGTGCGGATGCGCCAGGGCCCAGCCGCGGACCGCCCCGCACACGGCGACCCAGCGCGCCACCGGGTCCGTCTCCCGCGAGGCCGCCAGCTCCTGTTCGGCTGCTTGACCGATGGCGTTGTAGCCGTCGATGATCAGCGCCGTCAGCAGCTCGTCGCGGCTCGGGTAGAACCGGTAGAGCGCCGACGAGACCATCCCGAGCTCGCGGGCGACCGCGCGGAGCGACAGCTTGGCCGCTCCCCCTTCGGCGAGTTGACGCCGCGCCTCCTCCTTGATCGCCATCGCGACCTCGGCGTGTGCGCGTGCTGCGGCATTGCGAATAACACTCATGAGTAACGAGTCTGCCATCGATCCGGAGCGCCGACTCATGATCAGAGCAGTGCTCTTGCTTCCGCCGCCCTGCGACTGACACACTGCTGTCAACTCGGAGCACTGCTCTGAATCTGAGAGCACTGCTCTAGGGCGCGCCGGCGATGGAGCCTGGCGATCACACGAGCGTGCGAACCCACCGTCTCCCAGCCGTGTCCGCCTGCCGCGTCCCGCCGCGCACCCCTGTCGGAGCGTGCCACTCAGGGACGCCCACGCAGGCCTCGAACGAGCCACTCCACATCGAAGGGCACTTCCGTGGCAGCCACAACGAAGACTCCGGGGCAGGAGCGCCACAGCAGGCGCGGTCCCTGGTACACACTGCTCGCCGCACTGCTGCTGTTACTGGTCGGAGCGGCCGCGAGCGCCGGAGTGCTCGACAACCTCCGGTCCGGCGGCTTCGACGATCCCGGCTCCGACTCCGTCGCCGCCGCCAAGGGCCTGGAGCGGTCCTTCCCCAACAGTCAGCCGAACCTCGTCGTCCTGGTGCGCGCACCCGAGGGGGGTGTCGACGGCCCCGAGGCGGCGGCCACCGGCCGGACCATCGGCACGACGGTCTCCGACACCCCCGGAGCGCGGGTCGTCGCCTCGTACTTCGACAGCGCGGACGCGACGCTGCGCGCGAAGGACGCGGCGCTCGTCCTCGTCCGGATCGACGGTGACGAGAACCGGAGCATCGCCACCGCGAAGCAGCTCCAGGAGAAGCTGTCCGCCCCCGGCGGCAAGGTGTCGGTGACGTTCGGCGGCATCACCGCGATCAACAACGACATGAACAAGCAGGTCACGAAGGACATCACGGCCGCGGAGTCGATCGCCATCCCGATCACCCTGCTGCTCCTGGTCATCGTGTTCCGCGGACTCGTGGCGGCGCTGCTGCCGATGGCGCTGGCACTGCTCACCGTCATCGGGTCGCTGGGCGTGGTCAACGTCGTCGCCCAGCTGACCTCCGTCTCGCTGTTCGCGGTCAACCTGATCACGGCCCTCGGGCTCGGGCTCGCGGTGGACTACAGCCTGCTGATCGTCACCCGCTACCGGGAGGAACGCGCCGCCGGACGAAGTGACGCCGAGGCGCTGCGCGTCACGCGCGCCACCGCCGGCCGTACCGTCCTCTTCAGCGGCGGGGTCGTGGCCGCGGCCCTCGCCACCTTGTTGGTCTTCGACCAGTACTTCCTGCGCTCCTTCGCCATCGCGGGCATCGCGGTGGTCTTCTGGGCCGTCCTCGGCTCCACCGTGTTCCTGCCCGCCGCGCTCAAGCTGCTCGGCAAGAAGATCGACGCGCTCGGCCGGCGCCCGCGGGCCACCGCCGTACGCCCGCCCGCCGAGGCCTTCTGGGGCCGGCTCGCCGGTCTCGCGTTCCGCCGGCCGGTGCTGCTCGCCACGCCCGTCCTCGTCCTGCTGGTCGCCATGGCCGTGCCCTTCGCGCACAGCCAGTTCGGGGTCCCCGACGAGCGCGTCCTGCCCGAGAAGGTCGAGAGCCGGGTGGTGACCGACACCGTCCGCACCGACTTCGGCCTCACCGACGACCGGGTGCTGAACATCGTCGCCGACAACTGGCGCGGCTCCGCGGCCGACCTCGACACCTACGCGTCCGCGCTCTCCCGGACCGCCGGAGTCACCCAGGTGGTCAGCGCCGAGGGCGTCTTCCGGGCCGGCGCCAAGGTCTCGCCGCTCCCCGAGCAGGCGGCGGCGGGATTCCGCAGCGGAGACGCCACGCGTCTTGAGGTCCGCACCGACATCGTGTCCTACTCCAGCGCGGGCGCCACCCTGGCGCGGGAGGTCCGCGCGGTGCCGGTCCCCGCGGGCACCCAGGTGCTGGTCGGCGGGCAGGCGGCCCAACTGGTCGACATCACCCACTCGATCGCGAACCGGCTGCCGGTGGCCATCACGCTGATCAGCGTCCTCAGCCTGCTGTTCCTGTTCCTGCTGACCGGCAGCGTGGCCATGCCGCTCAAGGCCCTGGCGCTCAACGCCGTCAGCCTGCTCGGGATCCTCGGCGGTGCCGTCTGGGTCTTCCAGGACGGGCACCTCTCCGACCTCCTCGGGTTCACCGCCTCACCGCTGGCGGTCTCCATGCCCGTGCTGATCTTCTGTATCGCCTTCGGCCTGTCGATGGACTACGAGGTCTTCCTGGTCGCGCGGATCAAGGAGCGCTTCGACAAGACCGGTGACCTGGTGGGCTCCGTCCGGGAGGGGCTCGGCGCGAGCGGGCCGGTGATCACCGCGGCCGCCGCCATCCTCGCCGTCTCCTTCTTCGCCATGCTGAGCTCCGGGGTCTCCCTGATCAAGATGTACGGCATGGCCACCGGCCTGGCGATCATGATCGACGCCGTCCTGCTGCGCGGGGTGCTGGTGCCCGCGTTCATGAGGGCCGTCGGCCCGTACAACTGGTGGGCCCCGGCGCCGCTCAAGGCCCTGCACCGCCGCTTCGGCATCCAGGAGTCCGCGGAGGTCGACGCTCCCGCCGCCGCTCGGACGTCCACCGACCTGACGAGCGATCTCACCACCGACCTGACCCAAGACGAGCCCTACCTGACGGCGAGGCGGCCATGACCGATCTTGACCGAGCGACGACCGAGACGACCGGGGCGACCGGGGCGACCGCGGCGACCCCCCTGGCCGGGCTGAGCCGGGTCATCGGCTCCGCCGCCCGCGCGGCCAACGCCCACAACACCCAACCGTGGGAGCTGCGGCACGGGACCGACCACATCGAGGTGGGGTGGCGCGAGGAGTACGCCCTGGGCCCGAGCGACCCCACCCACCGCGATCTGCGGCTGTCCCTCGGCACCTACATCGAGACCCTGCTCATCGGCGCCGGAGCGGCCAGCGTTCCGGTGGAGTTCGTCCCCGACTACGACGCCGGGCTGCGCCGGGTGGGCCGGATCCGCCCGGCGGAACGGCCCTACGCGACCAGCCTGCTGCCCGCCGACGTCAACGGGCGCCGGGTGTGGCGAGGGGCATGGGCTCCGGACCGCGTACCGGACGAGGTGATCGCCGCCGCCGAGCAGACCGCCCGCGAGGCCGGCTTCCGAATCGCCGCGGTGCCCACCGCCGCCGTCCGCCCGCTGCTCGTCCGGGCCTACCACTGGTTCTTCAAGGACCGGGGCATCGCCGCCGAGCTGCTCGCCTGGTCCCGGCTGAGCCCCCGTCACCCGAAGTACCACAGTGACGGCCTGAACGATGTGATGCTGGTGCTGAACCGCGCGGAGAGCGCGCTGATGAACCTGCTCTTCGCGCCGGCCGTCTACCGGGCACTGCGGCCCTTCGGACTGGAGCGGCTGCTGACCGTCTTCACCTCGGGCGCGACCAAGGGCGACGGGACGGTCCTGGTCCTGCTCGGGAGGGGAAGCGACCCGAGCCGGGAGGTCGAAGCCGGCCGAGTGGTCACCCGGCTGTGGCTGGGGCTCTACCAGCAAGGGGTCTACGTCCACCCGCAGAGCCACGTCATCGACTGCCCCGACACGGTCGGGCCGCTCGGAGAGGTCTGCCAGGCCGACGGGGACGAGCGTCCGCTGGTCTTCTTCCGCGTCGGCATCCCGGCGGTGGACCCGGCGGGCCGCCCGCAGCACCCCCGTCGCGAGGAGGCGCCGGCACCCAGCCGGTGACCTGCGGCCGACCGGGCTCGCCCTTTCCGACCGTCGCCTTCGGACGCCGTCGGACGGAAAGGGCGAGCCGATTCTCGGGGCCTCTGTGAGCACCCGAACGACATTAATCCCTCACCGTGCCACGCAAATTCTTCGCATTTCGAGCGGCCTACCAAGATCTACTGGACAGTAGGTGTACGCAGGGTGAATTTGATTTGTGGAAAACCATATTCCCCTTCCCCTCGAACGGTTGAATCTGAGATGCTTTGCCCAGGGAGCATCGCCGGAAGTCGCAGGGAACTTCGATCACTCCTCCGAGTGGTGCCCTCCACGACAGACAGCACAAAATGTGAAGGGGGCCACGTCCATGGCAATCACCTCACCGGCGACCGGCGAGCGATCTGTCGCAGATCGACTTCTGGGCATTCTTGGCGCCTTCGACGCGAAGAACCGGGAATTGACGGTGAGTGAAATAAGCCGGCGATGTGGCATCCCCATCGCGACGACGCACCGCATGGTGGCGAAGCTCATCTCGTGGGGAGCGCTGGAGCGCACCATCGAGGGCCGGTGCACCATCGGCCTCTGGCTCTGGTCCCAGACCGCCCGCGCCACCAGGCACTTCGCCCTCCATGACGTCGCGATGCCCCACATGCTGCAGCTGCACGACAGGACCAGGACGATGGTCAACCTCTCCGTCATGGACGATCTCGACGGCGTCTGGCTGGAGAGCATCTGGAGCAACCAGGAATGCTACTCCGACTCCCGAGCGGTGGGGAACCGCTTCCCGCTGCACGCCACGGCCTCCGGAATGGTCCTGCTCGCGCACGCCGACCCGGCGACGCAGGAAAGATTCTTCGCCGGACACCCGAACTCCCGTGATAAATTCACGGCATCCGATGCGGCGGAACTCCGTAAGGAATTCCGCCAGGTGAAACACCAGGGATTCGCGGTGTACGAGGGCGAGCTCGACGACGGCGTCATCGCCATCGCGGCGCCCGTACGGGAGCGAAACGGCAACGTCATCGCCGCCCTCGCCGCCAATGTCTGCCCGATAAGCCAGGAGATACCCAACCGGTCCAGGCTGGTCAGGGCCGCGGCGCAACGCGTCTCCTCGGCACTGGCACTGCTTCAGGCCTAGCCGGCTTCAGACCCGGCCGACTTCAGTCCCGGCCGGCTTCGGCCCAGCCGGCCCGAGGCCGAGGCCCGAGAACATCGCACCACCGTCCACTCCCCCGCACCGCCTCAAAGGAGGCCGCATCGTGCTGATTACCGAATCCGTTCTGGCCGGCCTGGCCGAGATCGTCGATGAGATCACCGGGATCACCGCCGAGGACCTGCTGGTGGAGAAGAGCTTCACCGACGACCTGAAGATCGACTTCCTGTGCATGATCGAGATCGCGATCGCCGCCGAGGACAAGTTCGGGGTCGACATCCCCAACGAGATGATCGGGAGCCTCCGGACGGTCGGCGACGCCGTCGAGCACATCGTCAACAGCCGGAAGTGATCGAGGAGTTCGCTCGATCCGCTCGATCTGTTCAATCCGCTTGTTCCGCTCAATCAGCCTGATCCGCTTGATCCGCCGCTCGCACAGATGGAGTTGTCATCGTGGAATCGATCAAACGCGCCGTCGTGGTCACCGGCGTCGGAGCGACCACCCCGCTCGGCGGCGACAGCCGGACCACCTGGGACTCGCTGATCGCCGGGCGATCCGGTGTCCGCACGATGGAGCACGACTGGGTGGACGAGGTGGACGTGAAGATCGCGGCGGAAGCCGCGGTGGATCCCGACACCGTCCTCCCCCGGGTTCAGGCCAGGAAGCTGGACCGCTCGGCCAAGTTCGCGCTGATCGCCGCTCGGGAGGCGTGGCGCGATGCCGGATTCACCGACGCGGCGGGAGTCGATCCGTCCCTCGACCCCGACCGCGTCGGCGTGGTCATCGCCTCGGCGATCGGCGGGGTGACCTCGCTGCTCGCCCAGTACGACCTGCTCAAGGAGTACGGAGCCCGGAAGGTTTCGCCGCACACCATACCGATGATCCTGCCGAACACTCCGGGGGCCAATGTCGGCCTCGAATTCAACGCCCGGGCCGGCGTCCACTCCCCCGCGAGCGCCTGCGCCTCCGGTGCCGAGGCCATCGGCTACGGCATCGCGATGATCGAGAGCGGCCGCGCGGACGTCGTGGTGGCAGGCGGTACCGAGGCCGCCATCTGCGCGCTGAACATGGCCGCGTTCGGCAACATGAAGGCGATGTCCAAGCGGAACGACGACCCGACGGCGGCGTCACGCCCCTACGACCGCATGCGGGACGGCTTCGTCATGGGCGAGGGCGCCGGCCTCGTCGTCCTGGAGTCCGCGGAGCACGCCGCCCGACGCGGCGCCCGCGTCTACGTCGAGGCCGTCGGCCAGGGACTCTCCGCGGACAGCCACCACATCACCCAGCCGGAGCCGACGGGCCGGGGCATCTCCGCCGCGGTGACCCAGCTCCTGAACTCGACCGGCCTCAAGCCCGCCGAGATCGTGCATGTGAACGCGCACGCCACGTCGACCCCCCTCGGCGATGTCGCCGAGCTCAAGGCGCTGCGCGGCGTTCTCGGTGACGACATGGACCACATCGCCGTCTCCGCCACGAAGTCCATGACCGGCCACCTGCTCGGCGGAGCCGGCGGAGCCGAGACCGTCGCCACCGTCCTCGCCCTCTGGCACCGGCTGGCTCCGCCCACCATCAACCTCGACTCCCTCGACCCCGACGTGGAGGGCGACATCGTGCGCGGCGAGGCACGCGCCCTCCCGGACGGCACGATCGCCGCGCTCAACAACTCCTTCGGCTTCGGCGGTCACAACGTGGTGCTGGGCTTCCGCACGGTCTGACTCCGGACCACACCGAACAGGCGCCCTCCCCCCAGGCGCCGCCCGCCGCCCTGGTTCCGAGGCACCCGCCCGCCTCGGAACCAGGGCGGCGGGTCACCGGGGCAAAGACATTTCATACAGAGGGGAAACAAATCGTCAGGGATTGGTGATGGCCCGGCGCGGCAACTGTGAACTCCCGCCCTGACCTGGTACTTCACAGAATCCATCCGCCTTGTCCATGATCCGCCCCGCCGGTAGGTTGACCGCGGCTTCTGCCAGGAGCACGGCACCGCACGCCGACGCAGTACACCCCAACTCCGTCAGGGGGTCCCATTGGGCCACATCGACCATGCGGTACACGGCTGGGTGACACCGGCGATCTCCTATCTCGCCGCCTGTCTCGGCGCCGTGGTGGCGCTGCGCAGCACACGCTGGGCGCTGCTCAGCGAGGGCGCCGCCCGCCGCAACTGGCTCGGCTTCGCGGCCGTCTCGCTCGGCGGCGGGATCTGGAGCATGCACTTCATCGCCATGCTCGGCTTCGCGGTCCGCGGAGCGGAGATCCGCTACGACGTCCCGCTGACCGTCCTCAGCCTCGTCGTCGCGATCACGGTGGTGGGCATCGGCCTCTTCACCGTCGGCTACAGCACCCGACCGACCGGCGCGCTGCTGGTGGGCGGCGTGTTCACCGGGCTCGGCGTCGCCGCGATGCACTACCTGGGCATGGCCGCGATGCGGCTGCCGGGCACCATCTCGTACGACAAGGTCATCGTGGGCATCTCGATCGGCATCGCCATCTTCGCGGCGACGGCGGCGCTCTGGGCGGCCCTGAACCTCAAGGGCATCGGCGTGCTGCTGGCGGCCGCGCCGGTGATGGGAGTCGCGGTCTGCGCGATGCACTTCACCGGCATGCTGGCGGTCTCGGTCCACCTGTCCAACGACGTCGAGGCCGGTAGCGGCGTGACGGCGCTGAAGTTCATCTTCCCGATCGCGGTCGGCTTCGGCACGTACGTGTTCATCAGCTCGCTCGCGTTCGCGGTCGCCCCGAGCAAGGAAGGCGGCGCCCAGGCGGTCTTCCTGGGCTCCGGTCCGACCGCCCCGGCCGCCGGCCAGGACGCCCCGCCCGTCCAGCAGACCACCTGGTCGGTCCAGCCCGGCGCCGCCGTCGTCCCCGCCGTCGCCACCGTCTCCGGCGCCTCCGCGTTCGCCCCGCGCGCTCAGGCCGCCGGAGCCGCCGGAGCCGCGGGAGGCGCCGGTACCGCCGAGGTCCCCCTGGTGACCACCAACTTCTTCGACGCCCCCGCGCGCCGCTGACGCCCTGGCACCCGTACGGCAAGGGAGGGGCCGCTCGTCCGACTCGGACGAGCGGGCCCTCCCTTTTGCTTGTGCCCCCGGCAGTGGTGGCCGCTCAGCCCCGCAGGTGCTCAGGCGTCCCGGTCGGGCAGACCTTGTGCACGAAGTTCCGCCGCAGCCCGTGGTACGGCTCGTCGGCGGCGAAGAAGTTGCGACGCATCCGCTCCAACTCCTCAGCCCGGTACCACGCCAACGGCTTGGCCGCCTCGTCCTCCGCCCGGCGGCGCTTCTTGGCGAGCAGCCGCTCGCCGAGCTCGGGCGAGCGCGCCAGCCGGGCCGCCTCCGCCGCCGTCCAGGCACGGAACTCGGCCGCGCTGCCGGCCCTGGCCCGGTCGACCAGGCCGAGCGCCGCGGCCTCCCGCGCCCCCACCGGCAGGGCGGCCGTGGTCAGCCGCTCCGCCTGCGCGGCGCCGACCCGGCGGGGCAGGCTGTACGTCCAGTACTCGGAGCCGTAGAGGCCCATCAACCGGTAGTGCGGGTTGAGCACGGCGGAGGCGCGGCACCAGACCTCGTCGGCGGCGATCGCCAGCATCACACCGCCGGCGGCGGCGTTGCCGGCCAGCGCCGAGACGGTGACCTTGTCGGTGGTGGTGAGGATCGCCTCCACCAGGTCGTCCATGGCGTTGATGTTCCGCCAGGACTCCTCGCCCTGGTCGGCGGCGGCCTCGATGACGTTGAGGTGGATGCCGTTGGAGTAGAAGTCCCGGGCGGGGCCGAGCACCAGCACCGAGGTCGGCCGGGCGGCGGCCTCGCGGTAGGCGGCGAGCAGCCGCCGGCACTGGTCGGTGCTCATCGCGCCGCTGGGGAAGGCGAATTCGAGGAACCCGACCTCGCCGTCCTCGCGGTAGCGGATCTCCGACCAGGTGTCGCGGTGCGCCGCCTCGACCGGGGTCACCGGGATCTCGGGGACGCCGACGAGCCATTCGGCGAGCACCTGCGCGGCCGGCAGCTTGTAGGTGGCCGGACCGCCCGGCACCTTCCGCGGCCTCAGCTGGGCTATCCAGACGGCGCCGTCCACCGTGCCGAGGCAGATCGCGCCGTCCCGGGTGGCGAGCACCGCGCCGGGTCGGCCGCGCAGCTCGTCCTCGCGGTGTCCGCCGTGCAGGAAGTACTCCCGGCCGTGGATCGCGTCGAGTACGCCGGGCTGGGAGTCGGCGGAGCGCAGCTTGCGCAGGACGGTCGCGGTGTCGTCCACGGCCCAGTCGATCCGGCGGAACTCCTGTGTGTGGTACGGGCGCAGGCGCCCGTTGACGTCCCAGCGGGCGTAGTCGAGCGGCTCGGGCCGGTACCAGCCGCTCGCGAAGCGTTCGACCGCCAGCAGCACCGCCTCGACGGCGGCGTCGGCGACCTCGTTGCGGTACAGCTCGCTCTTGCCGCAGGGGTGCACGGTGAACGGGACGGAGGCCCAGATCGGTCCGGCGTCCATCTCGGCGACGGCCTGCAGCACGGTGACGCCCCACTCGGCGGCGTTCTCGTGGATGGCCCAGTCGAGCGAGGAGGGCCCGCGGTCGCCCTTGGGGCCGGGGTGGACGATCAGCACGGGGCGCGTCGACCAGACGTCCTCGGGAATCGCCCGGGTGAGCATGGGCGCGAGGATCAGGTCCGGCTCGAACCGGGCGACCGCGGCCCGGACCGGGTCGTCCCCCAGAGCCAGCTCCACTCCCACGGTGTGCCCGAGCGAACGGAGTTCGGTGTGGACGCGCTGGGTGAGGCTGTTGAACGCGCTGGCGACCAGCAGGATGCGCAAGGTGCCCTCCGACGGGTTGTCCGGCCCGTCCGGGCCGGCGGAGCACCCTATCCAATCATGATCATACCCATGCCCGACACGCCCTTGGCCTTCCCTCATCACCCTTCCACAACACCCGCCCCAAACGCCCGCGTGGCCCACGAATTCCCGTCGATCGCTCCAGGACCAGCCGTTCGCTCCCCGAAGGCGGTGCGGCGGCCCGGGGGGGTGCCCGAACGCCGGCGCGGGGGCCGCCGCGGCACACCTGAGCTGGGATGAGACGCTTTCGGTAGTGCGGCCGTCACACGGCCGAAACCGACCGGCCATAGCGTCTCGCCATGGCCGACATCTTCGACTCGTACACGACAGCGGACGCGTGGGACGAGATGTTCGAGCGTCCCGGCGTGGTGAGACCGGCCTACGAGGCCGTGTTCGCCGCCCTGAGCCCCCTGGACTCCCTCGAACTCCGGTACCGCACCGACCAGATGGCCCGGGCCTTCACGGATCGCGGCGTGACCTACTCCTACGGTGGCGAGGAACGCCCCTTCCCGCTCGACCTGGTGCCACGCCTGCTCGACGCCGTCGAGTGGGACCGGCTGTGCCGGGGCGTCAGACAACGCGTCCTCGCCCTGGAGGCCTTCCTCGCCGACGCCTACGGCAGGCAGCGGGTCTTCGCGGACGGCGTGGTGCCCTACCGGCTGCTGTACTCCTCGCCGCACTTCCACCGGGCGGCGCACGGCATAGAACCGCCGAACGGGGTCCGCATCCACGTCTCCGGGATCGACCTGGTCCGGGACGAGGAAGGGCAGTTCCGGGTACTGGAGGACAACGTGCGGGTGCCGTCCGGCGTCTCGTACGTGATCGAGAACCGCCGGGTGATGACCCGCACCTTCCCGGCCCTCTTCGCCGAACAGCCCGTACGCCCGGTGGACGAGTACCCTCAGCGCCTGCTGGCCGCCCTCAAGGCCTGCGCCCCCGAGGGCGTGACCGATCCGGTGGTGGCCGTCCTCACCCCGGGCGTGGCCAACGCGGCCTACTTCGAACACGCCCTGCTGGCCCGGCTGATGGGCGTCCAGCTGGTCGAGGGCCGCGACCTGGTCTGCTCCGGCAACCGGGTCCGGATGCGCACCACCCGGGGCGAGACCCCGGTCCACGTGATCTACCGGCGGCTCGACGACGACTTCCTCGACCCGCTGCACTTCCGCCCGGACTCGCTGATCGGCGTCCCGGGCATCATGTCCGCCGCCCACGCCGGGAACGTCACCCTCGCCAACGCCGTGGGCAACGGCATCGCCGACGACAAGCTGCTCTACACCTACGTCCCCGACCTGATCCGCTACTACCTGGCGGAGGAGCCGCTGCTGCCGAACGTGGAGACCATCCGCCCGGAGGAGCCGGGCCGGCTGGAGGAGGTCCTGGACCAGTTGGACCGGCTGGTGCTGAAGCCGGTCGACGGCGCCGGGGGCAAGGGCATCGTGATCGGCCCGCGGGCCGAACGGGACGCGCTCGACCGCCTCGCCAAGGAGGTGAAGGCGGACCCGCGCGGCTGGATCGCCCAGCGCCCGGTGGCGCTCTCCACCTCGCCGACCCTGAGCCGTCGCGGCGACGGCCAGGACGGGCTCGCCCCCCGCCACATCGACCTGCGGCCGTTCGCCGTCCACGACGGCAGCGACGTCTGGCTGGTCCCCGGCGGGCTGACCCGGGTGGCCCTCGGCGAGGGCAACCTGATCGTCAACTCCAGCCAGGGCGGCGGATCCAAGGACACCTGGGTGCTGGCGCCCGACGCGCCGCCGAGCCGGTCCGCCGGCGAACGGTCCACCCCAGTCAGTGAAGTGAGTCCGCGTCAGTTCGGCCCCGGCAGCACGAGCACGCCCGGCGGCCCGGCACAGGAGGAGGCACAGCAGCAGTGATCACCACCGACACCATGCTCTCCCGGATCGCCGAATCTCTCTTCTGGGTCGGCCGCTACGTCGAGCGCGCCGACGACACCGCCCGCATCCTGGACGCCTATCTGCACCGGCTGCTGGAAGACCCGTGGAGCGACGAGGACGCCGCCTGCCGCTCGCTGCACGCCATCCTCGGCGTGGCCGTCCCGAGCGACCAGCACTGCGACATGGACTCGGTGCTGGCCCGGCTCGCCTTCGACGCGGCCAGCCCCGGCTCCATCGAGGGCGCGCTCAGGGCGGCCCGGCAGAACGCGCTGACCGCCCGCGACGTGGTCTCCACCGAGATGTGGGAAACCCTCAACTCCACCTGGCACCAGCTCGCCGAGCACCAGCGCGCCGCACGCCGCACCGGACCGGACGCCTACCTCGGGCTGGTCCGCCGCCGCGCCGCCCTGTTCTTCGGACTCGCCGACTCCACCATGAGCCGGGACGACGGCTGGCGCTTCGTCGTCCTCGGGCGCAGCCTGGAGCGGGTCGACATGATCGCCCGGCTGCTCGCCGTCCGGGTCCTCGCGGCCGTCCACGCGCCCGACTGGCCCACCCTGCTGAGCGCGAGCGGCGCCGAGGAGGCCTTCGTCCGCGCCCGCGGGGCCGGCAGCGACCCGGGCGAGGTGGCGGCCTTCCTGCTGCTCGACCGGGGGTTCCCGCGCTCCGTCCTGCACGCGCTGAGCGCCGCCGAGGAGTGCCTCGCCGAACTCGGCGGCGGCACGCCCTCCTGGCAGCGGCCCGAACCCGCGCGGCTGGCCGTCGGCCGGATGCGCACCAGGCTGGAGTACCTGGACTCCGCCGAGCTGGAGCAACTGCCCGCGCTGCTCAGCGAACTCCAACTCGCCTGCGGCGAGGCCACCCGGGCCGTGGCCGAGCGCTACTTCCCCTACGACGGCCCGATCGAGTGGTCCCACCAGTCCGTGACGCGAGAGGGAGTGTGAACGGGATGGCCAACCGACTGCGGATACGACACGAGACCCGGGTGGGATACCCGAGCCCGGCCGGCTCCTCGTACAACGAGGTACGGATGAGCCCGCTCACCCTGCCCACCCAGACCGTCCTGGACTCCCGGGTGCACGTGACCCCGGCCGCCTCACTGTGGACCTACTGGGACTACTGGGGCACCCAGGTCACCGTCTTCGACCTCGCCGACTCGCACACCAGCCTCTCGCTGACCGCGACCAGCCTGGTCGAGACCGCCCCGCCGACCCCGCTGCCCACCCCGCTCGGCCGCGCCGAGATCGCCGCACGGGCGTCCGACTCCCGGCTGACCGAGTACCTCGCCGCGACCCCGCGCACCACGGTCAGCCCCGACCTCGCCGCCCAGGCCTGCGCGGCCGCCGACGGCCTGGACGCCCACCAGGCCGCGGCGGCGGTGACCGAGCTGGTCAGGGAGCGCGTCTCCTACACCCCGGGAACCACCGGCGTGCACAGCGGAGCCCAGGACGCCTGGGACCAACGGGCCGGCGTCTGCCAGGACTTCGCCCACCTCACCGCCGCCCTGCTCCGCGCCGCCGGCATCCCGACCCGCTACGTCTCCGGCTACCTCCACCCCTCCCCCGACGCCGAACTCGACCGCCCGGTCGCCGGCGAGAGCCACGCCTGGGTCGAGTACTGGGCCGGCGAGTGGATCGGCCAGGACCCCACCAACGGCACCCACCCCGGCGAGTCCCACGTCATCGTCGCCCGCGGCCGCGAATACGGCGACGTCCCCCCGCACAAGGGCGTCTACCGCGGCGCCCCGGGCGAACTCCCCCAGGTCCGCGTGGAATTCACCCGCCTCGCCTGACCGGGCGGGCTCACCCGTCGGACGAGGCGGGGGCGGTACAGGCCCCGGTGAGGTTTCCGTTGAGCCAGGCGGCGGCGAGCTCCCTCCGGGAGCGGGAGCCGGCGCGCCAGGTACCGGCCGGCGACGGCGCTCGGATGGACGTCGCACGGCTCCTGCCGTCGGGATCACCGGGCCGGGGAAGGGGGGGCACCGGCTCGGTGATCCGAAGGTTTCACGGCTGCCGGCATCGGGTGATGCCTTGGCCGGAGGTGGCTGGGGGTCAGGCGAGGCGGTGGGTGATGCGGCCGTTGGAGATGGTCAATGGGACTGGGGTTTCGGCGAGTTCGTCGGCGGGGGTGGTGAGGGGGTCGAGGGTGTAGGCGGTGAGGTCGGCGCGGAGGCCGGGGGTGATGCGGCCGGTGCGGGTGGACTCGCCGGCGGCGAGGGCGGCGTGGGTGGTGAGGCCTTCCAGGGCCATCAGGGCTGTGAGGGCCTGTTCGGGGGCGACGGGGGTGATGGCCGTGCGGGCGGGGCGGCGCAGTTGGGCGTGGGCGAGGACATGGCGGGCGTCGAAGTCGGCGATCGGCCAGTCGGAGCCGAGGGCGAGGATCGCGCCGGTGTCGCGCAGGGTGCGGCAGATCCAGGCGCGGTTGGCGCGCTCGGTGCCGAGGCGGAGGGACCACTCGTCGGTGTGGTCGGCCCGGGTGTAGCCGGAGTGGGTGGGCTGCATGGAGGCGATCACGCCCAACTCGGCGAAGCGGAGGGCCTGTTCGTACGAGAGGGTCTCGATGTGCTCGATCCGGTGGCCCATGCGCGCGTCCGGGCCGAGGGTGGCGAGGGTGTCGAGGACGTGGCGCACGCCCGCGTCGCCGATGGCGTGGGTGGCGGTGCGTACGCCGGCGGCGTGCAGGTGCTGGACGGCGGCGGTGTAGTCGGCCGGGTCGAGCCAGAGGGCGTCACGGTTCTGGCCGTGGCAGTCGGGGTGCTCCAGCCAGGCGGAGCCGCCCTCGACGGTGCCGTCCATGAAGAACTTCACGCCGCCGACCAGCCAGTTGCGTCCGGCGGTGCCCTGCTGGGCGGCGAGTTCGTCGAGCCCGTCCCGGTCGGTGCCGGGGTTGCACCACGGGGCGAGGCGCAGTCGCAGCGGCAGTTCGTACCGCTCCTCGACCGCGCGCAGCAGCTCGACCGAGTCGCCGCCGGCGTCCATGACGTGGGCGCCGGTCAGGCCGGTCGCGGCCATCTCGGACAGCAGGCCGTGCAGCGCGTCGCGGCGCTCGGCGAGGGGCTGGCGCGGTGTGACCGCCAGGACCAGGTCCATCGCGGCCATCTCGATGAGGTGGCCGGTCGGGGAGCCCTCGGAGTCGCAGACGACGGTCGAGCGCTCGGCGAAGGAGCGCGGCCCGGTGACGGCGGCGGCCCGCAGGGCGGCGCCGCTGACCAGCGCGGAGTGGCCGTCGTAGAGGCGGACGAAGGCGGGGGTGTCCGGGCCCAGCGCGGCTTCGAGGTGCTCGCGGTGGATGGCGCGGCCGGCGAAGACGTTGTGGTCGAGGCCCCAGCCGAGGACCCAGCCGTCGATGCGCCCGGCCGAGGCGAGGGCCGTGCGCAGCCCGTCGAGGTCGCGGACCTGGGACAGGTCGACTCCTCGGGCGAGGTCGAGGCCGAAAGCCGGGTGGCTGTGGCCGTCGACGAGGCCGGGGAGGAGGGTGGCGTCGCCGAGGTCGATCACCTCGGTGGCCGGCCCCCGCCAGTCCCGTGCGTCGGCCGCGTCGCCCACCGCGGTGATCAACCCGTCGCGGACGGCCACGGCGGTGGCGTGCGGCCGGTCGGGGTCGAGGGTGTGGACCTGGGCGGCGAGGAGGACGACGTCGGGGGCGAGGGACACGGGAGGCTCCGGGTGCGGTGCGGTGCGGTGAGGTGAGGTGCGGTGCGGGAGGGGGCTGGGCGAGCGGGCCCGGCCGACGGTGCGGCCGGGCCCGGTCGGGTCAGGAGACCGCTGCCAGCGGGGCTGTTTCGCTGGGTACGGCAGACTCGGCCGGCTCAGCGGGCTCGGCGGCGAATCCGGCGTAGACCTGCGGCCGGTTGGAGCGGACCCGAAGCGCGTAGCCGAGGCCGATCACGAACACCGCGGGGACGAGAAGGACCAGGACGAGGTTGACCGTCTCGGACGCGCCGGTGAGCAGGCCGATGTTGTCGATCACCAGCCACAGAGCGCCGCCCAGCAGCAGGGTGGCCAGGCCCGGCGCGGCGACGGTACGCAGGACGCCCTCGCTGTGGGTGCGGCGGCGGAAGTAGCGGAGCACAGCAAGCGCGGCCAGGAACTGCAGCGCCACGAGGGCCAGCACACCCGGGGTGTTCACCCAGATCAGCAACTGGGTGGAGGGGTCGGCCCCGGCGATGGCGAAGGCGGCCACCACGATGACGGCGAGCACGGTCTGCGCGGCTCCGGCGAGGTACGGCGAGCGGTGCCGGGGGTGGATCCTGCCGAGCGCCTTGGGCAGCACGCCCTCCTCGGCGAGGGCGAGGCCGTAGCGGTTGGTCGCGTTGTGGAAGGCCAGCAGCGAGGCGACGAGGCTGGTGACGATCAGGACGTGCATGAGGTCGGCGGCCCAGGGCCCGACATAGCTGCCGATCGCGGAGAAGAACAGGCCGCTCGGGTCCTTGGCGGCGGTCGCGATGACCTCCTCGTCGCCGAAGGCCTGGATGACCGTCCACACGATGAAGGCGTAGAACAGGCCCAGGAAGGCGACGGCGATGTAGGTGGCGCGCGGGATCGACCGGTCCGGTTTCTTCGCCTCGCGGCGGTAGATGACCGTGGACTCGAAGCCGGTGAAGGCGGCGAAGGCCATGGCCAGCACACCGGGCATGCCGCCGTTGGTCAGGTTGCCGGGGCTGAAGGAGTGGAACGAGAGGCCGTGCGCCCCGCCCTTGGCCAGGACGGCCACGGCGAGCAGGACCAGGATGGCGGTCTCGGCGACCAGCAGGACGCCCAGGATCTTGGCGCCGAAGTCGATGGAGCGGAAGCCGCCGTACCAGATGACCACCAGCCCGACGAGGGCGATGACCGGCCAGGGGACGTCCCAGCCGAGGAGCGACTGCAGGGTGCTGTGCGTCTGGGCGCCGAGCAGGCCGTAGACGCCGATGTTCATGGCCAGGTAGCCGAGCAGCGCCAGCAGCGCCGCGCCGAATCCGGCCGGGCGGCCGAGGCCGCGGGTGATGTACGCGTAGAAGCCGCCACCGCTGTGCACGTGCCGGCTCATCGTGGTGAAGCCGACGGCGAAGACGGCCAGGGTGATGCCCGCCGCCAGGTATGCCACGGGGGCGCCGATGCCGCCGATGAGCAGGGCCAGCGGTGCCACTCCGGCCATGACCGTGAGCGGGGCCGCGGCGGAGACGACGAAGAAGGCGATGTCGGCGGTGCCGAGCGTGCCGGGGCGGAGGGTGGGTGCGGGGGCTTGGGGTGCTGCGGGTGCGGAGGCCATGGGGGGACCCTTCTGCGGCGGCCGGAGTGGGGATCCGGCGCTCTGCCCTAAACCTAAAGGTTGATGGTTTCGGAACCCTAGCCCGGCCGTCTACCCTCTGGGAAGACCTGACCACGTGATCGTTCGGAAGGATCTGCGATGGGGCGGCCCAGCAAGGCCCTGCTCGACAGGGAACGGATCGGCGCGACGGCACTGGAGCTGGTCGATGCCCAGGGCGACTTCAGCGTGCCCAGGATCGCCCAGCAGCTCGGCGTGCAGACCGCCTCCGTCTACCACCACGTGCAGGGGCGCGCCGGGATCATCGAGCTGCTGCGGGTCCGAATATCCGAGGCCGTGGACGCCGCCACGCTCGACCTGCACCCCTGGGACCGCGCGGTGGAGGCCTTCGCCCGCTCCTACCGGGCCGCCTTCGCGGCGCACCCGCGGGCCATTCCGCTGCTGATGACCTCGCAGGTCGCGGCCCCCGAGGCGCTGGCGGTGTACGAGCGGGCCGTCGGGCTGCTCCTCGGGGCCGGAGTCCCGGAGGCGACGGTGCTGCCGGTGATCATCGCGCTGGACAACCTCGTCCTGGGCTCGGCCCTGGACCTGGCCGCCCCGGAGGCCATGTGGCAGCCCGCCCCCGACGGGTCGACCCCCCTGCTGGCACGGGCGCTCGCCGCCTCCGGTGGCGGCCGGCGCACCGAGGAGGCCTTCGAACTGTCGCTGGCCGCTCTCCTCTCCCACGTCCGCGGACTCACGGCAGCGGGCCCGTCGGGTCGGCCGGGTCCGGCGGACCTGGCTGACCCGACGGACCCGGGTGCGTACGAGCTCAGAAGGTGAGGACCGGCCTCAGAAGGTGAGGATCGGCTTGATCGCCTTGCCGGCGGCCATGTCGCGGACGGCCCGGTCGATGTCGGCGAACGGGTAGTGGCTGATCAGGCGGTCGAGGGGGAGGCGGCCGTCGCGGACCAGGCGGACCAGGGCGGGGATGAAGGTCCGGGTCTCGGTGTCGCCGAGGGTCACGCCGACCACCTTGCGGCCGGGGATCATGGCGTTGACGTCGAGCGACACCTCGGTGCCGAAGGGCGGCGCGCCGACGACCGCCAGGGTGCCCCGGGCCGCGAGGGCGTCGACACCCTGGCGGAGGACGGTGGTGTTGCCGGTGGACTCCACGATCCCGTCCGCTCCCTGACTATCGGTCAGATAGCGGCAACCAGTCGGCGCAGTAGGCGGGGTGGCCGTCGCGGCAGTTGCGGCAGCCGCCGCAGGAGGTGAACGACAGCACGACGTGGTCGCCCGGCGCGATGCCGGTGACGGCCGAGCCGACCGCCTCCACGACGCCCGCGCCCTCGTGGCCGAGGACCCCGGGCAGCGGGAAGGGCAGGGCGCCGGCGGCGACCCCGAGGTCGGTGTGGCAGAGTCCGGCGGCCCGGATCCGCACCAGGGCCTCATGGGGTCGGGGTTCGTCGAGCTGGACGTCGGCGAGGGTGAACGGTGCTCCGCCGGACTCGACGACGGCTGCGCGGGTGGTGGGCATGGGTGGGTACTCCTCGGTGCGCGAAATCAGACCCTGACGGAGCGTCGGCTCATGGAGATGACAACTGACTTGGCCTTGGTGTAGGAGGCGAGCGCCTCGGGGCCGTACTCCCGGCCGAAGCCGGAGTCCTTGACGCCGCCGAAGGGGACGGCGGGGTCGAGCATCGCCCAGTCGTTGACCCACACGATGCCCGCCTGGAGGCGGTCGGCGACGCGGTGGGCGCGGGCCAGGTCGGTGGTCTGGATCCCGGAGGCCAGGCCGTAGCGGGTGCTGTTGGCGAGTTCCACCGCCTCGTCCTCGGTGTCGAAGGGCTGGACGGTCAGGACCGGGCCGAAGATCTCCTCCTGCACCACCGGGGAGTCGTTGGACAGGTCGGCGACGACGGTGGGCGCGTAGTAGTGACCGCCGTTCAGGTCAAGGCGCTTGCCGCCGCACAGGATCCGACCGCCGTCCTGGCGGGCGAGGGCCACGAACTCCTCGACCTTCTTCAGGTGCCGGTCGCCGGCCATCGGCCCGACCACGGTGTCCGGGTCCCGGGGATCGCCGACCGGGACGCCGGGGACGGCCTCGGCGAGGATTCCCAGCACCGTCTCGTACAGCGGCCGGGCGACCAGCAGCCGGGGCCCGCCCATGCAGAACTGGCCGGTGTTGAAGACGAAGGCCTTGATGACGGCGCCGATCGCCTTCTCCAGGTCGGCGTCCTCGAAGACGAGATGGGCCGCGTTGCCGCCGAGTTCGAGGGTGACCGGCTTGAGGGCCTCGCCGACCACGCTCGCGGCGTGCCGGCCGATCGCGGTCGAGCCGGTGAACGCGACCTTGTCGATGCCGGGGTGCCTGAGCAGGGCCTCACCGGCCACCGGGCCGGCGCCGGTCACGACGTTGACGACGCCGTCGGGAAGTCCGGCCCGCTGGAAGAGACCGGCCATGAACAGCGCGCTCAGCGGCGTCTCGTCGGCCGGCTTGTGGACGACCGTGTTGCCGGCCGCGAGAGCCGGCGCGATCTTCGAACTGGACAGGATCAGCGGGAAGTTGAACGGCGTGATGGCCGCCACGACGCCGAGCGGGCCGCGCCGGGTGTAGGCGAAGGCGTTGAGCGGGGTGTCGCGGACGGCTCCGTCCAGGGTCTGGGCGAGGGCGGCGTAGTACTCGTACTGGTCGGCGGCGGTCTCGACGTCCACGGGCCGGCAGAGCGAGACGGGCTTGCCGACGTCCAGGCTCTCCAGGGCCGTGAGCTCCTCGGCGTTCTCCCGGATCAGCTGGGCGATCCGGTGCAGTACCCGGCCGCGCTCGCGCCCGCTCATCGCGACCCACGGGCCCTGCTCGAAGGCCTCCCTGGCGGCACGCACCGCCGCGTCGACGTCGGTCGCGCCGGCCTCGGCGACGGTGGTGGCCACCCGGCCGGTGGACGGGTCGATCACCTCGGTCCGCGAGCCGCTGGACGACTCGCGCCACCGCCCGCCGATGAACAGACGGCCGGGCTCGATCTCGGGGGTGCTCATGGCGACCTGGATCCTCTCGGTGTTCGGCGAATCAGCGGTCGGCGGCCTCGTGACCGGCAGGAGCCGCCGCCGCGCGGGGTGGGTGCCGGGCGAGGCGGTGCGGGCGGTCGCGGGTACGACCGCTCCTTCCCGGGGGTGGGGTTCGGAAGGAGCTGGGAACGTTCCTCGGCGGGAGCGGCTGCGCGGGCCGAGAACGCGTCGAATGTAGGGCGATTTTTTGGCGACGGTCAAGAGATTGCCCAGGATCCGCCCATGGTCCTGCCTGGGACCGACACCACAGGAGAGCCGTCAGCGCGCCGGGATCGCGTCCAGGACCCGCTGGGCCTCCGCCCGCGCCGCGGCGGCGCAGCGCTGGGCCAGGGCGTGGAACCGCTCCTCGGCGCGGATCGCCGGCCAGTCGGCGGGCAGGTGTTCCGCAGGCAGGTGCGGGTCGCGGCGGACCAGTTCGAGCCAGTCGGTGTGCAGCAGCAGCTGCCCGCCCAGTGGGTCCGGACCTCCGGCGTCGGGCTCGCTCCAGCGGTCCAGGAAGGCGTGGTAGTCGGCGGCGATCGCCTTGGTGTCGAAGGCCGACTCCACCACCTGCGCCACCTCCGTCGGTTCGAGGACCGTGCCGCGGAAGACCCGGAGGTGGGCGGCGAGCGAGAGGTCCTCCAGCAGCGCGGTGACGTCCACGACGCCCGGCGCGATCCACAGCCCGCTCTGCAGCGGACCGAATCCGCCCCAGGTCAGCCGGGAGCGCAGATCGTGCCGCTCGCGCCGCCAGGCCTCGGGCAGGGAGAAGCCGACCAGCGTCCACTGGCCGTCCCAGTCGCGGTTGACCGCGCCGGTGCTCCAGATCCGGTCGCGCCCGTCCTGCAGCACGGCGGCGGCGCGCTTGGTCAGCGCGAAGTACATCTTCCGGCCCTGGCGGTGCCGCTCCAGCAGTCCGCGGTTGACCATGCGGGTGAGGGTCGAGCGCACGGCCTCCTCGGTGACGCCGATCCGCCCGAACACGTCGATCACGCAGCCGGAGGACAGGGCGATCTCCTGGCCGAGCACATGGATGCCGAAGAAGCTGAGCATCAGCGACTGGGGACGCGGGGTGGGATCGGGACTGGTCACGGGGCACAGCGTAGGACGCCCGGCGGCCGGCGTGCGGATGCGGCCGAATATTAGGCACTTCCATTGACGGCCGACAAAAAACTGCCTACGTTGAGCCCACCGACAACCCCAGCCAAGGAGCAGTCCCATGGATCTGAGCGGCAAGGTCGCCGTCGTCACCGGCAGTGGTCGCGGCCTCGGACTCGCCTACGCCAAGGCGCTCGCCGCCGCGGGCGCGGCCGTCGTGGTCAACGACGTCGACGCGGACGCGGCGGCCGGCGCGGTCAAGGAGATCGAGACGGCCGGCGGCCGGGCCGTCGCCGAGGTCGCCGCCGTCGGCGCCGCCGAGGCCGCCGAGGCCCTGGTCGCCCGCGCCGTCGAGGCCTTCGGGCGGCTGGACGTCATGGTCACCAACGCGGGCGTGCTGCGCGACCGGGTGCTGTGGAAGATGAGCGACGAGGACTTCGACACCGTCGTCCAGGTCCACCTGCGCGGCACCTTCACCTGCGTCCGGGCGGCCGTGGAGCGGATGCGCGAGCAGGGCGAGGGCGGGCGGATCATCGTCGCCGGCTCCCCCGCCGGCCAGCGCGGCAACTTCGGCCAGACCAACTACGCCGCCGCCAAGGCCGGCATCGCCGCGATGGTCCGCACCTGGGCGATGGAGCTGGCCAAGGCCGGCATCACCGCCAACGCCGTGATCCCCGTCGCGGCCACCGCGATGACCAGGACCATCCCGGTCTTCGCCCCGCACGTCGACGCCCTGGAGCAGGACGGCACCCCGCTGCCGGACAGCCTGCGCAAGGGCGAGGGCTTCGGCACCGCCGAGGACGTCGCCCCACTGATCACCTTCCTCGCCTCCGACGCCTCCGCCGAGGTCACCGGGCAGGCCATCGGCATCGGCGGTGACAAGCTGGCCCTGTGGTCGCACCCGCAGGAGGTCTCCGTCGCCTACGCCGACGGCGGCTGGAGCGCGGACGCCATCGCCGCCGCCTGGCCGGTCTCGGTCGGGCGCGTGCCGGAGACCTACGGCATCCCGGCGCCCCGGATCTGAAGGGAGTCCGCCCGATGAACGATGAACCGGGGATCCGCCCGATGAACGTCGACGAACTCGTCGCCATCGACATGCACACCCACGCCGAGGTGTCCTCGCGCGGCCACGCCTCGCTCTCCGAGGAGTTGGACAGCGCCGCCGGGGAGTACTTCAAGGCGGAGCACCGCCGCCCGACCCTCCCGGAGATCGCCGCGTACTACCGCGAGCGGCGGATGGCCTGCGTGGTCTTCACCGTGGACGCCGAGGCGGCCACCGGCACCCCGGCCGTCCCCAACGAGGAGGTCGCGGAGGCGGCGCGGGAGAACCCCGATGTGATCATCCCCTTCGCGAGCCTCGACCCGCACAAGGGGAAGACGGCCGTACGGCAGATTCACCGGCTGGTCCAGGAGTTCGGGGTCAGGGGCTTCAAGTTCCACCCCAACGTCCAGGCCTTCCACCCCAACGACCGGATGGCCTACCCGCTGTACGAGGCCATCGAGGAGGCCGGCGCGATCGCCGTCTTCCACACCGGCCAGACCGGGATCGGCGCGGGGGCGCCGGGCGGGGGCGGCATCCGGCTGAAGTACTCCAACCCGATGCTGGTCGACGACGTCGCCGCCGACTTCCCCGGGATGCCGATCATCCTGGCCCACCCCTCGTTCCCCTGGCAGGACGAGGCGCTGGCGGTGGCCACCCACAAGCCGCAGGTGTACATCGACCTGTCGGGCTGGTCGCCGAAGTACTTCCCGCCGCAGCTGGTCCAGTACGCCAACAGCCTGCTCAAGGACAAGGTGCTGTTCGGCTCCGACTACCCACTGATCAGCCCGGACCGCTGGCTCGCCGACTTCGCCAAGCTCCCCGTCAAGGACGAGGTCCGTCCGAAGATCCTCAAGGAGAACGCCGCCAGGCTGCTCGGCCTCGACAAGCAGCAGTGACGCCAGACAAGGGAGTCCCGCGTTGCAGAACCAAGGCATCGGGTCCTGGCCCGCCCGCCGGGCCCGCAAGACCCCGCACCGCACCGCCCTGCTCCACGAGGAGCACGCCACCGGCTACGCCGAGCTGTACGACCGGACCACCCGCCTCGCCCACCTGCTGCGTGCCCGCGGCGTGCGGCCCGGCGACCGGGTGGCCTTCCTCGGGCCGAACCACCCCGCGTTCCTGGAGACCCTGTTCGCCGCCGGCCAGCTCGGCGCGGTCTTCGTCCCGCTCAACACCCGCCTCGCCGTGCCCGAGCTGCGCTACCAGCTGCAGGACTCCGGCAGCACCCTGCTGCTGACGGTACGCCGGCCTGACGCCGCCGAACTCGCCGGGGACGTCGAGCTGTTGGAGGCCGAGGGCGCGTCCTACGAGGCGCTGCTGGCCGAGGCCTCGGCCGAGCCGCTCGACGTGCCGGTCGGTCCGGACGACGTCTGCATGATCATGTACACCTCGGGGACCACCGGCCGCCCCAAGGGTGTCGTGCTCACCCACGGCAACATCCTCTGGAACAGCCTCAATGTCCTGGTCGACGTGGACCTCTCGACCGACGAGGTCACCCTGGTCAGCGCGCCGCTGTTCCACACCGCCGCCCTCAACATGACCTGCCTGCCCACCCTGCTCAAGGGCGGCACGGCCGTGCTGGAGTCCGCCTTCGACCCCGTCCGCACCCTGGAGCTGGTCGAACGCCACCGGATCACCTGCCTGTTCGGCGTCCCCGCGATGTACGACGCGGTGGCCGCCGAGCCCGGCTGGGCCGAAGCGGACCTCAGCAGCCTGCGCAACCTGCTCTGCGGCGGCGCGCCCGTCCCGGCCCGGACCATCCGCCGCTACCTCGACCGGGGCCTCGCCTTCGTCCAGGGCTACGGCATGACCGAGGCCTCCCCCGGCGTCCTGCTGCTGGACCGGCACGACGCACTGACCCACGCCGGAACGGCGGGCGTGCCGCACTTCTTCACGGACGTACGGCTGTTGAACCCGGCCGGCGATCCGGTCGGGGTGGACGAGCCGGGAGAGGTGCTGGTCGCCGGGCCCAATGTCACGCCCGGCTACTGGGGCCACCCCGAGGAGAGCGCCGACGCCTTCCGGGACGGCCACTGGTTCCGCTCCGGCGACATCGCCGCGGTGGACGCCGAGGGCTACATCCGGCTGGTGGACCGGCTGAAGGACATGTTCATCTCCGGCGGCGAGAACGTCTACCCGGCCGAGGTCGAGAACGCCCTGCTGGAGCACCCGGCCGTCGCCGAGTGCGCCGTCTTCGGCGTCCCCGACGAGAAGTGGGGCGAGGTCGGCCGCGCCGTCGTCGTCCTGCGGCCCGGCGCCGAGGTGGTCGTGGAGGAACTCACCGCCCACCTGGACGGGCGGCTCGCCCGCTACAAGATCCCCAGGTCGGTGCTCCTCGCCGACGCCCTCCCGCGCAGCGGCGCGGGCAAGCTGCTCAAGGGGCCGCTCCGGGCCACCTACGGGCAGCGCTGACCCCTCAACCACTCAGGACCGTTCAGGACCGTTCAGAGAGGCTTCCCCATGTCCCGTACCGTCAACGGCATCGCCGAACTGCTCGAACTCGGCGGCACCGACCTCGGCCACAGCGCGTGGCTGGAGATCGGCCAGGAGCGGGTGAACACCTTCGCCGACGCCACCGACGACCACCAGTGGATCCATGTCGACGTCGAGCGGGCGAAGGCCGGACCCTTCGGCGGCACCATCGCCCACGGCTACCTGAGCCTCTCGCTGCTCATCCCGCTCTGGAGCGAGCTGCTGGAGGTCCAGGGCATCGGCATGGCCGTCAACTACGGCCTCAACAAGGTCCGTTTCCCCTCCCCCGTCCGGGTCGGCGCCAAGGTCCGCGCCCACGGCGTGATCGCCTCGGTCACCGAGGTCAAGGGCGGCGCGGAGGTCACCGTCGACCTGACCGTCGAGATCGACGGCCAGCCCAAGCCCGCCGTCGTCGCCCAGGCCGTCTACCGCTTCTACGCATGACCGAACCGGCCCCCCTTCGGCCGCCGACCGGCTGCTCGCCGCGCTGGCGGCCTTCGGGCGCGCCGGCCCCGCGCTGTCGCTGACGGAGATCAGTCGGCGCGCCGGGCTCACCCTGCCGACCACGCACCGCCTGGTCGGGCTGCTGACGGCCTGGGGCGCGCTCGAACGCGACCGGGAGGGCGTCTACCACATCGGCCTGCGGCTGTGGGAGCTCGGCTCCCTCGCCCCTCGCGGCCTCGCCCTGCGCGAGGCCGCGATGCCGTTTCTGGAGGACCTGTACGAGGCCACCCACGAGAACGTGCAACTCGCGGTGCGGGACGGCCTGGAGGGGCGGATCGCCGTGCTGCGCGAGCCCGAGGGGCGTGGCGGATCGGCCTTCGTGCACGAGCGGCTGCGGGTCGGCGAGACCGTGCGGGTGCGGGGACCGCGCAACCACTTCCCGCTCCGGCCCGCCGGCCGGTACCTCTTCGTCGCCGGAGGCATCGGCATCACCCCCGTCCTGCCGATGCTGCGGGCGGTGGACGCGGCCGGCGCCGACTGGTCCCTGCTCCACGGCGGGCGCACGCGCGGCTCCATGGCCTTCGTCGACGAGCTGACCGGCCGGTACGGCGAGCGGGTGGCCGTCCGACCGCAGGACGAGACCGGGCTGCTGGACCTGGCCTCCTACCTGGGCGCACCGGCCCGGGACACCGCCGTCTACTGCTGCGGTCCGGGCCCGCTCCTCGACGCCGTCGAGCGGTACTGCGCGGCGAACGGTTGGCCGGAGCCCCGGACGGAACGCTTCCAGCCCAAGGCCCGGGCGAGCTCTCCGGAGGCCCCGTTCGAGCTGGTGCTGGCCCGCTCCGGCCTGACCCTGTCCGTTCCGGAGCAGGCCTCCGTCCTGGAGACCGTCCGAGCCGCGGGTGTCGAGGTCCTCTTCTCCTGCGCCGAGGGCACCTGCGGGACGTGCGAGACGGACGTCCTGGAGGGCGTCCCCGACCACCGCGACTCGCTGCTCACGGCGGAGGAGCGGGCGGCCGGGGCCAGCATGCTGATCTGCGTCTCCCGCTGCCGGGGGGAGCGGCTGGTCCTGGACCTCTGAGTCGGAGAGCCCCGATCGGCGCCGCGTCAGGCAGCGTCCTGGCTGATCGGGGCGCCGACGTAGTTGTGGGCGAGTTCCGTGGCCGCGTGCGGGGAGGCGGCGATGCGCGCCAGTTGGGAGAGCTGCAGGCGGGTGTCGAAGGCGGACTGCTCCGGGTCGGCGTGCAGGGTGGTGGTCATGAAGTACGAGAAGTGCTCGGCCCGCCAGACGCGTTCGAGGCAGGTCTCGGAGTAGGCGTCGAGCAGTGCGGTGGACCCGTTCTTGTACAGCTCCGTGAACGCCTCGGCGAGCACGATGACGTCGGTGGCGGCGAGGTTGAGGCCCTTGGCGCCGGTCGGGGGGACGATGTGGGCCGCGTCGCCGGCCAGGAACACCCGCTTGTGGCGCATCGGTTCGGTGACGTGGCTGCGCATCGGCAGCACCGACTTGGCGGTGATCGGACCGCGCGCCAGCTTCCAGCCCGGCTCCTGGCGGGTGGCGAGACGGGCGTCGAGCTCGTCCCAGATCCGCTCGTCGGACCAGTCGGCGACATCGGTGCCGTTGGGCACCTGGAGGTAGAGCCGGCTGACGGAGGGCGACCGCATGGAGGCGAGGGCGAAGCCGCGCTCGGAGTGGGCGTAGATCAGCTCGTCGTAGACCGGCGGCGCCTCGGCGAGGATGCCCAGCCAGGAGTACGGATAGGTGCGCTCGTAGGTCCGCCGGGCAGCCGCCGGGATCGCGCTCCCGGTCACGCCGTGGAAGCCGTCGCAGCCGACGACGTAGTCGCAGGTGAGGGTCTGCTCGCGGCCCTCGTGGGTGTAGCGGACGGTCGGGCGGTCGCCGTTCGCCTGCTCGACGGAGTGGACCTGTGCCTCGAAGAACAGCGGGCCGCCTTCCGCGAGTTGGAGGGCGATCAGGTCCTTGACCACCTCGGTCTGGGCGTACACCATGACGCTCCGCCCGCCGGTCAGCTCGGGGAAGTCGATGCGGTGGGCGCGGCCGTCGAAGCGGAGTTCGATGCCGTCGTGGATGAGGCCTTCGCGATCCATCCGCTCCCCCGCGCCGACCGCCCGCAGGGTGTCCACGGTGGTCTGCTCCAGGATTCCGGCGCGCTGGCGCTGTTCGACGTAGGAGCGGTCCTTGGCCTCCAGGACGACGCTGTCGATGCCGGCCCGATGGAGCAGCCGGGCGAGCAGCAGGCCGGAGGGCCCGGCGCCGATGATGCCGACGGTCGTGTGCATCAGTGATCCTCTTTCTCGTTCAGAACGCGGTTCGCCACGGCGAAGGCCGCGTTGGCGGCGGGGACGCCGCAGTAGACGGCGGACTGCAGCAGCACCTCGCCGATCTCCTCGGGGGTGAGGCCGTTGCGCACCGCGGCCCTGACGTGCATGGCGAGTTCCTCGTGGTGGCCGCCCGCGACCAGGGCGGTGAGGGTGATGCAGCTCCGGGTGCGGCGGTCCAGGCCGGGGCGGGTCCAAATCTCGCCCCAGGCGTAGCGGGTGATGAAGTCCTGGAAGGGGGCGGTGAATTCGCTGGTGCCGGCGACGGCCCGGTCGACGTGGGCGTCGCCGAGCACGGCCCGGCGGACGGTCATGCCTGCGGCGCGCCGGCCGTCGTCGTCGGACCGGTTGTCCGCGTCGGACCCGGGGGTGAAGTGGCTCCGCAGGGCGTCGAGTACGGCCCGCGGCCGTTCGACCGGCGCGAGGTGGGCGGCCCCGGGGATCTCGACCAGCCCGGATCCGGCGATGCCGTCCGCGAGTTGGCGGGAGTGCGCGGGCGGGGTGGCGAGGTCGTCACGGCCGGCGAGGACGAGGGTCGGCGCCGTGACGCGGTGCAGCTCGGCGCGCAGGTCGTAGGCGGCCAGTGCGTCGCAGCAGGCCGCGTAACCGGCCGGGTCGGCGGCGCGCTGGTCGGCGACCAGGGCGCCGACCGCGGGGGTCCGGGCGAAGGCGGGGGTGAACCAGCGTGCGGCCGCGGTCTCGGCCAGCGGTGCCGTGCCCGCTCCCCGGACGAGTTCGGCGCGCTGGCGCCAGGCTTCGGGTTCACCGAAGCGGGCCGAGGAGCAGACCAGGGCGAGCGAGGAGATCCGCTCGGGGTGGTGGACGGCGAGGTGGGCGCCGACGGCCCCGCCGAGGGAGATGCCCGCATAGGCGAAGCGCGGCAGATCGAGCCGGTCGGCGACGGCCAGTACGAGGTCGGCGAGGTCGGCGACGGTGGCGCCCGCGGAGACCAGCCCGGCCGGGGAGCCACCGTGGCCGGGCAGGTCCCAGCGGACCACCCGGTGGTGCCGGGCGAGGGCACCCGCCGGCTCGTCCCAGACGGCGAGTGAGGTGCCGAGCGAGGGACCGAGGATCAACGCCGGGGCGTCCGACGGTCCTTCGACGGTGAAGTGGAGCGTCACGGGAGGTTCCTCAGCGGTGGGGACGGTGGCGGGGACGATGGTGGGGACGGCGGCGGGGTGCGCCGCAGCGCACGGTCGACCAGCGCGGCGGCCGATCCCAAGTACTCGGCCGGGTCGGTGAGTTCGCGCAGCCGCCGGGTGTCGATCCGGTCCTTCAGGTCGGGCTCGTCCGCCAGGACGTCCTCCAGCACGTCCCGCAGGTCGCGACCTGAGGCGACGGCCCGGCGGGTGGCCTCAGTGAGCAACTCCCTGGCCGCTCGGCGGCCGAGCAGTTCGCCGAGCTCGGCGGCGAGGCGCTCGCTGACCACCAGGCCCCGGGTGAGACCCAGGTTGTCGCGCATCCGGTCCGCGAACACCCGCAGGCCCTCGGCGAGTTCGGCCGCGGCGCGGGCGGCTCCGCCGGTGAGGCGGAGCAGTTCGCGCAGGGTCTGCCATTCGGCGTGCCAGGCGCCGGCGGCGCGTTCGTCCTCGGCGGCGAGCGAGCCGAGCAGGACGGCGGCGAGGGCGGGTGCCTGGCGGGCGGCGGCGGCGATCAGGGTGGCCCGGACCGGGTTCGCCTTGTGGGGCATGGCCGAGGAGCCTCCGCCGCTGCCCTCCGCGACCTCGCCGATCTCGGTACGGGAGAGCACGAGGACGTCGGCCGCCGCCTTGCCGAGGGCCGCGGTGGTGAAGGCGAGCGCGGCGGCCAGGTCGGCGATCGGGGTGCGCAGGGTGTGCCAGGGCAGGACGGGTGCGTCCAGGCCGAGCTCCCCGGCGTAGGCCTCGACCAGTTCGGGGCCGCTGGCCGGTGCCTGCGCCAGGGTTTCGAAGGCGGCCAGAGTCCCTGCCGCGCCGCCGAGTTGGGCGGGCAGGCGGACGGCGGAGAGCCGGTCGGCGGCGTCCAGGGCGAGGCCGCGCCAGCCGGCCGCCTTGAGGCCGAAGGTGGTCGGGACGGCGTGCTGGGTCAGAGTGCGGCCCGGCATCGGGGTGTCGCGGTACTCGGCCGCCAGGCGCGCGCAGGCCTCGGCGGTGCGGTGCAGGTCGTCGAGGATCGGCGACCTGCTGCGGGCGGCGACCAGCATGGCGGCGGTGTCCAGGATGTCCTGGCTGGTCGCGCCCCGGTGCACGAACGGCGCGGCCTCGCCGGGCACGGCGGCGGTCAGGTCGGCGACCAGCGGGATGACCGGGTTGCCGCCGGCGCGGGCGCGCAGCGCGAGGTCGCGCACGTCGAACCGCTCGGCGCGGGCCGCCGCGTCGACGGCGGTGGCCGCCGAGGCCGGGGCGTGCCCGAGGCAGGCCTGGGCCCGGGTGAGGGCGGCCTCGGCGTCGAGCATCGCCTGGAGGAAGGCGACATCGCCGGTGGCCGCCTCGACGGCCGATCCCGCCCGGACCGGGGAGAGCAGTCCGACATCGGCGGCCCGCGTCTGATCAGCGGAAGTCGCCGGAGTGCGATCAGTGGAAGTCAAGGAAGACCGTCTCCTCGGGCCCCTGCAGCCGCAGGTCGAACCGGTAGGTGCCCGGGGTCTCCTCGACCGCGAGCAGGGTGGCCCGGCGGCCCGGCTCCAGCGAGCCGAGCAGCGGGTCGGCCGCGAGGTCCGCGCCGGGCAGGTAGATCCGGGTGAAGAGGTGGTGGAGCAGGCCTCGGGCGAAGAGGCAGACCGACAGGTACGGCACCCCGCCCGGGGGCAGGGTGCGCAGGCCGTACCGGCCGTCGGCGTCGGTGGCGACGCGGCCGAAGCCGGTGAAGGTGACGCCGTCGCGGCCCGCGTACCCGCCGGTGACCTGGTCCCGGCGCAGCGAGCCGGGCGCGCCGGTGCGCGAGCCGTCCGGGCCGGGCTGCCAGATCTCCAGCAGCGCGTCGGGGACCGGTTCGCCGCCCCCGTCCAGGACGCGGCCGTGGACGGCGATGGTGTCGCGGTGGCCGGCGGGCGCGATCTCGCCTCCGCCGGGGAAGGGCAGGGCGTAGCCGTAGAAAGGTCCGACGGTCTGCGAGGGAGTGGGGAGCATCAGCGGCCTTCCTCGATCCAGGTGGCGGCCGGGCCGTCGAGGACGATGTCCCAGTGGTAGCCGAGGGACCGTTCGGGGACGGAGAGGTCGTGGTCGTAGTCGGCGACCAGGCGGGCCCGGGCGGCGTCGTCGGTGACGGACTGCAGGATCGGGTCGTAGGCGAGGAGCGGGTCGCCGGGGAAGTACATCTGGGTGACCAGGCGCTGCGTGAAGGCCGTGCCGAACAGCGAGAAGTGGATGTGGGCGGGCCGCCAGGCGTTGGTGTGGTTGCGCCAGGGGTAGGCGCCGGGCTTGACGGTGGTGAAGCGGTAGCCGCCCCGGTCGTCCGTCAGGCAGCGGCCGGCCCCGGTGAAGTTGGGGTCCAGCGGCGCCGGGTGCTGGTCGCGCTGGTGGGCGTACCGGCCGGAGGCGTTGGCCTGCCAGATCTCCACCAGCTGCCCGCGGACCGGGCGGCCGGCCCGGTCGAGCACGCGGCCGGTGACGACGATCCGCTCGCCGAGCGGCTCCCCGGCGTGCCGGCGGGTCAGGTCGCTGTCGAGCTCGGTGACGTCGGTGACGCCGAAGGCGGGGCCGGAGAGTTCGACGGCCTCCGGGTCCTGGACGGCGACCAGCGGCTGCTTCGGGTGGCGGAGCAGACTGCTGCGGTAGGGGGCGTAGCCCCGGTCGGGGTGGTGCTGGACGGAGCCGGCGTGGGCGTACGCCTCGTGCTCCCGGGCGATCTCCTCGGAGATGTCCCGCTGGGTCGGCGACATGGCGGTTGGCTACCTTTCCAGGACGAGGGCGAGGCCCTGGGCGGCGAGCGGGACGGTCCACTGCGGCTCCATTCTCGGGTTGACCATGCGCCAGCCGAGGGTGGTGGAGTACAGCTCGGCATGGCCGGCCGGGTAGGGGCGGTCGCTCTTCGGGAGTACGTAGGGTGCGCGGGTCATCGACTCGACACCGCCGGCCAGGGCGATGGAGGCGTCGCCGAGCGCGATGGCCCGCGCGGCCTGGATGACGGCCTCAAGGCCGGAGGCGCACAGCCGGTTGACGGTGACGCCGGGGACGGTGACCGGAAGTCCCGCCAGCAGCAGGGCCATCCGCGCGACGTTGCGGTTCTCCTCGCCGGCGCCGTTGGCGTTGCCGAGGTAGACGTCGTCGATCCGTGACGGGTCCAACTCCGGGGTTCGGGTGACGAGTTCGCGGATGACGTGGGCGGCGAGGTCGTCCGGCCGCACCGGGGCGAGGGCGCCGCCGTACTTGCCGACGGGGGTGCGGACGGCGTCGACGATGTAGACGTCCCTGGTCATGGGGGGCTCCTGGGCTCTTGTGCTCCTGTGCTCTTGGGCTGGTCAGCCGACGGGGATGGCGATCCGCACGGGCGCCGCCGTGCGCCGGACGATCTCCTCGGGCGTCACGCCGGGGGCGGTCTCGACCAGCACCAGCCCGTCCTCGGTGACGTCGAGGACCCCGAGATCGCTGATGACCCGGTGGACGCAGCGCTGGCCGGTCAGCGGGAGCGAGCACTCGGCGACGATCTTCGGAGTGCCGTCCTTGGCGGTGTGCTCCATCACCACGATGACCTTGCGGGCGCCGTGGACGAGGTCCATCGCGCCGCCCATGCCCTTGACCATCTTCCCGGGGATCATCCAGTTGGCCAGGTCACCGCGGGCGGAGACCTGCATGGCGCCGAGGATCGCGGCGTCGATGTGGCCGCCGCGGATCATCCCGAAGGAGAGCACGGAGTCGAAGAACGACGCGCCCGGGAGTACGGTCACGGTCTCCTTCCCGGCGTTGATCAGATCGGGGTCGACCTCGGCTTCGGTCGGGTACGGGCCGACGCCGAGCAGGCCGTTCTCCGACTGGAGGACGACGTCGACGCCCTCGGGGAGGTGGTTGGGCACCAGCGTGGGCAGCCCGATGCCGAGGTTGACGTAGCTGCCGTCGGTCAGCTCCCGGGCGGCCCGGGCCGCCATCTCCTGCCTGGTCCAGCTCATCGCGTCGTCCCTCGTGCCGTAGGCGCGGAAATTGTTCGCCGTTCGATGCCCTTGTCGGCGGCCTGCTCCGGGGTCAGCGCGACCACGCGCTGCACGAACACCCCGGGCAGATGCACCGCGTCCGGGTCCAACTCGCCCGGCTCGACGAGTTCCTCGACCTCGGCGACGGTGATCCGCCCCGCCATCGCCGCCAGCGGGTTGAAGTTGCGCGCGGCCTTGTTGAAGACCAGGTTCCCGTGGCGGTCGCCCCTGGCCGCTCGGACCAGGGCGAAGTCGGTGGTGATGCCGCGCTCCAGGACGTACGCGCGCCCGTCGTACTCGCGGACCTCCTTGGGCGGCGAGGCGACCGCCACGCTGCCGTCCGGGGCGTAGCGCCAGGGCAACCCGCCGTCGGCGACCTGGGTGCCGACGCCGGCCGGGGTGAAGAACGCCGGGATGCCGCAGCCGCCGGCCCGCAGCCGCTCGGCCAGCGTCCCCTGCGGGACCAGCTCCAGCTCCAGTTCGCCGCCGAGGTACTGGCGGGCGAACTCCTTGTTCTCGCCGACGTAGCTGCCGATGACCCGGCTGATCCGGCCGGCCGCCAGCAGCGGACCGAGGCCGCCGCCGTCCACGCCGCAGTTGTTGGAGACCACGCCGAGGCGGGTGGACCCGTGCCCGAACAGCGCCTGGATCAGGACGTTCGGCACGCCGCTGAGGCCGAACCCTCCGACGGCCAGCGAGGAGCCGTCCCCGATGTCCGCGACCGCCTCCTCGGCGGTCGCAACCACTTTGTCCATGTGTTGACCCATTCCGTCGAGCCATGCCATCGAGTCACTGCGTTCGCCTGGTGAACGATGGTGCATAATTGCAGGGCCAGAGTGTGCGCCGCCGTACCGGCCGTGTCAATGCCCCGCCGTCGCTCCCGTGCCACCGACCAGGAGGGTCCGAGATGACCGCCCCTTCCCCTTCTCCGGACGAAGCCGCCGCTTCTCCTTCCCCGGACGAAGCCACCTCGCCTCCTGACGAATCGGTCCGTCCGCTGGAGCGCGGCCTGGCGGTGCTGCGCGCCATGGCGGCCGACCCGAGTCCGCGGCAGCGCGCCGGCGACCTCGCCCGGGAGACCGGCCTGGCCCGCTCGACCGTCGACCGGGTGGCGACCACCCTGACCCGCCTCGGCCACCTGCGCTCCGACGGGCGCGACCTGATGCTCACCCCCCGGCTGATGGAGTTCGGCAACGCCTACCTGGCCTCCTGCGGACTCCCGGAGGCACTCGCGCCGCACGCGTCCGCCCTCGCCGACCGGCTGGACGAGTCCGTGTCGATCGCCGTACCCGACGAGGACGGCGTGCGGTTCATCACCCAGGCCCCGCGTCGGCGCACGATGGCCGTCTCGTTCCGGATCGGCGACCTGCTGCCGGCCGAGCGCTGCGCGCCCGGAGCCCTGTTCGCCACCGGGTGGACCGAGGCCGAGCGCGAGCGCCGGCTGACCCGGCGCCGGACGGATCCGCTCGACAGCCGCTTCCCCGCCGCCCCGAAGCGGACCGGAGCCGAGGACGACCGGGAGGTCGAGGCGGACTTCGAGGACCGGGTGCGGGCGGCCCGCGAGGCGGGCCTGTCGGTGGACGACCAGCTGATCGAACCGGGGCTGGTCGCCGTGGCCCTGCCCGTCCGCGGCCCCTCGGGCGCCACGGTCTGCGCCGTCAGCGTCGTCAGCCACACGAGCCGCCACACCGCCCCGTCGCTGGTCGAGCACGCCCTCCCCCACCTGCGCGCCACCGTCGACGCCATGGAACAGACGCTGCGCTCCCAGGCCTCGACCCCGCCGCCGCCCACGGACGCCGTCGCGACCTTCGACAGCTCGCTGAAGGAGGAGTTGGGCTCCGGATTCCTGCAGTCACTGGCACGCGGACTCGACGTCCTGCGCGCCCTCGGCTCGCGGCGCGGAACCATGAGCCTGGCCGACACCGCGCGCGCCACCGGCCTCCCCCGCGCCACGGCCCGCCGAGCGCTGATCACCCTGCAGCACCTCGGCTACGCCGCCGCCGAACCGGACGGCTACCGGCTGCTCCCCCGCGTCATGGACCTCGGCTTCCCGCGCCTGTCCCAGCTGACGTTCGCCCAGATCGCCAGGCCCCACCTGGCCGCCCTCGTGGAGCAGGTGCACGAATCGGCGTCCGTCGCCGTCCTCGACGGCGACGACGTCCGCTACGTCGCCCGCGTCACCGCCTCCCGGATCATGCGGGTCGACATCACCGTGGGCACGCGGTTCCCCGCGTACGCCACCTCGATGGGCCGGGTGCTCCTGGCGGCACTGCCCGAGCAGGAACGCCTGGACCACCTGAGCCGGGTGACGCCCCGCCGGTTCACACCGCACAGCAGGACGACCGTCCCCGCTCTCTCGCACGCCCTGGCCACGGCGGCGAGGGACGGCTGGGCCCTGGTCGACCAGGAGTTGGAGGAGGGGCTGTGCTCCCTCGCCGCCCCCGTCACCGACAACCTCGGCCGCGTGATCGCCGCCGCCAACGTCGCCCTCCACACCAGCCGCGGCACCCCCGCCCGGATCCGCGACACCGTCCTCCCCCCGCTGCAGGAGGCCGCGCGCCGGATCGGCGACGACCTGGCCGTGGTCTCCCGCTTCACCGGATCCCGCCTCCGATGAACCGACCCTTCGGGACCGCCCACGCAGAGGCCCGGCGCGGACGCGTCACCGTCCACCGGGTGCGGGCCGGCGTCGGCTTCCCCGCCGACGCCGGCGGTCGACGGACGCGCGCCTGCGCCTGAGGGCGAGGAGGACGAGACCGGCCGCGGCCGCCAGGGCGGCGACGGCGACTGCGGCGGGCGTCCCCCAGGCCGTCCCGCCGGTCGGGGCGGCGGCCGTGCTGCCGGTGGGCTCCGCCGGGGCCGAGGGGGCGGCCTGGTCCGGTGCCGGGGCCGCGGGGTCGGCCTGGCCGGGGGTCGCGTTCGTGGGGCTTGCCGACGGGGCGGCGGACTCGGTCGCCGCCGTCGTGGCCGTCAGCTCGATGCGACCGGCCGTGCGGGCGACCGAGAAGGCCGCTCCTCCCACGCTGAGGGTGTCGCCGGAGAGCGCGGCGTCCTGCGAGCCCACGGTGAAGCTCTGGGCCCCGCCGGGCAGAATGATCTTCGCGCCCGTGACGGCTGCCAGCTTGCGCAGCGTCGTCGATGTCGCCGCGCCGAGGTCGAGGACCGCGGACGCACCGGTGAGGGCGACCCCGCTGGACGAGGCGAGCGAGGCACCGGCCACCACGAGCGTCCCCTTGGCCACGGTGGTGGCGCCGAGGTAGGAGGCGGCGGTCAGCGTCGTCGTCGCGGTGCCGTCCTGCGTGACCGATCCGGCGCCGGACACCGCCGGGAGGGTGACGGGCGTCCGGACGTTCTGAACGATCAGCGAGCCCTCGTCGCTGATCGCGTCGAGAGCGCCCTTCGTGTAGAGGCTCCCGTCCGCTCCCGCCGTCCCGGCTCCGAGGCGCAGCGTGGCACCCCGCTGGATGGTGGTGGAGCCGTCGTAGAACTGCGCGGCGGCGAAGGTCACGTCGTTCCCGGACGTGCCGGCGATGACGATGTCGCCCGCCCCGGGAGCGGCGAGGGTGTCGTGGTACTTCCCCCCGCCGATGGGCAGGCCGAGGGTGACCGGGCCGTTGTAGTCGAAGGTCAGCCGCGAGCGCTGCGAGTTGGCGTGCAGGTTGATGTAGGCCGTCTCGGCCGTGCCCGGCATGAAGATCTGGTGGGTGGTGCCGTCCCCCCACTGGACGTCGGCGCCCTCGATGTTGGTGCCGCGCTTGTTCAACTGGTGGGCGACCGGAACCAGGTTGAGGTTGGCGTTGCTCAGCGCCGGCGAGGCCGTGCCGGTGTTGTCGCTGTAGCTGTAGGTGCCCGTCAGGACCACCTTGCTGCCGGGCCGGGAGTGGACGTTGACGTCGTTGCCGTACTCGCGGCTGTAGAAGTTCTGGCGCTGGACGACCGTCTGGTTCAGCGGGGTGTCGATGATCCACGAGCCGCGGTTGAGGACGGCCTTGGCGTTCGGCAGGTCGGCCGCGCAGGTGGTGGCGGCGTAGTTGGCGCCGGTGCCGATGTCGAACACCCCGGAGAAGGGGCTGCTTCCGCACAGCTGGAGGGTGCCCCACAGGTTGCGGGGCTGGAGGATCGTCCCGGAGCCGCTGATGGTGCCCAGGTTGAACAGCCGCGTGAGCGACAGGTTGAGCGTGCCGTCGACCCGGATGTTGTCCTGGTTCTGTTGGTAGCCGGGCGAGTTGTAGGGGAAGGCGCCGATCAGGCCGGTGGTTCCGCCGTTGCCGTACTGCAGGGTGGCGCCGGCGTCGACGGTGATCGCCGGCCGGTCGGGGTTGTTGACGACCACATAGGGGTGGTTCCCGCCGGGGATGCTGACGGACTGGCCCTGCTGGGAGCCGGGCAGGGTGAAGGTGCTGTCCTTGGTGAGGATCAAGGTGCCCGTGCCGGAGACCCGCAGGGACCCCTGCCCGCTGATCACCCCCGAGTAGGTGTGCGACCCGGGCGGCACGTTCACAACGGCGTTTCCGCCGAGGACCACGTCGCTGTTGGCGAGGATCGACGCGGTGATGTCACCGTCGGCCGCGAGGGCGCCGGTCGGCACCAGGGCCACGGGCACGGTCGTCGCCGCCACGATCGCGGGCGCCAGCAGTGCGTGCCATGAACGTTTCATCGGGGTGCTTCCTGGTGCGGGCAGCGGTGTGGGCTGAACCGGAGGTGGCGTCGCCGTGTCACTCGCAGGAGAGAGTTAACGCTAACAATTCGGCGGGCAAGAACTCGGGGCGGCCGTTACCCACGCTTGACCCGGCAGCCCCGAGCGGCCCGTGCGGCCCGGGCCGCGCCGCTGCCGCGGTGGCCGGGGAAAATCGCTTTCCCGTGGCCTGAGCAGGGTGATAGACACCCGGGGTGCACAACACTCTTGAGTTCTCCGACCTCCTGCGGCTGATTGACGAACGGTCGACCGCGTTCCGTGCCACGGTCGCCTCCGCGCCCAGCCTCGACGCCAAGGTGCCGACCTGCCCCGAGTGGACGCTGTTCGACCTGGCGCAGCACCTGGGCGGGGGCGACCGCTTCTGGGCCGCCATCGTCGGCGCGGGCCCCGCCGACGGCCCGCCGGCCGAGGCCGCCGCCGAGCGGGCCGCCCTGACCCCGCCGCGGGAGCGCGAGGCCCTGGTGGCCTGGCTGGACGAGTCGACACAGCTGCTGCTCGACGTGCTGCGGGAGGTGGGCCCGGACGCCGGCTGCTGGGCGTGGTGGAGTGGCGTGCAGACGCCGCGGACCGCCGGCGGGGTCGCCCGGCACCGGGTCCAGGAGAGCGCGGTGCACACCTACGACGCCCAGCTCGCCGCGGGCGCCCCGCAGCCGATGCCGACCGAGGTGACCCTCGACGGTCTCGAGGAGTTCCTGTTCACCTGCGTCGCGACGCTCAGCGCCTGGCCGCACAAGCCCACCGCCTTCGACTTCCACGCCACCGAGGGACGCTCCTGGCGCCTCACGCTCGACGGCGACGGCGCCCGGACCACCCGTCTGCCCGCCGCCCCCGACGGCCAGGGCCCGGACGCACCCGGCGTCTCCGCCCATGCCACGGCCGGTGAACTGATCCTCTTCCTCTACGACCGCATCCAGGCGGACTCCGTGCGGCTCGACGGCGACGCCGGGCTGTTCGACCGGCTCCGCGACTGGGAGCCGGAGGACTAGGACGTCCCGGGGCGCCGGCCACGGCGCCCCGGCCGGGGCGCCCGCGCGACCTGGCCGGCCCCGTCCGCGCAACGCCGACCCGTCGGCACGGCCGGCCCCAGCGCGCACGTCTACCTCACACCCTGCGACGTCGCCCCCACCACTGGCGCCCCCTGACGTCTTCATCGATGCCGCTCGGACACGGTCGACCGTCGCCAGGTGGCCGTGAATCGTCACCGTTCGTCAGACCTGCGTCCGCGGCGGTCCGAGGTCGTCCTGCGGGTCGGGCGTGCGGTCGGGCGTTTCCTGGAGGGCTGCGAGGAGGCGTTCCATGACCAGCAGGCGCGTCCTGGACCTGATGGCCGAACAACTCCGCGGCCTTCACCGGCAAGGCGTAGGGCGCCTGATCACTCAGGAGAGACCAGGCGCACTTCGCGCAGCCGGACGGTGGTCGTGGGGCCGACGGCTTCGAACCGGACCTCGACGGGGCCGGCGGGGCGGTCCGTGTGGAGCGGGAACGTGTGGGTGATTTCCTCGCCCTCGGGGTCGGGGGTGGGGGTGAGCGTGCCCAGCGGGTGGCCGTCGGCCAGGACGCGGGTGGGTCCGGCGCTTGTGTCCGAGAGGTGGGTCAGCTGCAGGGCGGTGGCGGTGCCGTCCCGGTCCGTCAGGTGGTAGGACCGCCATCCGGTGGCGGCCCGCCACCTCTGCCCGTCGGTGAGGCCGGACCAGGTGTCGTGGCCCGCGAACCGGTGGTCGCTCTCGGGTTGTTGCTCGCCGGCGGCGACGGCGTCGACGGTGCGGTCGTGCAGCGTGAGTTCCGCCGCGTCGGCCGCGCGCAGCTGCTCCCGCCGTTCCTGGAGCCGTTCCGGTTCCGCCAGGGGGAAGTAGAGGTGGTAGCGGGAGTCGTGGATGCCGGCGAACGGGACGAGGGTGACGGGCTCACCTGACGGTGCGTCAGTGTGGTCCAGGGCGAACGCCAGCCGGTCCGGGGCGAGTCGGCGCACGCCGGCCGCCGCGTCGGAGGCGCTCGGGGCGAGGATGTGGTTGACAGTGGCGCGCTCGTAGTGGTCGAGGACCTCGGCGTCCGGCTGTTCGAGGAACAGGGCGCGGCCCAGCTTGAGCATGTTGTAGGTGTTGCAGGTCTCGGGGCCTTCCGGGGACTGCAGCGCGGAGCTGAAGTCGTCGCGGGGGTGGAGGTGTTCGCGCACGGAGTTGCCGCCGAAGGAGAACGTCCGGTGCCGGGTCACGGTCTGCCAGAAGAACCGGGCGGCGTCCCGCAGGCCGGGGTCGTCGGCGATCTCGCCGAGCCGCTGGTAGCCGATGGCCTTGGCGATCTGGGTGTTGGCGTGCATCCCGTCGAGGACGTCGCGGTGCTCGCGCAGCGGGCTGAGGAGGGACTCGTCGAGGAAGCGTCTGGCCAGGGCGGCGTACCGGTGGTCGCCGGTGAGGTCGGCGAGGTCCGCCAGGGCCTCGCACATCCCGCCGAACTCGGTGCGGAGCATGGCTCAGCGCAGCACGGATGCGACCCCGGCTCCCTCGCGCACGAAGACGGGGATGCGCTCCAGTGGGGCGTCGGCGTCGAGCGTCGTGCCGCCGTCCAGCACCTTGCCGGTGGCCGGGTCGAGCCAGCGGGTGCCGGAGGGCAGGTACACCTGGCGGGTGCGCGTGCCGGCCTGGTACACGGGTGCCACCAGCAGGTCGGGGCCGAACATGAACTGGTCGTCGATGTCCCAGGCGTGCTGGTCGTCGGGGAAGTCGAAGAACAGCGGGCGCATCGGCGGTGCGCCGGTGTGGTGGGCGTCCTCGGACAGTGCGTGCAGGTAGGGGCGCAGGCGCTCGCGCAGCGACAGGTGGTTCCGGAGGATGCCGTAGGCCTCTTCGCCGTAGGACCAGACCTCGTTCGGGCCGCCGGTCGCCTCGGTGCAGAAGTCGGGGTCGTGCGGTTGGCGGTTCCCGTGCAGGCGCAGGACGGGGGTGAAGGTGCCGTACTGGAACCAGCGGATCAGCAGTTCGCGGTAGGCGGGGTCGTCCGGGTGACCGCCGGAGAAACCGCCGATGTCGGTGTTCCACCAGGGGATGCCGCTCATCGCGACGTTCAGTCCGGCCCTGATCTGCTCCATGAGGGAGTCGAAGGTGGGGCGGATGTCGCCGGACCACAGCAGGGCGCCGTACTTCTGGCTGCCCGCCCAGGCGGAGCGGACCAGGGACAGCGGCCGGTCGTCGCCCGCCGCGCGCAGTCCGTCGGCCACCGCGCGGGTGTGCAGGACGGGGTAGAGGTTCGCGACCTCGGCGGCCGGGCCGGCGGCGTAGACGGCGCGCTCGGCGACGTCCGGGGTCAGGTCGGGTTCGCAGGCGTCCAGCCAGAAGGAAGTCACGCCCAGCGAACGGTAGTTGTCGTTCAGCCGTTGCCACAGTGCGGCGCGGGCGTCGGGGTGGGTGGCGTCGTAGTACGCCATCGGGCGCATCGGCTCCTCGGCGCTGCGCGAGGGCCAGGGGAAGGTGAGGAGGCCGCCGGCCGCGTCCTGGACGAGGTGTCCGGAGGCGCGCAGTTCGTCGAAGGTGTCACTGCCGGGCTCGACGGTCGGCCACACCGAGACCGCGAGCTTCACCCCGAGTCCGGTCAGCTCCTCGACCATGGCGGCGGGGTCGGGCCACTCGTTCTCCTCGAAGCGCCAGTCGCCCATGTTCGGCCAGTGGAAGTAGTCGCAGACGATGACCGACAGCGGCAGTCCGCGCTCCTTGTACTCCCGCGCCACCGCGAGGAGTTCGTCCTGGGTGCGGTAGCGCAGCTTGGACTGCCAGAAACCGGACGCCCACTCGGGGAGGAGGGGCGGGCGGCCGGTGGCCAGGGTGTAGGCGTCGATGATCTGGGCCGGGGTGTCGCCGGCGGTGATCCAGTAGTCGACGCGTCCGCCGCCGTCGGCGGTCCAGCGGGTGGTGTCGGCGCCCAGTTCGACGCGGCCGGTGGCGGGGTTGTTCCACAGCAGTCCGTAGCCGCGTGAGGAGTGCAGGAAGGGGATGGCGGCCGTGGTGTTGAGCTGGACGAGGTCGATCACGCAGCCCTTCTGGTCCAGCCGCCCGTGCAGGTGCTGTCCGAGGCCGTGCAGCCGCTCGCCGTCGTACGCCTCGAAGTGCTGCTCGGTGCGGCCGCCGGCCGCGTGCACGCGCGGGCCGACGTGGTGGGGGTAGGGGCTCTTGTCGGCGAGCAGTTCACGGCCGGAGTCGGCGTGCAGGAACCTCAGCCGGCCGTTCGCCGAGGCCTCGACGGCGAGGCGGCCGTTGACCAGGCGGGCGGAGCCGTCGTCCGCGACGGACAGCTCGGCCTGCGAGGAGGGCGGGAGGCTGTCCAGCGCGCCGGGGGCGGCGGGATCGACCGTCCCGGACGCGGCGCGCACCCGCACCGCGTGCGGCCCCCAGGGCTCGATGCGGAGGACCTCGTCGGCGGTGTGGCGCTCCAGGCCGCCCGCGCGGATGCTGTAGGACAAGGCGGTTCCTCTGTTCTTCTTCAAGGCCCGTGCGGGTCCGTGGCCAGGGACGGCCGGTGCCGTCCGCGGTGCTCGACGGCACCGGCCGTCCCTGGCCGGGGGCGGTGTGTCAGGACAGCTTGATGAGGGTGTAGTCGTCGCAGTATCCGGCGGACGAGCCGGAGTTCTTGTAGCAGTAGGCGGTGGCGGAGGTGTTGGCACTCCCGGTGGTGAAGAAGACCGGCTGCTGGGAGTAGGCGGTGCCCGAGGCGCGCGAGGAGGTCTCGGTGCCACCGAAGTTCTTCACGCCGACGGCGACCTGCTCGCTGCCGTTGGCCGTCTTGGCCCAGCCGGTCAGCAGGTAGGTGCCGCTGGAGGCCAGGCCGTTCGAGACCTGCTCGACGCCGCTGTTGGCGGCTCCGGTCTGCAGGGCGAAGGTGCCGGTGCGGGCGTTGGAGTTCACCACGGCGGAGCCGCCGCCGCTGAGGGTCCACGGGCTGAGCGAGCCCGTCTCGAAACCGGCGTTGGTCAGGAGGTTGGCCGGTGTGGACACGCGCTCGACGGCGATGTCGTCGCAGCTCCCGGACGCCGTGCCGCCCGCGTTCTTCCAGCAGTAGATCGTGGCCTGGGTGTTGGTGCTGCCGGTGGTGAAGAGCACCGCGGCTTCGCCGTACGAGGTGGCCGAGAGGTTGGTGGACGTCTCGGTGCCGCCGTAGTTCTTCACGCCGATGGCGAGGGTCTCGCCGGCGTTCGCCACCTTGGCCCAGCCGGTCAGCAGGTAGGTGGTGTTCGGGCTCAGCCCGGTCAGGGCCTGCTCGACGCCGCTGCCGGATGCTCCGGTCTGCAGCGAGGAGGTGCCGGTGCGGGCGTTGGAGGCGACCACGGCGGAGCCGCCGCCGCTGAGCGTCCACGGGCTGAGCGAGCCCGTCTCGAATCCTCCGTTGGCGACGAGGTTGCCGCCGGTGCCGTTGTAGGCGCCGATGTTGGGCGCGGCCGTGGCGGAGACGGTGTTGCCGAAGGCGTCCTGGCCGCCGTTGTTGCCGATCACCGCACCGGCCCGGATCGCGGGCGAGGACGGGTGGACCTGGTAGGCGCTGATCCCGGTGGACGAGGAGGTGGTGTCGGCGTTGCCCGGGTTGCGGAACTCGGGGTCGGCCACGACCTTGGCCGGGTCGGCGGGCTCGGAGGCCGGGTGGTTGCCGTAGAAGAGGTTGTTGGAGTAGACGGACCCGGCGCCGGTGGCGAGGTAGCCGCCCGAGCCGTAGTTGAAGACCGCGTTGTTCTGGAAGGACCAGATCCCGGAGACGCTGGTCCTGCCGCGGCCGCCCAGGATCGACGTGCTCAGGCCGTTCCCGACGTAGAACGTGTTGTTGTAGATGAGCGGGGCCTTGCCGCTGCTGCCGCTCTTGTTCGGGATGTTGCCGGGCATGTCGATGACGGAGTCGGCGTGGTTGGAGGTGCCGGACTCCGGGCAGCCGGCGTTGGTGCCGTCGTTCTCGCTGATGTTGTAGCGGATCACGGTGCCGTCGCTGGGCACGGTCGAGGTGGGCTCGTTGGCGATGGAGAACGGGGGCATCATCAACATGAAGCCGCCGAGGTTCTGGTGGCTGTAGTTGTACTGGAACGTGGTGTTGTGGTTGCCCCAGTCGACGTCGAAGCCGGTGCCGTCCTGGAAGTTGGCGTGGCAGCTGACCTCGTTGTGCTGAACCGTGGTGTTGTTGCTGCTGGACATCCAGATGCCCGCGGACGCGCGGTTGCAAGCCTGCCCGGAGGGCGGGCAGGTGCTCTTCAGCCCTCCGTGCGAGGCCTTGTTGCCGTCGATGAGGGCCCCGTCGTTCTTGACCACGAGGATGTCGTCGCCGCCGTCGTAGGTCATCGTGTTGCCGCGGATGACCGTGCCGGTGGTTTGTCCGGTGCCCTGGCCGATGTGGTCCGGGGTGACGGCGACGGCGAGGCGGTCGACGTGGTCGAAGGTGTTGTTCTCGACGACTATGTCGTCCCAGGTGGAGACGGGGGTGGTGTGGTCGGTCTGGATGCCGACGCCGGCGTTGACGACGTACTCGCCGGCGGACCAGCCGCTGATGTTGTGGATGAACATGTCGTGCACCCGGATGTGGTGCAGGACCCCGCCGGAGCTGTTCTCGGCGAAGACACCCTGGCGGTAGTCGGGGGACGCGGCGGAGTTGATGAGCTCCAGGCCGCCGATCTCCCAGTACTGCTGGTTGAGCAGGCGGATCACGGCGCCGGTGGCGCCGCCGGCGTTGATGACGGGCTTGGCGCCGGTGCCGAAGGATCCGATGGTGACGGGGCTGCCGGAGACGCCCGAGCCCTGGGGGGTGAGCTGGCCGTTGCAGGTGGTGCCGGCGGCGAACAGGATGCTGTCGCCCGCGCCGAAGACGGTGTTGTTGACGCTGGTGACGGAGTTCCAGGGGCTGGCCTGGGTGCCGTTGCCGTTGGAGGCGGCCGAGCAGTCCACGAAGTGGGCGGAGCCGGCTGCCACGGCGGCATGGGCCGGCAGCAGCGCGCCCGCCACCGTGGCGAGGAGAGCCAGGAACCGAGAGGCCCGGCGGACCGGGTGGGCCGATCTACGACGCTTCATTGCGACGCTCCTTGCGGGTGAACGTTTCCTCCGCGCCGCGGGTTCGCGACGCGGATTTCAAGCACCGGGCGGGCGGGCCGGTCGGAGCCCGCACACCCGAGAACGGTGGCGACCCTCAGGGCGCCGGGAACGACGCCGGGAGGGGCGTTTCGAGGACGGAGGCGTGCCGCATGCCCGGCGGAAGGGCGAGGGAGACGGCCTCCCACTCCACCCCGTCCTTGCTGCGGGCCGCTCCGTACCTCCCCTCGATGAAGTGGTCGAAGATCACGACCCAGTCGTCCCCGCGGCGGAAGAGGGCCGGTCCCTCCACGAGGGAGGAGGTGACCGGTCCGGTGGGGGAGGTGTACGGACCACCGGGAGAGTCGAACGTGGTCAGGTGGATGTCCTTGTGGGCGGTGGCGGGGTCGTTGGTGCCGCGCTCGTCCTTGAAGGCCATGAGGAATCCGCCGTCGTCCAGCGCGTGCACGGTGGCGTCGATGACCGAGTGGCCCGGGTCGAAGAAGACCGCCGGGTCCGAGAAGGTCCTGAAGTCCTCGGTGGTGCAGTGCCAGATGCGGTGGTCCTGGCTGACGTACTCGAAGTTCCGGCCCTCGGCCGTGCTCCCGGACTCGACGACCGACGACCAGATCAGGTGGTACAGCCCGGTCGCGCGGTCCAGGAAGAACTCCGGAGCCCAGGCGTTGTGGGCCCCCTCCACGCCTGCCATGACCGGGATGAGCCGCTGGTCCGACCAGGTGAGGAGGTCCGCGGAGGTGGCGTGGACGATGCAGGGGCTCGTCCAGCCGTCGGTGGCCAGCAGGTGGAACAGGCCGTCGGGGCCGATGCCGATGAACGGGTCCCGGAGCCGGCCGGTGCCGACCGTGCCCCGCAGAACGGGCCGGCCGTCGTTCACCGTTCTGAACTCCTCGCCGTCGTGGCTGTAGGCCAGGTGCAGGGCCTCGTCGGCACTGGTGAAGTAGGAGACCACGTACATCGGCGGGAGGGGTCCTTTCGGAACGGTCGAACGGATGGCCGGGCGGGGTTCAGGACTTGACGGCACCGGCGGCGATGCCGGCGACCACCTGGCGCTGCAGGAAGATGAAGATCACCAGCAGCGGGAGCACGCCGAGCAGGGCGGCCGGGAACAGGGTGGTCGGCTGGACCGTGTGCGGGTCGATGAAGGAGTAGGCGTTGACCATCACGGTGCGCTTGGCGGGATCCTGCAGGAAGACCAGCGGGACCAGCAGGTCGTTCCAGATCTGCAGGGCGATGAAGGTCAGCAGGGTGCTGGTGACCGGGCGCAGCAGCGGCAGGATGATCGTGAAGAAGGTGCGCAGGGCCCCGCAGCCGTCCAGCGCGGCCGCCTCCTCCAGGTCGACCGGGATCGAGCGGATGAAGCTGGTGTAGAAGAAGACGGCGAGCGGGAGGTTCAGCGCCGTGTAGATGAGGACCATTCCGGTGTAGGTGTCCAGCAGGTTCAGGTCGCGCATCAGCAGGTACAGCGGTGCCACGACGACGAAGATCGGGACCGAGGTGCCGAGGATGAACAGCCGGTACACCCAGGTGGACCAGTTCTGCGTGAGGCGGGCCAGCGGGTAGCTGGCGAGCGCGCCGATCACGGTGATGCACACGCACGACAGGCTGGTGATCAGCAGGGTGTTGAGCGCGCTGGGCCCGTAGTGCATCTGGCTGAAGACGTCGGTGAAGTTCTTCAGGGTCAGCGAGTGCGGGAAGCCCAGCGGGGACCGGGCGACGTCCGCCGCGGTGCGCAGCGAGGTGGTGACCGTGAACAGGAACGGCAGCACGAACAGCAGGGTGCCCAGGCACAGCAGTCCGGTGCCGAGCGGGCGGGTGGCGCGGCGCAGGCGCGTCCGCCAGGTCCCGGGCTTGTCGCCGGGGCGTCGGTGGGCGGCCGCGGGCCGCCGCCCGCTACGCGGCGTGAGGGTCTCGGAGGTCATGGTGTCGGCCTGTCAGATTCGTCGCTCGCGCAGGCGGAGCAGGGAGGAGGTGGCGCTGGAGAGGACGACCACGGTCACGAGCAGCAGGACGGAGACGGCGACGCCGAAGGCGAACTTCCCACCGCCGAAGACGTTGCGGTACACCAGCAGGGTCAGGGTGTCCGTGGAGCCGGCCGGTCCGCCGTTGGTCAGGACGAGCGGGAACTCGAAGACCTTCAGCGAGCCGATGAGGCTGAGCGTCACGTTCACGGTCAGCGCGGGGGCGAGCAGTGGCCACTCCACGCTGCGGAAGCGCCGCCATCCGGTGGCGCCGTCGACGGCGGCGGCGTCGAGCAGTTCGGTGGGCATGTTCAGGTAGCTGGCGAGGAAGATGGCGCACGAGTATCCGGCGAACATCCAGATGTTGACGGCGGCCACCGCGTAGAGCGCGGTGGACGGGTCGCCGAGCCAGACGTGTTGCAGCCCGTCGAGGCCGAGGACGCCGAGCAGTGCGTTGATCCCGCCGCTCGGGGCGAACAGGTACGACCAGATGAAGGCGGCCATCATCGGCGAGATCAGGGTCGGGGTCAGCAGGACCACGCTGAGCGCCCTGCGGACCCGGGGGCGACGGAAGAGCATGCTCGCGAAGAGCAGTCCGAGCGCGTTCTGCATGATGACGACCACGGCCGCGTAGAGCACCGTGTGCCACAGGGCCGCGGTGACCGCCGGCTTGTCCAGCATCGCGCTGTACTGGTCCAGGCCGACGAAGTCGGCCCGCGGACCGCCGAGGCTGTCGGTGAAGCTCAGGTAGACGCCTCGCGCCAGCGGATAGATCATGAACACGCCGTAGACGGCGATCGCGGGGAGGAGGAAGGCGGCCATGGCGGTCCGCCTGCGGTGGATCACGGGGAGTCCTTCCGTCGGCTGGCGGCCGCGGCGGGGAAGGCGTGGGGAGGTTCCCCGCCGCGGCTGTTCGGGAGGCCGGTTACTTGGCGGTCGCCGCGGTCTGGATGTCCTTCAGCGTCTGGTCGGCGGACTTCTGGCCCAGCAGGAACGCCTGGACCGCGGTACCGGCGGCGGTCTCGGTCGGCCCGCTCAGCCAGGTGTTGGCGGGCATCAGCCGGTAGCGGCCGTTGCTGAAGGCGTCGGTGAAGGCGGTCGTCTCCGGGGCCGTGGGCGTGGTGCCGTCGGCGAAGGGGGACGCTCCGTGCTCGGCGTCGAGGAACTTGGACAGGTTCTGCGCCTGCGACCAGAACTCGACGTACTTGCGCGCGGCGTCGGTGTTCTTGGACTGGGAGTTGACGCCCCACATGGTGCCCGGGAAGAACATCGCGTTGGGCTGGGTGCCGGCCGCACCGGCGGGCCAGGGGGCGAAGGAGACCGGGAACCCGGCCTTCTTGACGTTCGAGATCTGCCAGGCGCCCTGGTACCAGAAGGCGCTCTTGCCGGCCATGAAGTCCTGCGAGCCCTGGGCCCACTCGTCGACGCCGAGTTCGTTCTTCCAGTTCACGTAGCCCTGGTCGCCCAGCGCCTTGAGCTGGTTGAGCGGCTCCTGCCAGTCGGAGGGGATCGAGGCCTTGCCGGCCAGGAAGTCGGAGTCCCACCGCTTGTTCTTCTGGTAGACCAGCGTCGATCCGCTCGCCTGGAAGGCGGACTGGGCCGTCCACCCGGCCTTGTCGGGCAGCGCGATCGGGTTGACCCCGGCCGCCTTCAGCTTGCCCAGGTCGTCGAGGAAGGTCGGCCAGTCGGCCGGCACCTCGGTGATGCCCGCCTTCTTGAGCAGGTCCGTGTTGGCGTAGAGCCCGATGCCGACGAGTTCCATCGGCATGGCCAGCGTCTTGCCGCCGTTCTGGACGAACGGCTTGGCGCCGTCGGAGATCTTGTCGGCCCAGGACTCCTTGGACAGGTCGGCCAGGTAGCCGGAGTCGCCCCACTTCTGCACCTTGGAGGAGTCCACCATGATCACGTCTCCGGCCTTGCCGCCGAGCAGCTCGGGCTGGAGCTTCTGCGTGTAGGTGTCGTTCGCGGTGACGTACTGGAAGTCGACCTTGATCTTGGGGTTGGCTTCCTCGAACGCCTTGTTGACCTCCGCGACGTTCGCCGGCTCCGCGCCACCGCCCTTCCACGCCTCCACGTGGATGGTCACCGTGCCGTCCGCGGCCGTGCTGTCGGACGACCCTCCGCCGCACGCGGCGAGCGACATCGTCATCGCGACGACCGTGGTGGCGATCGCGAGACCTCTGCGAGAACGCTTCATTGCATACCTCACCCAATGCCGGCACAGCCGGACTCGTCGTGTCTGAAGGGGTTGCAACCGGTAGGCCGCTTCTGTGCGGGTCGATGCAGCCCGCGAGGAGGTCGTGTGGACCCAGGTGGCGACGGAGTTACGCGCCGATGTCGGGGAACTGTAACGAAAAACTTAAGCGACATCTATACGTAACTTTGTGCAGCGCGTTTAGCGCGGAGCGTCGCCATGCGGGCGGACCTGGCTCGGAAGAAGCCTCCGCGAGGTGGGATCTCTTTGACTCCACGCGAGGCTTAACGTTACAGTCGGCGCACATTAGGGGCGGGGCCCCGGCATCTCCGCACGGCAACGCACCGAGAGTCCCACACAGCCTTCGACGAGGTTGCTCCGACCGGGTCCGATGGGACGCGGCGGGTCCGGTGCGACCGGGGCGTGCAGGCGGAAGGAGTTGGGGTGGCAGAGCGGGTGACCATCGCGCAGGTGGCCGAGGAAGCCGGCGTCTCGGCGATGACGGTGTCCAACGTGATGAACGGCAAGCCGGGGGCGTCCGAGGAGACCCGGCGCCGCGTCACGGAGGTGGCGGCGCGACTCGGGTACCGCCCGAACGTCTCGGCCCGCAATCTCAAGGCCGGCCGCACCGGCCTCATCGGCCTCGTCGCCCTGGACCTGACCAGCCAGTACGGCCTGGAGATCCTGCGCGGCGTCGCCGACGAACTCGCCGGCGCCGAGCGGGAGTTGCTCGTCAACGCCACCTACCAGGACGCGGTGCGGGAAACCGAGCGGATCGAGTTCCTGGGGCGGGGCCTCGTCGACGGCGTGCTCATGATCGCGCCGGTCCTGGAGGACAAGACGGTCGAACTGCTGCGCCGGCGCAACCTGCCCTGCGTGATCATCGACCCCCGGCGGCTGGACGTGGCGCTGCCCCGGCTGAGCGTCGACAACTACCACGGGATGCGCCTCGGCACGCAGCACCTGATCGATCTCGGCCACACCCGGATCGCCTACATCCGCGGCGAAGAGGACCTCGAAAGCACCGCCCTCCGCTACCAGGGCTTCCAGGACGCGATGCGGCTGGCCGGGCTCGAAGTCGACGAACGGCTCGTCGCCGAGTGCGACTTCTCCTACACCTGCGGCTTCCGTACCGCCTCCCGCCTGATAACCGAGCACCGTCCCACGGCCATCGTCGCCGGCGCCGACCTGATGGCGCTCGGCGCCGTCGACGCGGCACGGGCCAACGGCCTCGACGTCCCCACCGACTTCTCCGTCGTCGGCTTCGACGACCTGCCGCAGGCCGCCCAGACCTTCCCCGGTCTGACCACCGTGCGCCAGCCGCTCCACGACATGGGCCAGAAGGCGGCCCGCGCGCTGCTGTCCCTCATCGACGGGCAGCAGTTGCTCATGGACCACATGCAGGTGGGCACCGAGCTCGTCGTCCGCAACTCGACCGCCCCGCCGCCCGGCGACGCACGGACCGGCCGATAGATCATCCATCCGGGTTCCACGCCACCGTGAACGCGTGGCAGACCCCCGACATGCGGCCCCCAACAGCCGGCCGAGGAGCAAGAATGGCACTGATGAAGACCTCCCGCCCGCCGATGGGCTGGAACAGCTGGGACTGCTTCGGCACCACGGTCACCGAATCCGAAGTACTGGCCAACGCCCGGTTCATGAAGGATTTCCTCCTGCCCCACGGCTGGGACACGATCGTCGTCGACATCGACTGGGCCGATCCCACCGCCCGCGCACACGGCTACAACTCGGGTGCACCGCTGGTGATGGACCCGGCCGGCCGCCTCCTGCCGGATCCCGGCCGGTTCCCCAGCTCGGCCGGCGGGCTCGGGTTCCGGCCGCTGGCCGACCGGATCCACGCGCTCGGACTGCGCTTCGGCCTCCACATCATGCGCGGGATTCCCCGCGCGGCGGTGGAACAGGACACGCCGGTCCTCGGGACGTCATCGCGCGCCGGCGACGTCGCGGACCTCACGAACGCCTGTGAGTGGAACCCCCACATGGCCGGCCTCGACCACACCCTGCCCGCCGCGCAGGGCTACTACGACTCTCTGCTCGCGCTCTACGCGGAGTGGGGCGTCGACTTCATCAAGGCCGACGACATGCTCTGGCCCTACCAGGCCGCCGACATCGAAGCGTTCGCGTCCGCGATCGAGCGGTGCGGACGCCCGATCACGCTGAGCCTGTCACCCGGCCGGGACCTCTCCCTGACCCGGCTGGACCACCTGCGCGCACACGCCACCATGTGGCGCATCTGCGACGACCTGTGGGACCGCTGGGAAGACGTCCGGGACAACTTCGCGAGGTTCGCGCGCTGGGCACCGTACGCCGGTCAGCAGGGCTGGCCCGACGGGGACATGCTCCCGCTCGGCCGGATCGGGATCCGGGCCGAGCGCGGCGAACCGCGCGACGACCGGTTGACACCGGACGAGCGGGTCACCCTGATGACGCTGTGGGTCATCGCGCGCTCCCCGCTGATGATCGGCGGCGACCTCCCGTCCTCGGACCCCGCGACCATCGCCCTCTTCACCAACGCCGACGTCCTGGAGGTCCACCGCTCCGCCACCGGCAGCCACGAGGTGTTCCGCGAGGGGCCGCTCGTCCTGTGGGCCGCCCGAGGACCGGGCGGGACACGCTACGCCGCCGCGTTCAACCTCGGCGAGACGCCGCTCGCCGTCGCGCTCGACGCCGCGAACGTCGGCCTGCCGCCCGTTCTCGACGGCGAAGTCCGTGAGTTGTGGACCTCCACGGTGCTCCACCCCCGGACCGTCACCGCCCAGTCCGACGCGGCACGCGGTGTCGCCCCAGGCAGTTCCGCACTCGATGTCAACCTCCCGCCCCACGGAGCGGCCCTGCTCCGCTTCGTCCCGCACGACTGACCACGGACGCACCGGAGTCCGCCCACAGGGCGGTGGCAGCGCCGGCTGTGCCGCGACGGACCCGCAGGTCGGACTCCGCCTGGACCGCGGACCCTCGACATCAAGCACCGTCTCGACCCACGCCGGCATCTGGTGAACCCGCGACCGCTCGCCCCCGGCGGTCCAGGACGTCCCAGGGACGGGAAGGCCCTGGTGGGACGGGTGGCGCGGCGCCGAGCATGGGCGGTGTCCGAGTCACGGACCGCAGACCCGGGGGGAGTGCCCCGCCGGGGCGGTCCGTGACCGCTTCCGAGATGGGGGAACCTTCCATGATCAAGCACGTGTTCCGACGCGGAGCCGTCACCCTCGGCGCCGCGGCCGTCGCCGTCACCACGCTCGCCGGCGTCGCCCACGCCGACCGGGGCGTCCCGTACGTCAAGCCCGGCCAGCGCGGCGACGGGGTCGCCTGCGTGCAGCAGGGGCTGCGCAACGCGGGGTACTCCATCGCGGTCGACGGCCAGTACGGCAACGCGACCTACGCGGCACTGACCGACTTCCAGCACCAGCACGGCCTCTCGCCGGACGGCATCGTCGGTCCGAAGACCGGCGACGTCCTCTACTACGACTTCCTCAAGCCCTCGGGCAACCTGGTCCAGATCGAGTTCTGCCCCACGGTCATCCCCACCAGCTGACCCGCCGCCCGGACGACCCGCCCGGACGACCCGCCCGCCGGGTCCGGGCGGCCCGCCGCTGCCCTCGTGCCGTCAGCCGGCGCGGGGGCAGCGGTGCTCCGCCGCGGCCCGGACCTCCCCGCTCCTCCTCCGAAGGACCAGGTAGCCCTCGACATGACCATCGACCCCACCCTCTCCCACCCCGGGCGCCGCTCGGTGCTCGCCGGCGCCTTCGCGCTCGGCACCGGCGCACTGCTCTCCGCCGCGCTCCCCTCCGGGACGGCCCGCGCCGCCACCGGCCCGGCGATCGCCTCCACGGCCGCCTGGGGCGCCCGGCCCGCGTCCGGCCCGCTCAACATCCTGCCCGGCGCGCCGGACAAGGTGATCGTGCACCACACCGCGACCGACAACGTCACCAACTACTCGCAGGCCGCCGCGTTCTCGCTGGCCAGGTCGATGCAGACCTACCAGATGGACAGCGAGGGCTGGATCGACACCGGCCAGCACTTCACCGTCAGCCGCGGCGCGTACATCACGGAAGGCCGGCACAACAGCCTGTCCACGCTGGCCGGCGGCACCCAGCACGTGGAGTCCGCCCACTGCACGGGGCAGAACACGGTGGCGATCGGCATCGAGAACGAGGGCACCTACAGCACCGTCGACCCGCGCAGCGAGCAGTACGCGGCGCTGGTCGCCCTCATCGCCCACATCTGCCGCCAGTACGGGCTGCGGGCCTACCAGATCTACGGGCACCGCGACTTCAACAGCACCGAGTGCCCCGGCGACCGCCTCTACGCGCTGATACCGAAGCTGCGCCGCGACGTGGCCGCCCAGATCGGCGGGGACCCGACCGGCCCGGTGTGGCCGGTGCTGAGCAGCGGCGCCTCGGGCGAGCGGGTGAAGACCCTGCAGTACCTGCTGGTGCAGCGGGGCGCCTCGCTGACCGTGGACGGCTCGTTCGGTCCCGCCACCCGCAGCGCCGTCACGGCCTTCCAGAACACGGTGCACGCCTCGGCGGACGGCGTCGCGGGCAACCAGACGTGGAGCCAGGCGGTCGCGCCGCTCGCGCGCGGGGCCTCGGGCAGCGCGGTGACCGCCGTGCAGAGCCAGCTGGTCGCGCACGGCGTCTCGGTGGCGGTCGACGGCGCCTTCGGCCCCGGGACGCAGTCCGGGGTGGCGTCCTTCCAGAGCGCGGCGTCACTGCCCGCCGACGGCGTGGTCGACGCCCGGACCTGGAGTCGGCTGCTCGCCTGACGCTCGATGCCGTACGGCTCCGGCGCCGCCCGCGGTCCAGGTCACCGCGGGCGGCGCCGCGTCCGTCGCACGGCGGGCGGTCCCGGCCGTCGCACGTTTGGCCGGTCCCGGCCGTCCCGGGACGTCCCCGAAACGCCGCTGGCCGTGGTGGGACGCCGGTACCCGGGTCGAGAGTGGGCGGCGGCGCCTGATCGTCCGACAGGCGCACCGGAAGGGATGCCCGTGAAACACATCGCAGCTCTGCGCGGCCTCGCCGTGGCCGTGCTCGCACTCGTCGCCTTCGCCCTGCTGCCCGCACAGGCGCAGGCCGTCGACTCGACCACCTGGGTCCAGCGCAACCTGGTCGGGATCGGCTACCTGGCGAGCGGCGGCGTCGACGGCGCCTACGGCCCGGCCACCACCGCCGCCGTCCGCGGCTTCCAGCGCGACAACGGGCTCGACGAGGACGGCGCGTACGGCCCGAGGACCGAACTCGCCCTCCACAACAAGGTCGCCGAGGTCCAGCGCGCGGCCGGTTCCGGCGCCGACGGGGCCTACGGCGCGGGGACGACCTCCTCCGTCGCCGCCTGGCAGCGGGCGCACGGGCTCGACCCCGACGGCATCGCCGGGCCCGCGACGATGAACGCGCTGGGGATCGCCCGGACGGTGCGGATCACCGCGCAGTGGAAGTTCCCCGCCCTCGGCTGGAGCGTGAGCGGGCAGTTCGGCTGCCTGGAGCAGATCTACACCCACGAGAGCGGCTGGAAGGTCTACGCGACCAACCCCTCGTCCGGCGCGTACGGGATACCGCAGGCGCTGCCCGCCACCAAGATGGCGACCGCCGGATCCGACTGGCAGACCAACCCGGCCACCCAGCTCACCTGGGGCCTGAACTACATCAAGTCGCGCTACGGCGACCCGTGCTCGGCCTGGAGCTTCTGGCAGTCCCACAACTGGTACTGAGCGGCACGAGGTACTGGGCGGCACGCGGGCAGGGCCCACCCCGGACGGGATGGGCCCTGCCCGCGTCGTGCCGTACCTACCCGCCGCCGCCGGGACGGGTGCCGCGCCGCAGCTCCCGTCCCTGGCGGACGGACCGCGCCAGACCCGCCGTCAGGGCCAGTGCCAGCACGGTCAGCGACCACACGGCCTTCTGCCGGCGGTCCTGCAGGGCGGCGTCCCCCTCGCCGGGCGCACCGGAGCGCCCGGCGGCGCCCGGCACGGCGCCCGGTGCGGCGGCGGGTGCGGCGGCGAGTGTGCCGGCGAGTGTGCGGCAGGCCTCCGCCTGGGTCCACAGCTCCAGCAGGCGCCGTTCGTCGGCCTGACAGACGGCGGCGATCCGCTCGACGGCGTCACGCGGCGGGAACTGCTTGCCGTTCACCCACCGCTCCCACGAGGACTTCGCGTAGTGGGTGCGCTCACTGATCCGGGCGTAGGTCAGGCCGGACGAGGACTTCAGTAACCGAAGCTCCTCGGAGAGCCGGTCGGCCGGGCCCTTCGGCGCGCCGCCGGACAGCAGAACGTGGTCCATCGTTTGTACCCCCAGGTCGTTCCGGTGCGATCGAGGACGCGCGACGGAGCCGGGTGCCGTGCCGCACTCCCGGCGGCCGAGCCCCACGGGCCGGACCGGTCTCCCGGCGGCCGAGCCCCCCGCCCCCGCGGTGCGCCCTCCCGTAGCACGGCCCACCCCGGGTCACGTGCTACGGCTTGATCCACTGTGTGCCATCCCGCGGACGAAGATCCACGATCTTCCGGATTCTGGGACGCGTACGACGTATGCCACCGCCCTGACCTGCGGTTTGAGACACCGGGACCGCTCAGGTTGAGACAGCGCGGGCCTCGGACGGGCGCCGTGGGACGCCGCCGCCGCCCACCGTACGGAGCCGGCGCGCAGCGCACCTGACCAGGCGCGACGACTCCGCCTCCGTCCCCGGCCGGCGCGCCCGTGAGGGAGGGCGTCCCAGGGACGCGAAACCTTCGCGGGACGTCTTCGGGGCTTCCTAGTGTCGGCTGCCGACGGTCGTTGCGGCCGCCCTCACCCACGTCTCCCAGGAGTCCGCCATGCCCATGTTCCCGGTCATCAAGCGCGCCGCCGTCGTGACGGCCACCGCCGCCCTCGCGGTCACCGCCCTGGCGGGCACCGCCAGCGCGCGGCCCGGGGCCGGCGAGATCGCCTACGGCGACCGGGGGACCGGCGTCAAGTGCGTGCAGCTCGCGCTGAACGCCTCCCTGCACTCCGGCCTCCAGACCGACGGCATCTGGGGCGCCCGTACCGAGACCGCCCTGCGCGCGTTCCAGAAGGCCAACGGCCTCGACCAGGACGGGATCGTCGGCGTCCAGACCGGCTCCCAGCTGCTGGAGGTGATCGTCCACCACGAGCACGCCTGGGGCGTCACCTGCTGGGAGAACATGCCGACCTGGTAGCCCGGCGCCCCCCGTCATCCCCTCATCCCCTCATCCCCCTCAGTAGAAGTGAGGAACTTCCGTGAAGCGCTTCCCGGCCGTAGTGGCCGCGGTCTTCGCCGCCCTCCTGGCGGCGGTGCTGTCCGCCACCGCCGCCCACGCCGCGAGCTGGCCCGTCGTCCGCAACGGCGACCAGGGCGCCAAGGTGTCCACCGTCCAGTACCTGCTGAACGCCCGCGGCTACGCGACCGGCGCCGACGGCGCGTTCGGCCCCGCGACCGAGGCCAAGGTCAAGAGCTTCCAGAGCGCCAACGGCCTGACCCCGGTGGACGGCATCGTCGGCGGCGCCACCTGGCCCAAGCTGATCGTCACCGTCCGCCAGGGCGACAACGGCGACGCCGTCAAGGCGCTCCAGGTCCAGCTGAACGCCCGCGGCGCCAACCTCACCGTGGACGGCGCCTTCGGAGCCGGCACCGACTCCTCGGTGCGCGGCTTCCAGCAGTCCGCCGGCCTGAGCCCGGTGGACGGCATCGTCGGCCCCGCCACCTGGTCCGCCCTGCTCTCCGGCGGCGGCAGCAGCACCGGCGGCGGCAACGGCGGCGACCTGCTCAGCCAGTCCCAGGCCGCCTCGCTGCTCTCCTCCGCGGGCATCACCTGGTCCTCCTCCGGCAACTGCTCCAACCGCAACAGCAGCAGCTGCACCTCCTTCGACGGCCTGCGCCGCGCCTCGGCGGACGGCGCCGTCGCACTCAAGCACGCCGTGGGCGGCTGCGGCCTGAACATCACCGGAGGCACCGAGACCGGCCACGCCGCCGGCACCTACAGCCACGCCAACGGCTACAAGCTGGACTTCGCGATGGTGAGCTGCCTCACCAACCACATCACCGGCAACTTCACCTACACCGGCGTCCGCGGCGACGGCGCCACCCTCTACACCTCCCCCTCGGGCAACATCTACGCCAACGAGGGCAACCACTGGGACGTCACCTTCACCGGCTGACCCCCACCCGACACACCCCCGCCCCGAGGGCCACCGGACACCCATCCGGCGCCCCTCGGGGCTTCACGCAGCCCCCGACCCGCCCCCTGCCCGCCCACCGAAAGCCCCGAACCGGTCGCCCACGCCTCGCCCCAGCGATCAGTAAGGAGGTATCGCACTGCACCTCAAGATCAAAGGCCACCCCACGCGACAGCCACCGAAGCAACGAACAGCCCCGGACCCATGCCACTCCCCGGGGACCGCCCGGGGACCAGAAAACCCGCCCACAAACAGCAAGAGCGGATACCTGGTTTCCCAAGTACCCGCTCTCACAACCGACTTCACAGTCGGGACGACAGGATTTGAACCTGCGACCCCTTGACCCCCAGTCGCCCGGCCATAGCCATCGCTGCACGTCAGACGGCAGACAACCCGTGCTGTTCGTTCACCGAAAGACGTCTCAGAGGCAATGGTGATCGACGCGCGGTCCCCGGTTCTCCCCGCTCCAGACCCTCCCCGACTCCGTCGCAGTTGTCGTGGCCCAAGCCGTTGGAGTAGCCCGGTCCAGACGGGGCCGCTCCGGGGCTCCGTCGGCCACGCAAGCCGCCCCCGTCACCCATTCCCCAGTCCGCCATGCGTTGGTGGAGGCTCAGGTGTTCGGGCACGAGCTCAGACTCTCCGTTGTAGGTTTGGCCCTGTCATCAGCGCGGCCCGCCGGGCTTCCCACCAGGGACATGCC